>DATDJX010000546.1:0-13170 GCA_036520275.1 Asanoa sp.
GACCCGCACCGCCCGGCCGCGCGGGGAGGTGAGTCCCGCACGGCCGGGCGGAGGGTAGCCCGGCTGAAGGATCAGCCGGCGTTCACCGAGATCAAGGTGCTGCCGACCTGCTGGGTGCCGTCGCCGAAGTCGACGACGCCCAGGTAGCGCTGGCCGGCCGCGAGACCGCTCCACGCCGCGGTGACCGTGGCCGCGCCGCCGACCGTGACGGGCTGGCTCGCCGGCGTCACGGTCAGGTTGCCGGCGTTGGCCGGCGCCACCACGTACGAGTGGATCCGCACGGTGGCCGGATTGTTGTCGGGCGTCGCGAACAGGTTCGCGAACGCCACGTACGTCCCCGGCTCGGTCAAGGTCACCGACTCCTCGGCCGTGCCACCGGCGCTCTGCCCGACCAGGGTCAACGCGCCGCCGGCACCCTGCTCGTACACGAACAGGTCGACGTCGGTGCCCGCCGGGTAGTCGGCGGCATACGTCGCAAACCGCGCCGCCTTCGTGCCGTCCGGAACGGTCACCGTGACGCTGCCGGTGTTCGCGCTCGTCGCCGGCGCCGCCGGGTCGAACGTATTGCCCGGGGTCAGCGCCAACGGCGTCACCGTGGCGGCGACGAGCCCGTTTCCGACGGCGGTCAGCGTGCCGGCGAAGCCGGCGGTGACCGGGATGGCGACCGAGCCGCTGGCGCCGACGCCCTCGACCTCGGCCGGCGCGGCCAGCGCCACCGCCCGCAGGGCGATCGCGCTGCGCACGTCGTGGCCCAACGGGTCCCGCCAGCGCAGCGACCCGAACGACCACTCGCCGAACGCCGCGTCGGTGCGGGTGAACGACACGGTGTACGACCGGGAGGTGCCGGGCGGTACGACCAGCACCTTCGGCGAGACGTTCACCGTGAAGCCTCTCGGGGCGTTCACCGTCGGCAGGTAGACGCCGGCGAGCCGGGTCACGTTGGTGACCGTACGGGTCAACGTCTGCTTGCCGGCCAGGTCGCCGACCGCGAGCGCCGGGCTGTTGTAGTTGCTCGGGTCGACCGTGCCGACGGCGTCGCAGACGTCGGCGCCGCCGGACGTGGCGAGGTGCACGCCGATACCGCAGGAGTACTGCAGCCACTGCGTCAGGCCCGAGTCGTACACCAGGCCCGGATCGAACGCCGGCCGGGCCGCGACCTCGCCGGCGCCCATCTCCAGCGGAGTCGCGTTCGCGCCGTCGGCCTGGTCGGCGATGGGCTTGCCGCGGTTGTCGAGCACCTGGGCTGTGGTCATCAGGGCCGACTTGACGGCCATCGGCGACCAGGCCGGGTGCTTCGCGATGATCAGCGCGGCGATGCCGGCGATGTGCGGGCTCGCCATCGACGTGCCGCTGTCGGCGTTCCACAGGTTTCCGTTGTGGCTGGGCGGCGCGGAAGCCGCCACGACGTCGACGCCGGGCGCCATGATGTCCGGCTTGAGCAGGTCGCCGTTGCTCGACGGACCGGGGCCGCGTGAGGAGAACGTCGCGACCTGCGGCGCCTCGGCCGTCTCCGTGGTCTGCGCGGAGATCGTCGCGGTCGCGCCGGCCGTCGCCGCGTACGCCTTGATGGCGGGCCCGGCGACGTCGTCGACGTGGATGGTCGGCACCGAGTGGTAGTCGGCGTTCAGCGAGTTAGGCGTCGGGTTGTAGAGAATCATGCCGACGCCGCCGGCGTTCCTCGCGCCGAGGCTCTTGTCCACCCGATCGTTGTTGCCCCGCACGCACAGCACGATCTTCCCGGTGACCTTGGCGGGATCGAGCTGCGGCGGGTTGCTCACGCACTGGGCCGTCAGCGTCGGGTCGGAGCCTGCCGCGCCGGACACGGCAGCGTCGACCAGCGGCGCCGGGCCGACGCCGGCGCCGACGCCGGCGCCGGTGTAGCGCTGGCCATTGCCGAGCGCCACAGTCTTGGTGGCCGCGCGGTCGTGGGTGCCGGCGGCGGCGGTCGTCGTCCACGGCATGCCGTTGTCGACGGTGCCGGCGCCGGGCCCGGCGTTGCCGGCCGAGGCGGCGACAAAGACGCCCGCTGACGCCGCGTTGAGGAAGGTGAGCTCGACCGGGCCGAAGTCGTCGACGTCCTCGCCGATCGAGTAGTTGATCACGTCGACTCCGTCGGCGACGGCGTCGTTGATGGCCGCGACGATGTCGGCCGTGGACCCCACGGACTGCGTCCCGGCGGCGTTCGCGTACAGCACCTTGTAGACGGCGAGCCGGGCGGCCGGGGCCATGCCGGAGACCTGCCCGGCGACCGTTCCGTTGATGGTGGCGGTCACGCCGTGGTCGCCGGCCGCGGTGCTGGCGGTGTGCGAGCCATGCCCGAAATAGTCGCGGGGGGAGCTGAACTCTCCCGGGTTGACGACGTCGAGGCGGCCGGCGTGGTACCAGCGCGCACCGATGACCTTGTTGCTGCAGGTGACCGGCGCCTCGTCGCCCGGGACGCAGGTGCCGTGCCATTTGGCGTCGATGACCGGCTGATCCGGACGCGGCGTCGGGAGCGCGGCGAAGCTCGGGTTCTCCGGCCAGAAGCCGGAGTCGATGACGCCGACGATGATGCCCTCGCCCGCGCGTTCCGGCGAACCGAACTGCTTGCGCCACGCACCGTCGGGGCCGTCGAGGCCGACAAACCTCGGTGTGGTGAAGGTCTGTGCGGTGACCGTCCGGTTCTTCCAGACCTGGGCGACGCCGGCGGTGTGCCGCAGCCGCTCGGCTTCGGTGGCGGTCAGCCGCGCGGTGAAGCCGGCGAAGACCAGCGTGTAGTCGTAGGCGACCCGGTCGGACCCGATGTTGGCGCGTCTGAGCACCTCGGCCCGGCGTGCGTCGAGGTGGCTGCGGTACCTTCGAACGTTCGCCGCACGAGTGTCGATCTTCTTGCCCGCCGCTGGCCGGGTCGCCGCGATGCCGGACACCCCGCCCGTATACGTCGCGACCGGCGCGTCCGCGGTCTGGATGATGTACAGCGCGGTAGGGGCAGGCGGCCCGGCCTGCGCGGCCGAACCGACGGTCGTCGTGAACGCGGCCATCGTCGCGGTGGCGAGCAGGATGGCCGCCGGGCGGCGACGCCCGGCGCGGGGGAAGGCCAACATGGACGGAGACTATGGTCCGGCGGTCAGCGCCCAGAAGACCGCAACGGCCGGCGAGGGCATGGTCGAGGGTGCCGGCAAGGGTGGACCCTACGCGGTGGCCGGGGCCGACTCCTGGTCGTGCACCCAGGCCCCCACGAGCCCACGGAAATGCGCGAGGAACCGCTCGTGCTCGTGCGGCGGATACGTGGCCTTGACGGTGTCGACGAGCATCGCGTCGAAGTCCGGCGAGCGTACCCAGTCGTAGACCAGCTCGTCGACATGTCCGAGCCGGTCCGCGCAGAACTCGCGGTAACGGTCGGCCTCGAAGTAGTCGTCGGCGAGCTTGCGGTAGCCGGCGAGCTTCTCGGCGTACGACAGGTCCTCGCGGTCGGCGATGTCGAAGTAGGCCCGGGTGTCCAGGTCGATGCGCACCCGCCGGCCGGTGACCACGCAGAAGGCGGTCCAGCGCAGCAGCGCCTTCATCGCCCAGGGGAAGTAGTAGTGCAGCGAGGTGACCGCGACGTCGGGACAGGCGTTGGCGTAGTCGATGGGGTACACGTCGTCGCCCCGCACGAGCGACTCGCAGGAATTGAACTCCCAGTGGAAGAAGGCGTTGACGAGGCGCGAAATGGTGACCACCTCGTCGCCGGTCTTCGCCGAGAGGAAGTCGTGCTCGACCGCGTACCGGTCGTGCATGGGTAGCTCGGGCCGGAACTTCATCACCATGGTCTCGGGGCCGATCGACAGCGAGCGGGTGAACACGTCGAAGCCCTCGACGGCCTGCTGCAGGTGCATGAGGCGCTCGCCCGACGCGTCGTACGCCTGGTGCAGCTCCGCGCCGTTGCGGATCTTCGAGACGCCGACCCACGCGCCCCCGTCGTACGGCTTCATGTACAGCGGGTAGCCCAACGTCGCTGCGATCTCGTCGAGGTCGAACGGCTGGTTGTAGCGCCGGGCGGTGTAGGCCCATCGGGCATTGTCGAGCGGGTGCTTGTAGGGCACGAGCACGGTGTCGGGCACCTTGATACCGAGCCGCATCAGCGCGCAGTAGGCGGCGTGCTTCTCCATGGACTGGAAGGTGAACGGGCTGTTGAGCAGGTAGACGTCGTCCATCAGCGCGATCTTCTTGAGCCACTCGCGCGGGTGGTAGTACCAGTAGGCGAGCCGGTCTATCACCAGCGAGTGTCGCGGCTTGTCGCGCAGGTTGAACGGCTCGATCGTGACGCGGCTGGTGGTCAGGTCGTGCGGCGTACCCTGCCGGTCGGTGACCGTCCCGAGCCGCTTGACCAGCGTTTCGTACGCCCGTGGCCAGTCGTCCTCGGTTCCCAGCAGCATTCCGATGATGTGTTCCACGACCCTCCCCTTTTGCGCCTAGCAGAACCGAGGCAGGTGGTGCGCCCACTGCGCCCGCCACGACGGCCAGTCGTGCGGTACGTCGTACCCCCACAGGTCGAGCTCGTGCCGGATGCCCTTCGCCGCCAGCAGGCCGGCGACGTGCCGGGTCGACGCGAGCGCTCCGGTGGTGTCCTCCCACTGGCCCTGCCCGCACACGAGCAGGACCGACAGCCGCGACCGTAGCCAGTCGAGGTGATCGCCGTCGAGGTGCTGGAGGTAATCGGCCGGGTTGTTGAAATACACGGCCTCGCCGCGCTCGCCCCAGCCGTGCCAGCCCGACGCGTCGTAGTTGCCCGAGAAGCACATCGAGAGCGGGAACAGGTCGGCGCGTTTGCAGGCGAAGTTGAGCGCGTGGAAGGCGCCCATCGAGCAACCGGCGGTGGCGATGTCGCCGGGCGAGCCGGCCGAGTCCTCCGATACGAACGGCACGACCTGGTCGACGATCCAGGACTCGTACGCGCCGTGGCGCCGGGCGCGCTCCTCCAGCGGCAGGTCCCGGGCGGCCCAGGACGCCGCGTCGTACGAGTCGACGCAGTAGAGCTTGACCCGGCCGGCATCGATCAGGCCTTCGACGGCGCCGACCATGCCGTTGTTCGCGAAGTCGTACGCCTTGCCCTGCTCGGACGGGAAGACCAGGACCGGCCGGCCGTAGTGCCCGTACCGGATCACGGTGCCGTTGCCGTTGATGGCGGGCGACCAAAGGTCGGCCTGGCGCACGTCCATCAGGGCTCCTCCCGCCAGACCGCGTGCAGCAGCCCGGTGAGGCATGGATGCAACGCGTCGCGCCAGGCCGTGAAATGGTGACCGTCGGGCACCTCGAACAGCCGCGCGGGGTAGCCCTGGCGCAGCAGCGCGCGCGCCATCTCCCGGTTGTTCGCGAGGTTCTCCTCGACGGTGCCGCAGGTGAGGACGGTCGGGATCGGGTGCGCCGCGAACGCCGACGCCACCACCGGACCGGTGAACCGGACGATGCGGGAGAACCACGGGAAGCCGGACTCCTGCGGGTCGAGGCGTGGCCGGAAGAAGCTGCCGGACTGCAGGAACAGCCCGGCGAACGCGCTCGGGTAGCGGCGCTGCGCGTGCAGCATCGCCAGGGCGCCGAGGCTCGCTCCCATGCCGACGACCGGCCGTCCCTTGCGCGGGTCGACGCCCACCTCGTCCTTCACCGCCGGAAGCACGGTGGACGCGAGGGCCCGCGCGTACGCGGGGTCGGCCGAGTAGCACTCGTTGCGCTCACCGGGCGCCAGCAGCACGAGGTGATGGGGCGGCACGAGGCCGGCGCCCACCGCGGTCGCGCTGTAGCGTCCGAGATCGGCGAGCTTGTCGAACTCCGGGCCGTCGTGGGAGACGAGGAACCGGTCACCGGCCCCGGCCGGCGACCAGATGCGGGTCCAGACGTCGGCGCGCAGGGTCGGTGCGGGGACGGCGAGGTCGCGCCACTGGCCCTGCGCGGCCGGCCGATCGAGCCAGGACGGCGGCACGTAGTCGGGCCGCTTGAGGACCGACTGGTCGCCGAAGGCGCCGCCGACCCGATCCGGGTTGGCGGGGTCCCGGACGGTCTCGACGCGGCCACCGCGGTGGTGCAGCTCGAGCTCGTACTCGAGGCGCCACGCCTCGGGCGGCGGCACGTCGAGCGCCCAGCGGCCGTCCTCGCGGGAGAACTCCAACCGGTCGCCGGGCAGGCCCGCGTGCTGGACCAGCCGGACGCGCGTGAGCCGGAGATCCGGGTCGGAATAGCGGAACGACAAGCCGTCGGAACCCCAGTGTGCTCCGCCGCCGTTCCCCATCACCGCACGATAGCGGTCACCGCGGCGGTCTGCTCAGCCCGATCACCGCCCACCCCTGCCCGCTCGCGTATCACGAGCAAAACGCCGTTACTGCCGTTCTGACGGCCGGAATACCCGCAATTACAGTGTCTTTGCGGGTGCGCGGCCGGTCCCCCCGGGCACATGGTGGGGTCGCGCGGGGAGCGCCGCCCCGCGTCGGTGGGCCAGGTCCTCGAGGATCCAGTCAGGCGGTCAGGTCGGCCAGCGGCTCGGACAGCGCCGCGAGCCGAGGCCAGACGTCGCCGCCGGGCAGGGCGTCGGAAACCATGGTCACCGCGGCATCCGGCGGCAGCCCCGCGGCCAACTCCGGGAGGTGGTCGTCCGGGTGGCACGGCAGGACGACGACGGGCATGGTGTCCAACCCGGGAGCGCAGGACCCTGGATGCGATGGAGATCAGCTAGGGTTTGCCGCGTGACGACGCGGGGGACCGATCACCCGCCGCCGATCGCCTGGGGTCCGATCGGCGCGGTGGCGGCGGCCGTCGCGGTCGTACTGGTCGCGACGTCCAACGGGTACGGCTACCACCGCGACGAGCTCTACTTCCTCCGGCTGGGAGCGCGGCCCGCGTGGGGCTACGTCGACCAGCCGCCGGCGACGCCGCTGCTCGCCCGGGGCACACAGGTCTTGTTCGGCGACCACCTG
This sequence comes from Asanoa sp., assembly GCA_036520275.1. GTDB lineage: Bacteria > Actinomycetota > Actinomycetes > Mycobacteriales > Micromonosporaceae > Asanoa. The sequence goes on from DATDJX010000546.1 coordinate 6,927, forward strand.
TGGGCGCTGCACCTGCCCGGCGTGCTGATCCTCGCCGCCACCGCGATCCTCACCGCGCTGCTCGCCCGCGAGCTGAACGGTGGCCGCGCCGCCCAGGTGCTCGCCTCCGCCGCGACCGCGACCGCCTTCCCGCTCACCTTCGGCCACGTCCTGCTCACCGCGTCGCTCGACCTGGTGCTCACCGCCGCGGTGCTGCTCGTGCTCGCCAAGGCGCTGCTGCGCGACCCACGCTGGTGGCTGGCCACCGGGGCGCTCGTCGGGCTCACCCTCTACAACAAGCAGCTGGTGACGCTGACGCTGATCGCCGTCGGCATCGGCCTGCTCGTCGTCGGGCCGCGCCGGGTGCTCGTGTCGCCATGGCTGTGGGGCGGAGTGCTGCTCGCGGTCGGCATCGGCGCGCCCAACATCATCTATCAGGTCACCCACGACTGGCCCCAGGTCACGATGGCACGCGCGATCGAGCGGACCGACGGAACCACGTCGCGGATCACCCTGCTGCCGCTGCAGCTCGCGATGGTCGGCGTCTTCCTCGCTCCCGTGTGGATCGCCGGCATCGTTCGGGTCTTGCGGGACCGGGAGCTGCGGCCAGTGCGGGCATTCGCGGTCGGCTACTTCGTGCTCGTCGTGCTGGTGTTCGTCACCGGCGGCCAGCCGTACTACACCGCGGGCATGGTGCTCGCGCTGTTCGCGGCCGGCGCCGAACCCACCGTCGGGTGGCTGCGGCGCGGCTCGTGGCGGCGGATCGGGTTCGGCGTCGCGTTCGCGCTCAACCTGGTCGTCTCCGCGCTGATCGCGCTTCCGCTCCTGCCGGTGTCGACGCTCGCGAAGACCCCGATCGCCGACACCAGCCAGGCGGTCAGCGACAGCATCGGCTGGCCGGTGTACGTGCGCCAGATCGCCGAGGTCTACGACGGCCTGCCGGCCACCGACAAGCAGAACGCCGCCATCATCACCGCCAACTACGGCGAGGAGGGCGCACTGGCCCGCTTCGGCGGCTCGTACGATCTGCCGCCGGTCTACAGCGGACAGAACGAGCTGTGGTTCCGCGGCGGTCCGCTCGAGGGCACTGACGTCATCGAGTTCGTCGGCTACGACCTGGCCGACGTAAGCCCGTCCTTCGCGTCCTGCGCAAAGGCCCGCGACCTGGACAACGGCGTCGACATCCCCAACGAGGAGCAGGAAAACTACGTCACGGTGTGCCGTGACCCCAACCAGCCCTGGTCGTCGCTCTGGCGACGGTTCCAGCACTATTCCTGAGGTACGACTGCTCCATGACGGAGATCACGCTCGAGCGCGACGGTCCGGTGCGGATCCTCACCCTGGACGCACCGGGGCGGCGCAACGCGCTCGTCCCCGCGATGGTCACCGAACTGACCGCCGCGTGCGACGAGATCGACGCCGACCCGGGCGCCGGTGCGGTCGTCGTCCGGGCGACCGGGCCGACGTTCTGCGCGGGAGCACACCGCGAGCTGCTCGCCGCCGCCGCCACGGACCCCGCTTCCGACGAGAACGTGTCCGCGCTGACCGCCGTCTACGGCGCGTTTACCCGCGTCGGTCGGCTCCTGCCGCCGGTGGTCGCCGCCGTGCGCGGCGACGCGGTCGGCGCCGGCGTCAACCTGGTACTGGCCGCGGACCTGCGCGTCGTCGCCCGGTCGGCGCGCATCGTCACCGGCTTCCTGGACCTGGGCCTGCACCCGGGCGGCGGCCACTTCACGCTGATGGGCCGCGCGGTCGGCCGGTCGGCGACCGCCGCGCTGAGCCTGTTCGGCGAGGCGATCACGGGTGAACGCGCCGCCGCGCTGGGGCTCGCCTGGGAGGCCCTCGACGCGGACGAGGTGGAGCCGCGGGCGGTGGAGCTCGCGCACCGCGCCGGGCGCGAACCCGGGCTGGCCCGCGCGATGGCCGCCTCGTTCCGCGACCAGCTCGGGCCGCCCGGCGTGCCCTGGCCGCTGGCCCTGGAGGCGGAACGCGGGGCGCAGATGTGGTCGCTGCGCAGCACCGCCCGCTTCAGGCGGTCATGAAGTGCTCGAGCGCGGCGGCGACCTCATCGGGGCGCTCCTCGGCGAGGAAATGACCGCAGTCCAGCGCCCGGCCGCGCACGTCGTCGGCCTCGCCGCGCCAGACGTCGAGGACGTCGTATGCGGCGCCGAGGCCGCGCGCGCTCCACAACACCAGGACGGGGCTGCCGATCCGGGCGGTGGCGTCGACCGCGTCGTGGCGGAGGTCGATCGTCGCTCCCGCCCGGTAGTCCTCGCAGGTCGCGTGCACGGTGGCGGGGTCGAAGCACCGCCGGTATTCGTCCCGCGCCTCCGCCGTGACGGCGCCGTCCGTGCCACACCATTCGTCCATGGTGTAGTCGAGGTAGTAGCCGGGGTCGGCGCCGATCAGCCGCTCGGGCAGGTCGCTCTCCTGGGTCAGGAAGAAGTAGCGCCACACCGTCGTCGCGTGCCGCTGGTCGAGATCGCGGTAGACCACGTGGGTGGGCACGATGTCGAGCACCGCGAGCCGGTCGACCGCGTCCGGGTGGTCGAGCGCGAGCCGGCGAGCGACCCGGGCGCCGCGGTCGTGCGCCGCGGTCGCGAACCGGGCGAACCCGAGCTCGCGCATCAGCGCCAGTTGGTCACGGGCCATCTCCCGCTTGCCGTACGGCTCGTGGCCGGCGTCGGACGGTGGCCCGTCGCTGTCGCCGTAGCCGCGCAGGTCCGGGCAGACGACCGCGAAACGTTGCGCGAGCCGCGGCGCCACCCGGTGCCACATCACGTGGGTCTGCGGGTAGCCGTACAGCAGGAGCAGGGGCGGCCCGTCGCCGCCCCGTACCCCGTTGATGGTGATGCCGTTGGCCCTCGTGCGGAACGCGGTGAAGCCGTCGAACACCCTGGTGATGGTAGGCCTGCGCCGGCACGACGGCCGGAGGACTCCGGCCCGGCTACTCCTCGGCGATCTTCTTGATCGTGGCCAGCCTCGCGTCCCAGGCGGCCGCCCGGTCGGTCATCCACCTCGCGGCCGCCTCGAGGGGCTCGGGACGCACCGCGAACAGCACCTCGCGGCCCGCCCGCCGCGCGGTGACCAGGCCGGCCCGCTCGAGCACCGCGAGGTGCTTGACCACCGCCTGCCGGGTGACCGGCTCCCCGGCGGCCAGCGTGGTGGCGGTCTGCGGGCCGCGCAGGCCCAGCGCGTCGAGGAGCCGGCGGCGGGTCGGCTCGGCGAGCGCCGCCAGCACCTCGTCCACGTCGATCATGCCGCCTCAGGCCTCCGCGTACGCCCGCAGCTCGTCGAGCTCCTGCCGCCAGCCGTCCTGGTTGCCCTCCGCGTGCTTGGCCTGCTCGTCGGCCGGAATGTCGAGCGAGGCGAACCCGCTCTCCACCACCCGCAGCCGGGTGCGGTTGCCGTGTTCCTTCCAGCCGAGGATCAGCTCGCCACCGACGCTCGTGTCGCCGGTCGCCGAGTCGCCGAACCAGCCGGCGATGTGCTCGGGCTCGGTGAGCACGGCCCACACCCGCTCGACGGGAGCGGCGATCACGATCTCCCGTTCAATGCTGTCCATGACCTGACCTCCAGAGAATGCGACGCTAACCTGCAACCCCAGAGTTGCATGCCGTCGCCTGAAGCGCAACCCTGGAGTTGCACCCGAGTCAGACGTTCCGGCGCGCCGCGCCCTCGTCGACGCTGAGCGTGCGCGCCGTGTCGATCAGCGGCACGTGGCTGAACGCCTGCGGAAAGTTTCCGACCAGCCGGCCGGCCTTGGTGTCGTACTCCTCCGCCAGCAGGCCGACGTCGTTACGCAGGCTCAACAGCCGCTCGAAGACTTCGCACGCCTCCTCGCGCCGGCCCATCAGCGCGTAGTTCTGCGCCAGCCAGAACGTACACGCCAGGAATGCGCCCTCACCGGGCGGCAGACCGTCCACATCGGACGCCGGGTGCTGGGTGTAGCGCTGCACGAAACCGTCGCGCACCAGCTCACGCTCGATCGCCGCCACCGTGCCGCGGACCCGCTCGTCATCTGCCGGCAGGAAACCCACCAGCGGCATCATCAGCAGCGCCGCGTCCAGCTCGGCGGAGCCGTAGAACTGGGTGAAGGTGTTGCGCCGCTCGTCGAAGCCCTTCTCGTTGATGTCGGCGGCGATCCGCGAGCGCAGCTGCTTCCACCGCTCGCGCGGCGCCTCGACGCCGGCCTTCTTCGCGTCCTTGATGGCGCGGTCGACCGCGACCCAGGCCATCAGCTTCGAATGCACGAAGTGCTTGGAGCCGCCGCGGACCTCCCAGATGCCCTCGTCGGGGGTGTCCCAGTGGTGCTCGACGAACTCCATGAGGTGCATCTGCAGCTCCCACGCGGCCTCGTCGCGCTGCAGGCCGGCCTTGCGCGCCTGGTGCAGCGCGTCCATCACCTCGCCGTACACGTCGAGCTGGAACTGCTCCGCCGCGGCGTTACCGATCCGCACCGGGTTGCCGTCGTAGCCGGGCAGCCAGTCGGCGATCTGCTCGTCGAGGCGGCGCTCGCCGGCGACGCCGTACATGATCTGCAGCTCGGCGGGGTCGCCCGCGATGGCCCGCAGCAGCCAGGCCCGCCAGTCGCGCGCCTCCTCCATGTACCCGGAGTACATCAGCGATTGCAGCGTGATCGTCGCGTCGCGCAGCCAGCAGAACCGGTAGTCCCAGTTGCGAACGCCGCCCAGCGCCTCGGGCAGCGACGTGGTCACCGCCGCCACGATGCCACCGGTCGGCCCGTACGTCAGGGTCTTGAGGGTCAACAGCGACCGGACGACCGCGTCGCGCCACGCGCCGTCGTAGGTGCAGCGGCCGATCCACTCCTTCCAGTACGACTCCGTGGACTCGAGCGCGACGTAGGGGTCCACCGACTTCGGGGTGGGCAGGTGGGACGCCTGCCAGGTCAGCACGAACGGGGCGTGGTAGCCCACGCCGACGCTGAAGTCGGCCACCGTGGCCAGGTTTTCCCCGCGCACGTCGACCGGCGTGCGCAGGCAGACCGAGTCGGGGCCGGCGACCGCGACGAGATCGGCGTCGAGCCGGCGCACCCACGGCAGCACGTGCCCGTAGTCGAACCGCAGCCGCAGGTCCATCCGCATCTGCACGCGGCCGCGGACGCCTTCGACGATCCGGACGACGTCGGCGGCCTCGCCACGCGGCGGCATGAAGTCGATGAGCCGCACCGTGCCCTCGTCGGTGTCGAACTCGGTCTCGAGCACCATCGAGTCGCCCCGGTAGCGCCGGCGCACCGCGCGCACCGGCGAGGCGGGCCGGATCAGCCAGCGGCCGTTGCTCTCGTCGCCCAGCAGGGACGCGAAGATGGCACCGGAGTCGAACCTGGGCAGGCAGAGCCAGTCGATCGACCCGTCGCGGCCGACCAGCGCCGCGGTCTGCGTGTCGCCGATGACCGCATAGTCTTCGATTGGCAACGGCATGGGCGACTCCTACCCCGCCGCCGAGATCGGCAATCCGGCAGCCGGCTGCGCCGTGAGGGGCCTGCGGAACACCAGTAGGTCCAGCCCTGGCAGGCGATGACGAGCGGCGCGAACACCACCGCCATCCGGGACATCACCGTCAGGGTGTGCGTAAGGATGGGCGGATGAGGGTTGCCTGGGTGCAGCCGGAGGACCTGCTCCGGCACGAGCTGGTCGCCAGCCGCGAGGAAGGCCGGCCGGTCGACGACATCGAGGCGCGCTGGCTGTTGGCGGGCGGCCCGGCGGGACCGCCGGTCGGCGGCGCCACGTCGCCGCCCGCGCCGCCCGTTCTGCGTGAGCTGGCCGTGGAGCTGCTCGACGAGCTCGACGCGCGGCCGGTGCCGATGGATCCCGACGAACCGGACTCGCTCGATGACATTCGCGCCACCTGGCCCCCGCCGGACCCTGCTGTCCGCGCCGCACCGGCTGCTTCCGGCCGGGACGACCGGGTGCTCGGCGCCTGGCTCGGCCGGGCCGCCGGCTGCCTGCTCGGCAAGCCGGTGGAGACGATCCCGCGGGCCGGCATCCGCGAGATCCTCGAGGCCACCGGACGCTGGCCGCTCGGCGGCTACTTCACGGCGGTCGGGCTGCCCGTGGAGGTCGCGAGGCGCTGGCCGTGGCACGGCGCCAGCCGTTCGACGAGTCTCGTCGAGAACATCGACGGGATGCCCGAGGACGACGACATGAACTACCCGCTGATCGCGCTGCACCTGCTGGAGACCCGGGGCCACGACCTTTCCGCGGACGATGTCGCGACCGCCTGGCTCGACCTGCTGCCGGCCGGT
>DATDJX010000547.1:0-3075 GCA_036520275.1 Asanoa sp.
GGCATCGAGGACCTTGTCGTCCAGGAAGCCCGCGACGTGCGGCTCGAGGTAGACGGTGGCCCCGTCCTCGTCGACCTTCTCGTCCTCGGGCTCGGGCTCTTCGACGAGCGTGAGCTCGAGCGCGGTGCCCTGCGGCGTCTCCGGGCCAGGGGCGATTCGGATGCCGCTGGCCTCGGGATCGTCGGTCTGGGAGCTGAGCTGGCGGATCGCCTCGGAGGCGACCGGAGTCAGGGTAAGCATCATTTCGCGCTACCCGCAGGCGACCAGGCCAAACATGGTCGGTCGCCGATGCGGACCAGTGGGCGTCACTGGACCCACAACTGGTCGAGCAGCGTGAACCACTGCGCGTGCTGCTGGACGTTGCCGACCCGCTTGGAGGTGAACACGACCGCACGTCCGTTGGTCTGCGGGACGACGGCCGCGAGATCGACGACCCGGCGGTCCGCCGCCGCCCATGCCGCGGCGGCCTGCGCGCCCTGCGCCGCGAGCGCAGCGTCGATCTGACGCTCCAGTTGGCGATCGCACAGACGTGAGACGTTGGCGGCGCCCGATCCCGATGCCGACAAGGCCGCGCACGCGAAGGGCGAGGAGATGAAGGTCGACGGGCTGACGTAGTCGGGGACCCAGCCCCAGTAGCTGATCTGCGCCCCCGTGCGAGGGTCGCCGACCTTTCGGAAGTACTCGTCATCGGCCCTCACGCGCAGAGACGCCTCGAAGCCGAGCTTGTCGAGCAGCGCCGTGAAGTAGCGGCCGATCTCGCGCTTGTAGGCGGGCACCCACACGACGAGTCGTTCGCCTGCCCTCCCCGACTGGGCTATCAGGCGGCGCCCCCGCGCGACGTCGGGCGCGGTCCACCCGCCCCCGCTGGTCCTCTGGGCGGTGTACGGGCAGTACGGGTGGTAAGCAGGAAAGCCCTTTGGCACGATCTGGCACGTCGGGCTGGCGAACTCGGGTCCGCCGTTGATCTCGACGATGCGCGCTCGGTCGGTCGCGTAGTTCAGCGCGCGGCGGACGCGGACGGAGTCGAACGGGCGCCGCCGGACGTTGAGGGACATCCAGTCGGTGCCCGCCATCGGCAGGCTGTGGACCTGGCCCGGCGATCGAGCGGAGAGCTGCCCGAGGCGCTCGGGGCGGACGAGGGCGCCGCCTGCGCCGGCGAGGACCGCGACGTCGGCCGTCCCGCGTTGGACGTCCTTGATCTGCTTCTCGATGTCGCGCGGGCGGCGCACCTCGACCTCGATGCGGTCGGCGAAGCCGGTGGGGCGGGCCTGACCGGCGCGCGATCGGAAGTACGGGTTGCGCACGAGCGTTCCGCCCCGGTTCACGTTCCAGCTTGCGAACCGGTACGGCCCCGTGCCCGGTGGTGCGTGATCGCCGGTGAGATGCCGCGGCGTATCGGACGGCACGACGGAGGCGAACGTCTGGGTCAGCTTGTGCAGGAAGTCGCCATCGGGGCGAGTGAGGTGGATGGTGATCGTCCGCGCCCGGGGGTCTGTTTCTATTCCCCGGGACAGATCACAGCGAGCCGGCCGGCTCACGCACTGCGGCGCTCCGACGATGGCCGCGAACCACGGGGTGAACAGGTGGCGCGTGACTCGCAGGAAGCGCTCCATCGAGGCGCGGAAGTCCTCCGGACGGACGGGCCTGCCGTCGGAGTAGCGAAGTCCCCGCCGCAGCGTGAAGACGTAGGTACGGCCGTCGTGGCTCGGCCGCGGGGCGTCGGTGGCGAGCGCGCCGACGAGCGTCGCGCCCGCTGCCCCGCCGACGCGTCGGTAGCCGACGAGGCCGTCGTAAACCAGCGAGGTCGCCTGGGCCGCTTCCAACGTGACGTACTCGGCCATCCAATCGATCGAGAGCGCCTTCGGAGAGCTCGAGGTGATCAGGACGCGAAGCGTGCCGCCGCGGTGCGTGGCCTGCGGCGCCGCCGCGGTCGCCCACACGCGGCCGCCCGCGACCGTGACCGCCGATGGGCTGTTCCCTGTGTGGATCCGCTCGACCACCTCTGTCGTCTCCGGATCGACGCGCGCGATCGTGCCATCCTCGCCGCCCGCCACCCACACGGCACCGCCTCCGGCGGCCACCGCCGTCGGCTCGCCACCAACGCGCACGATCCCCGAGACCGCGTTCCTCGCCGGGTCGATCCGGGAGACCGTCCCGTCGTGGCGGTTCACCACCCACACGGCGCCCTCGCCGGTGGCGACCGCGCTCGGGCCGTTGCCGACGGTGATCGCCCGCACCACGGTGCCCGTATGCGGCTCGATGCGGGTGACCGTGCCCGCCTCCTCGCTCGCGACCCAGAGCGCGCCCGCGCCGGCGGCCATCGCGGTCGGGTTCGAGCCGAGAGGAATCGTCCGCCTTCCTCGGTCACGGCCTAGCTCGATCCGATCGAGCGTCCCGTCCACCCCCGAGGCCACCCAGAGCGCGCCGCCTGCGAACGCAACCGCGGTCGGGGCATTGCCCACGTCGATCTCGTTCTGGACCTTGTAGGCCCCCGGATCGATCTGCGCGACCCTGCGCCCGTCGCCGTCCGCGACCCATAGTGCGTCGTTGCCGAACGCCAAGCCCTGCGGTGCTCCTCCGACCGGGATGGTCACCACCTGGTGGTGCTCACGGTCGATACGCGAGATCGTCCCGTCCAGCGTGTTCGCCACCCAGGTGGACCCGCCGCCGGCGACCACTGCGCCGGGCCCCCGGCCGACGGGGTATTGCGTCGTGATCCGGCCGCCGTCGGGATCGATCACACCGACGTAGTTCTCGTCGATGTCCGGGAGTCCGTCCGGCTCGAGCACGCGGCTGATGGCGAAGGCAGCCGCGCCCGCGAGCAGCAGGACGGCCGCGGCTGCGATCAGGGCACCCGTGCGCCGGCGCGGTGGCGGCCTCGCAGGGGTCGGCCGTGCGCTCGCGGTGTGCGGCGGCGGCGGGACCACGCCGTCGAGCGCCGGGTCCTGGGCGAGGATCGCGTCCTGCAGCCGCCGCAGCTCGCCGCCAGGCTCGACGCCGACCTGCTCGACCAGCACTGCGCGCGCGTCGCGGTAGGCCTCGAGGGCCTCCGCCTGGCGCCCGCAGCGGTACAGC
>DATDJX010000548.1:0-11428 GCA_036520275.1 Asanoa sp.
CAGTGGGGCCGCGCGTACGACGAGATCGTCGAGTTCGAACGGACCCTGACCGCCGAGGGCATGATTCTGATCAAGTTCTGGATGCACGTGTCGCCGGAGGAGCAGCTGCGGCGGTTCCGCAGCCGGGCCGAGGACCCGCTGCGCACCTGGAAGCTGACCGACGAAGACTGGCGCAACCGCGAGAAGCGCCCGCAGTACGAGGCGGCGGTCGAGGAGATGATCGACCGGACCGACCACCCGAAGGCGCCGTGGCACGTGGTGCCCGCCGACGACAAGCGGTACGCCCGGGTGGATGTGGTCGAGACGGTGTGCGCCGTGGTCGAGGCGGAGCTGAAGGCGCAGGGCTACGACGTGACCGACCCGGCCGCGCAGCTCGCCGGGCGATAGCGGGAAACGATAGGCTGATCACACGAATCCGGCACACACCGCCATACCGGATGCGCGAGGAGCAGGAATGACGCGGCCCGACTGGGTGCCCGAGGGCATCGACACCGCCCAGCCCAGCGCCGCGCGCATCTACGACTACTGGTTGGGCGGGACGCACAACTTCGCCGTCGACCGGGAGATCGCCCGCGCGGTCACCGACGCCGCCCCCGACGCCGCGCTGATCATGCAGGCCAACCGGGCGTTCCTGCGGCGCGCGGTGAGCTTCCTGATCGACCAAGGCGTACGGCAGTTCCTCGACCTGGGCTCCGGCATCCCGACGCTCGGCAACGTGCACGAGGTCGCGCAGAAGGGCGCACCCGACGCGAAGGTCATGTACGTCGACATCGACCCCGTCGCCGTGGCCCACAGCCGCCAGATCCTCGCCGGCAACCCGCACGCCACCGTGATCCGGGAGGATCTGCGCCACGTCGACGCGGTCCTCGACCACCCCGACGTGCGGGGCACGCTCGACCTCGACAGGCCGGTCGCCGTGCTCATGATGGCCGTGCTGCACTTCGTGCCCGACGCTGACGACCCCGGCCGCCTGGTGGCCCGGTTCCGCGACCGGATCGTCCCCGGCAGCTGGCTGGCGCTGTCCCATGGCACCCAGGACGGCATGACCCGGGAGGCTGCCGAGATCGGCAGCGACCTGTTCAACCGCACGTCGACCCCGTTCGTCAGCCGCACGCTCGCGCAGACACGCGCTCTGTTCGACGGCTTCGATCTCGTCGAGCCGGGCATCGTCTGGTCCGTTCAATGGCGACCGGAGCACCCGGATGAGGTGGGCGACCGGCCGGAGCGGAGCGCCGCTTACGTCGGGGTTGGTGCCAAGCGGTGACCGACGGCGCCGAAGGGGGCCTGTCCGAGTTCGCGCGGCGCTGGGCCAGCGCGCTCGCTTGGACCAGCTACGTGCCGATGAACCGGGGCGAACGGCTCGCGGCCCTGGCGGGCTTCGCCGAGCGGCTGGCGACGTCCCTCCTCGCCGAGCCCTTCTCGGAGAAGCCGGGATGGGAGGTCGGTGCAGGCTTGGTCAAGTCCGCCTTTGCCGCACCCGAGGCCCTCGGCGCCACCATCCAGCTGATCGACGAGCACCTGCTTACCCTGGCGGGCATCGACCCCGCCGACCCGGACGCGCGCGCGCGGGTCGCCAGGCTGCTCGGGGCGCTGGCGACCGGGTACAGCTGGGCGCTGCGCGATCGCACGCTCGACGAGCAGGAGGCCATCCAGGCCGCCGCGCTCAAGGCCCGCGACCAGGCCGAGCGGGCGCTGCGCGAGAGCGAGTCGCGGTTCCGCCACGCGGCGCTGCACGACCCACTGACCGGCATGCCCAACCGGGCGCTGTTCACCGACCGGCTCGACGAGATCTTCCGGACGGCCGGCCCGGACGCTCGGATCGCCCTGTGTTTCCTGGACCTCGACTCGTTCAAGGCCGTCAACGACAGCCTCGGTCACCACGTTGGCGACAAGCTGCTGGTCGCGGTCGCCGAGCGGCTCACCCGGCTCGCCGCCGCGATGGGTCATGTCGCGGCGCGCGTCGGCGGCGACGAGTTCATCCTGCTGATCGAGGAGACCGCGGGCGCCGAGGACGCCATCAAGGCCGCCGAGGCGGCCCTCGAGGCGTTCGACGAACCGTTCCGGATGGACGGCAACACGTTGCCGATGACCGTCAGCATCGGCATCGTGGAGCGCGCGATTGCCTACACCGACCCGGCCGAGCTGCTGCGGGCCGCCGACATCACGCTGCACTGGGCCAAGTCGGACGGCAAGTCGCGCTGGTCGCTGTTCGACCCGGGGCGCAACGAGCGCGAAGTCGCCCGGTACGCATTGCGCGCCGCGATGCCAGCCGCTCTCGACCGCGACGAGTTCGGCCTCGTCTACCAGCCGATCGTCGGCCTGGCGGAGCGCACATTGGACGGTGTCGAGGCGCTGGCCCGGTGGCGGCATCCCGAGCTGGGCGTGCTCGGGCCCGACCGGTTCATCGCTCTCGCCGAGGACAGCGGCCTGATCGTTCCGCTGGGGCTCCGGCTGCTGGAGAAGGCCTGCGTCGAGGCGGCACGGTGGTACGCCACGCATCCGCACGCGCCGTACGTCAGCGTCAACCTGGCCATGCCGCAGATCCGCCACCCCCGCCTGCTGAGCGACGTCGCGAGCGTGCTCAACCAGACCGGGCTGCCACCGGGCAAGCTCCAGCTGGAGATCACCGAGAACGCCCTGATGGCCGAGGAATTCGAGACGCTGATGCGCCTCCGCGACCTCGCCGACCTGGGCGTACGGCTGGCGATCGACGACTTCGGCACCGGCTACTCCAACCTCGCCAACCTGCGCACCCTCCCGCTGCACGGTCTGAAGCTGGCTGGACAGTTTGTCGACGACCCGGACGCGGCCTTCCTGCGGATCCTGGTCGACCTGGGCCACACGTACGGGCTGACCGTGACCGCGGAGGGCGTGGAGACCCGGGAACAGGCCGACATCCTGCGCGCGGTGGGCTGCGAGGCCGGGCAGGGCTACTACCTGGGCTACCCCACCGACCCGGACACCATCGCCTCGTTGCTGGGCCGCTGACCGGTCGGGTGGCCCGGTCCCAGCCGGCCGCGCGCCGCCCATCGATCACCTCGCACGCCATTGCGCCGACGAGAATCATACGCCGAGGGTATGTACGCAACGTATACGCTCAGTGTATGGTCCCGGCATGAGCGTCCCGCTTACCCTTCTCGGCCTGCTCGAGCGCGAGCCCAGCCACGGCTACGACCTCAAGCGCGACTATGACACCTACTTCGGCCGCGGGCGCCCGCTGCCCTTCGGCCAGGTCTATGCCACCCTCGGCCGCCTCGCCCGGGACGGGAAGGTCGTGATGGACGAGGTCGCCCCGGGCGGCGGACCCGAGCGCAAGCGCTACGTCATCACCGACAGCGGCGTGACGGAGGTGGAGGCGTGGCTGGCGCGGCCGGTCGAGCCCGAGCCGCACCTGCAGACGGTGCTGTTCACCAAGGTCGTGCTCGCCCTCATGCTGGGCCGGCCGGCCGACGCCTACCTCGACCGCCAGCGCGCCGCCCACCTGCAGCGGATGCGGGAGCTGACCGAGCTGCGCCGGACCGGCACCCTTGTCGACACGCTGCTGGCCGACCACGGCCTGTTCCGCCTGGAGGCCGACCTGCGGTGGATGGACACCACCGCCGCCCGGCTCGACGCCCTCGCGAGGGAGGTTCGCGCATGACCGCCATTGAAGCCCGCGACGTCGTCCTGTCGTTCGGGCAGACGCCGGCGCTGCGCGCCGCGACCGTGGCGGTGGCGCGCGGCGAGATCGTTGCCGTGATGGGGCCGAGCGGTTCGGGCAAGTCCACGCTCCTGCATTGCCTCGGCGGCATCCTCGTGCCCGACTCGGGCGAGATCCACTTCGGCGGCCGGCGGGTCGACACGCTCAACGAGAACGACCGCAGCGCGCTGCGCCGCGACCACTTCGGCTTCGTATTCCAGTTCGGCCAGCTGGTGCCCGAGCTGACCGCGGAGGAGAACGTCGCCCTGCCGTTGTTGCTCGGCGGCACCCGCCGCGCCGTCGCCGTCGCCGAGGCCCGCGGTTGGTTCGCCCGGCTCGGCCTCGACGGCCTCGAGCAGCGCCGGTCCGGGGAGCTGTCCGGCGGGCAGGCGCAGCGCGTCGCGCTGGCCCGCGGGCTGGTGAGCCGGCCGGAGATCCTGTTCGCCGACGAGCCGACCGGCTCGCTCGACTCGCTGACCGGCGAGCACGTCCTGGACCTCATGGTCGGCGCGGCCCGCGAGCAGGGCACGACGGTCATCCTGGTCACCCACGAGGCGCGGGTCGCCGCGTACGCCGATCGGGAGGTCGTCGTGCGCGACGGCACGGTGACCAGCCTGGTGCCGTCATGATCGGGCTCGGACTCCGGTTGACGCTGGCGACCGGCCGCGAGGCAGCCGTCCGGTTCGTCGTCATCGCGGGCGCGGTCTGCCTTGGCGTCGGGCTGTTGCTGGCCACCGCGGCCGGGGTCGAGGCGGCCAACGCGCAGTTCACCCGCGACGCCTGGATGAACGCGACCCCGGCGCCACCCGGATCGTCTACGACGGAGCATCCGTGGTGGCTCGCCCGCCGGGACTATTTCGACGGACGGCTCATCGCCCGGGTCGACGTGGCGGCGACGGATCCGCACGCGCTGGACGTGCCCGGGATTCCGCGTCTGCCCGCGGCCGGTGAGTTCTACGCCTCCCCCAACCTGGCCGAACTGATCGCCCGCACGCCCGCCGACGAGCTCGGCGACCGCTTCCCCGGCCGCCTGGTGGGCACCATCGGCGACGACGCCCTCGCGTCGCCCGGCTCGCTCACCGCCATCGTCGGCGACACGGTCGCGGACCTCTCCGCTTCCGGAACGGCGCGGCAGGTTGGCGCCATCCCGACCACCGCGCCGTCGCTGCCGTTGGCGGCCGTCGACCTCGTTCTGTCGGTAGTCGCCGGCGGCCTGCTGTTCCCGGTCCTGGTCTTCGTCGGCACGGCGACCCGGCTCTCGGCCGCCCGCCGGGAGCAGCGGTTCGCGGCAATGCGACTGGTCGGCGCGACACCCCGCCAAATCTCCGTGATCGCGGCGGTCGAGGCGGCCACGGCCGCCGCGGTGGGCACCGCGGCCGGCTTCGGGCTGTTCTACGCGTTACGGGGGCCGATCGCCGCGATCCCGTTCACCGGCATGCCCTTCTTCCCCCACGACCTGACGCTGCACCCGCTGGCGATCGCCCTGGTCGCGCTGGGCGTCCCGGTCGGCGCTGCCGTGGCGGCGTGGGTCGCGCTGCGGCGGGTCCGGATCTCGCCGCTAGGCATCGTGCGCCGGGTCACGCCGCGACCGCCCCGGCCGTACCGGCTCATCCCGCTGCTCGCCGGCATCGCCGAGCTGGCGTTCTTCATCGGCCGGGTGCCGCGGTCGTCCAACGCGCAGGTGGCCGTGTTCCTGCCCGGTCTGTTCCTCATGATGGGCGGGCTGATCTATGCCGGTCCGTGGCTGACCATGACCGGTGCCCGCCTCCTGGCCCGGCGCGCCAGCCGGCCGGCTGCGCTCATCGCCGCTCGGCGGCTGTCCGACAATCCGCAGGCCGGCTTCCGCGCGATCAGCGGTGTGGTGCTCGCCCTGTTCGTGACCAGCGTCGCCACCGGCGTCATCACCACGATCGTCGCCAACCGCGGCGGCGACCGGGGCGGTCTCGCGGCGACCAGCCTGGTCACGAGCTTCAACCCGCCCACGGCGTCGGTGCCCGCGAGCATCCCGGCTCGGCTGCGCACGATTCCGGGGGTGCGCAGCACGACCGTCGTGCGGGCCAACCCCGCCCGCGACACGGCCCAGATGCCCGCCCTGGTCTCGTGCGTCGACCTCGCCAAGGCGCCAGAGTACGGCCGGTGCACACCGGGTGCCGAGGTGGCGCAGGCCTGGTCGGACCTGGTCGGCGTGTTCGCCGACCGCTCCGCCGGCCGTGGGTCGGACACGGTGTGGCCGCCCGCCTCGGTCGGCGTGACGCAACTGGACCGGCTCGAGGTCGCCGCGATCGTCGTCGGCACCGACGGCTCGCCGGCCGCGCTCGAGCGGGCCCGCACGCTCCTGGAGGTCGCGTACCCGAACGCCTGGCCGCCGCCGGCGACCCAGGACGACTTCGGCGTCGACGTCACCACCCAGCTCGCCGGGTTCCGCCGGCTGGCCGACGTCGTGATCCTGGCCAGCCTGCCCATCGCCGGATGCGGTCTCGCCGTGAGCGTGGTCGGCGGCCTCACCGACCGCAAGCGGCCGTTCAGCCTGCTCCGGCTCGCCGGGGTCCAGCTGGGGGTGCTGCGCCGGGTGGTCGCGCTGGAAAGCGCCGTACCGCTGCTCGTGGTGTCCGTCGTCGCAATGGCGCTCGGGTTGCTCGGCGCCCAGCTTTTCCTGCGCGCCCAGATGGACTACGCGCTGCGGCTTCCCGGCCCGAGCTACTACCTCATCGTTCTGGCCGGTCTCGCGCTGACCCTGGGCATCATCGCCTCAACGCTCCCGCTGCTCCGGCGCATCACCGGCCCGGAGACCGCCCGCAACGAATGACCCGCCGGTGGCCGTCGACGTAGCGCCAGGAGGGGTGACCGGCCGGGTCGAGCAGCACCCAGATGTCGTCCCGAGGCTGGTGCTGCGCTCCCGCCGGGCAGGCCGCCGGCGTCCGCTGGATCGGGAAGGGTGGGGTCAGGTGAGCAGACTGCGGGCGGCGGCGGCGATGTGGCGCGCGCTGATGCCGGCCGCGTCGAGCAGTTCGTCGGGCGTGCCGGAGCCGGGCAGCTCGGACACCGCCAGATGGGTGATCGCCAGCTCCCGCCGGCGGGCGCCGAGCAGCGCGTCGACGACGGCCGAGCCCAGCCCGCCCTCGGGGTGGTGGTCCTCGACCAGCACGAAACGGCCGCGGGTCGCGCCGGCCGCCTCGACGAGCGTGGCGGTGTCAACCGGCTTGACCGAGTAGAGGTCGATCACCCGGGCCGTTACGCCTTCCTCGTCGCGGAGCCGGTCGGCGGCCGCCAGGCAGCCGTGCAACGTGATCCCGGCGCCGACGAGCGTGACCTGGTCCTCGGTGGAGGCGCGCAGCAGCTTGCTGCCCCCGATCTCGAACGTTTCATGCGAGCTGTAGAGCACCGGGTAGGCGCCGCGGGTCGTGCGCAGGTACGACACGCCGGGATGGTCCGCGAGCATGCCGACCAGGGCGGCCGTGCTGGTGGCGTCGCTCGGGTAGAGCACGGTCGAATCCTGCACGGCGCGCATCATCGCGAGGTCCTCGAGGGCCATCTGCGAAGGCCCGTCCGGACCGATCTCGACGCCCCCGTGCGAGCCGACCAGGCGGATGTCGGCCGCCGAGATGCCGGCCATCCGGATGAAGTCGTACGCGCGGGTCAGGAACGCGGCGAAGGTCGACGCGAACGGCGTGTAGCCGCGCACGGAGAACCCGACCGCCGCCGCGACGAGCTGCTGCTCGGCGATGTACATCTCGAAGAAGCGCTCGGGATGGGCCTTGGCGAACTCGTCGGCGTACGTGGAGTTGCTGACCTCGCCGTCCATCACCACGATGTCGTGGCGGACGCCGAGCGCGGCCAGCGCGTCGCCGTACGCCTTGCGGGTCGCGACCTTGACCCCGGTCTCGTAGGTCGGCAGGCTGACCGGCGGCTTCTCGGCCTCCGACGCCCGTGGCACCGCCGCGCGCTCGGGGCGCGGGCCGCGCACGCGCAGGTCGCGCTCGCCGCCGAGTTCGATCACCGCGCGCTCGGCCATGTCGGGCGGGAACGGCTTGCCATGCCAGTCCTCGCGGTCCTCGACCTCGGAGAAGCCGCGGCCCTTGATCGTCTGGGCCAGGATCACGGTCGGCGCGCTGCCGGTTGCCTCCCCGGCCAGGCGAAGCGCGGCGTCGACCGCCCGGACGTCGTGCCCGTCCACCACCAACGGGCGGGCGCCGAAGGCCTCCACCCGCCGGGCGTAGGTCTCGACGTCCCACGACAGCGCCGTCGGGCCGCGCTGCCCGAGCCGGTTGACGTCGACGATCGCGACGAGGTTGGCGAGCTTGTAGTGCGACGCCTTGTCCAGGGCTTCCCACATCGAGCCCTCGGCCATCTCGCTGTCGCCGCACAGCACCCAGACCCGGTACGGCAGCCGGTCGAGGTACTTGCCCGCCAGCGCGATACCGACCCCGTCGGGCAGGCCCTGGCCGAGTGAGCCGGTCGCCACGTCGACCCACGGCAGCGCGGGCGTCGGGTGGCCTTGCAGGAGTGAGCCGAAGCGCCGGTAGCCGGTGATCAGCTCCTCGTCGCTGACCACGCCGACCGCCTTGAAGATCGAGTAGAGCAGCGGCGAGGCATGCCCCTTGGAGAAGATCATGTGGTCGTTGCCGGGGTTGGCCGGCTCGTCCCAGTCGTAGCGCAGATGGCGGCCGACCAGCACGGCCATCACGTCGGCGGCGGACATGCTGGAGGTAGGGTGGCCCGAGCCGGCCGAGGTGCTCGCGCGCACCGAGTCGACGCGTAGCTGCTGGCCGAGCTCGGCAGCCTGGTCCAGGTCGATGCCGGTAACAGACGCGGTCATGTCACAGCAGCGTAATCCGGACGGGCGTCAGACGAGCCAGTTCGCCCGGTAGTCGCGGTCGACCAGGGCCGGGCGATCCATCGCGAACGCGGCGATGTCGCTGGTCGTTGCGCCGGCGGTGGCGAGGTCGGCGAGCAGCCTGCCGAAGGTGGGCGCGAACTTGAACCCGTGCGCCGCCCCCAGCCCGAGGCACACCGACGGGTGGTTGGGCACGGTGTCGACGACGAAGTCGCGGTCGGGGGTGAGGGTGTAAAGGCAGGTGACTGTGTGATGCGCGGCGCCGACGCCGGGCAGCAGGCCGGCCACGAAGCGCCGCAGCCGGTCGAGGGCCGTGGGATCCGGGTCGAACGACCGGTCGTACGCCGTCGTCGGCGCGCCCCCGCAGTCCTGTGCCGCCTTGACGAGCCCACCGTGCCCGCCCTCGGCGTAGGTCGGGAAACCGTAGAACGACGGGTCGTCCATCCAGATCCACACCGGCAGCCGGTGCGGGCCGAAGTCCTGCGGCCGGGCCGGTGCGAAGTAGGTCACCTGCTCGCGCAGCACGGTCAGCGGCAGCGCGGCACCCAGGTGGGCGAGCAGCTCGTTGGTCCAGGCGTCGGCGGTCAGCACGACCCGGCTCGCCCGCAGCCGCCACCCGTCCGGCCCGAGCGTCAGCTCGGCGCCGTCGCCGCCGTCGACCATTGCGATGACCGGCGACCCGTCGTACAGCCGCGCCCCGTGGGTCCGGGCGAGCCGCCGCATGGTCGCCGTGCTCCGCTCGGCCGGAACGATCGACGTGTCCTCCTGGTAGATCGCCACCGTGCCTTGGGGCGGGGCGAACGCCGGCCACCGTGCCGCTACCTCCGCCGCGGACAGCTCGTCGAAAGGAACCCCGCAGGCGGCCATGCTCCCCGCGTAATCGACGGCCGGGATCGCGGCGCCGGGCGGGAAGAGGTCGACACCGCCGGTGGTCGTCACCAGCTGCTTCCCCGCCTCGCTGGACAGCAGCGCCCAGTCGTCGTACGCCTCGCCGGCGAGCCGCACGTACCCCGGGGTGTGATAGCTGCGCCGCAGGATCCGCGAGGTGTCGTGGGAGGCGCCGTTGCAATGGCCGAACGCGAACCGCTCGACCAGCACGACGTCGACACCGCGTCGGGCCAGCTGCCACGCGGTGGCGCTGCCCAGCCCGCCACCGCCGACCACCACGACGTCGGCACCCTCCACAGTGGTCATGCCGGTTCTCCCAGCCGGGGCAGCAGCCAGCGGCGGATGTCGAGGCTGAAGTCCTCCATGGGCGCGAACCAGCCCTGCGTGAACCCGCGCGAGGACGTGCCGCGCTGCACGGACTCGCAAACCGCCCAATCCTGCCGATTGACGACGTCCCAGAAGCCGGCTGCGTCGGTCGGGTCGAACGTCGCCTTCGCGACCTCGGCCGGCGCGAAGAGCAGGTCACACACGATGCGGGTATGCCCGGCCGCGGTGGGCCACAGCGTGAACGCGGCCGCGTGGTCGGCGGACAGGCTCAGCATCAGGTTGGGATAGACCAGCTCGCCCTTATGGCGGGTGCGCTCCGCCTCGGCGAGCCCGTCGAACGGCGCCCGGTCGGACGTGCCGGTCGCGGAGAACGTCCAGGCGCCGTCGCGATGGGGGATGCCGGCGTCCCAGTCGAGATGGGCACCGCCGTGACCGAAGGCCGGCACGATCCGGACGAGCTCCGGGTGCACGCCGGCGCAGTGGTAGCACTCGTTGTAGTTCTCGAGGACCACCTTGTAGTTCGCCCGCACGTCGTACCGCAGCGTGTGCCCGACGACCAGGTCCTCGAGCGGGTAGCGCCGGACCCGGTCGGGCATCTCGCCGAGCGACTCCCGCAGGGTCGCCGGCCGCGGGGCGAGGCGCAGGAACAGGAACCCGCCCCAGCTGTCGGCGTCGACGTCGACGAGGCCGAGGCGATCGGGCGCGAAGTCGTCGACGTCGTCGGTGTGCGGCGCCCGCAGCAGCCGGCCGGCGAGGTCGTACGTCCAGGAGTGGTACGGGCAGCGCAGCGCCCCCGCCCGACAGGGCGCCGGCGGTCCGGCGTCGGGGTCGACCGGGACCAGCTGCGACCCGCGGTGCCGGCACACGTTGTAGAAGGCCCGCAGCACCCCGTCGCGGGCGCGGGTCACCAGGATGCTCTCGCCCGCGACCTCGACGACCGCGAGCCGCTCGGTGGCGCCGCCGGCCAGACCCCACGCCGTCAACCGGCCGGCGCAGAGCCACTCGCGTGCCAGCACCCGGTCGACCTCGCGCGCCCAGTGCCCCTCGTTGGTGTAGTACGGCCCGGGAAGCGCCGCCTGCAAAGAGCCCATGCGCGATGCTACTGAGTCGCGACTCAGTTTCGGAAGGGTCCGCGGTCAGCGGAAGGATGGCCGCCAACCGAGGACGCGGGCGGCCCGTGCGGTGCTCCAGATGCCGGCGGAGCGGTCGCCGGAGATGGTGAAGAGCTGGAAGCCGGCACGGTGGTCCAGCGCCGCCGAGACCGCACGGGCCAGGTCGCTGGCCGCCGTGGCGTGGATCGGCGTGCCGTCGCGCATGCGTTGCACCTGCGGCGGCACGCCGATCCCCCAGGCCGGCCAGACGTCGTCCGGGGTCGGCCACGCCAGCCGCAGGACGGTGACGGACATGCCCCACTCCTCGACCGCGGCCCGGCACACGGTCTCGCCGAGCCGCTTGGTCAGTCCGTACAGGTCGGTCGCGTCCGGCGGGACCGATTCGTCGAGCGACCGTTCGGTCGGGTCGCGGTAGACCGACAGGCTGCTGATGTGCACGGCGTGCGGCACGCCGGCGTCGTGGGCGGCGGCCAGCGTCAGGTGCACCGACTTGACGTTCACGTCGAATGCGCTGGCTACGCCGGCGGGCGTGGCGTCGCCGTACCGCCCCATCGCGCAGTGCAGGACCGCGTCCGCGTCACGCATCGC
>DATDJX010000549.1:0-5054 GCA_036520275.1 Asanoa sp.
CCCGCTCCGCGTCTCCGGCACCGAAGGAGGTGAAATGCCCACGTTCGTCGACCGGGTCGTCCTGCATCTGCGGGCCGGCGACGGCGGCCACGGCTGCGTGTCGATCCACCGCGAGAAGTTCAAGCCGCTCGGCGGCCCCGACGGCGGCAACGGCGGCCACGGCGGCAGCGTCTCGCTGACCGTCGACCCGCAGGTCCACACGCTGCTCGACTTCCACTTCCGGCCACACGTCAAGGCCGAGAACGGCAAGGGCGGCGCCGGCTCCAACCGCGACGGCGCCAACGGCGGCGACCTCGTGCTCAAGGTGCCCGACGGCACCGTCGTGCAGACCGTGGACGGCGCGGTCATCGCCGACCTGGTGGGCGACGGCACCACGATCGAGATCGCCCGCGGCGGCCGCGGCGGCCGCGGCAACGCCGCGCTCGCCACCAGCCGGCGCAAGGCGCCCGGGTTCGCCGAGCTCGGCGAGCCGGGGGAGCAGCTCGATGTCGTCCTCGAGCTCAAGAGCGTCGCCGACGTCGGGCTCGTCGGCTTCCCCTCCGCCGGCAAGTCGTCGCTCATCTCGGTCCTCTCCGCCGCGAAGCCCAAGATCGCCGACTACCCGTTCACCACGCTGGTGCCGAACCTCGGCGTAGTGCGCATCGACGACCAGACGTTCACGATCGCCGACGTGCCCGGCCTGATCCCGGGCGCCGCGACCGGCAAGGGCCTCGGCCTCGAGTTCCTCCGCCACATCGAGCGCACGTCGGTGCTCGTGCACGTGGTCGACACGGCCACGCTCGAGCCGGGCCGCGACCCGGTCGCCGACATCGACGCGATCGAGGCCGAACTGACCGCGTACGGCGGTCTCGAGGACCGTCCCCGCCTGGTCGCGCTCAACAAGGTCGACGTGCCGGACGGCCGCGACCTCGCCGAGATCGTCGGCGCCGACCTGGAGGCGCGGGGCCTGCGCGTCTTCGAGGTCAGCGCCGCCACCCGCGAGGGGCTGCGCGAGCTGACGTACGCGATGGCCGAGCTCGTGGCCCGGGCGCGCGCGGCCGCGCCGCCTGCCGAGCCGACCCGCATTGTGCTGCGCCCCCAGGCGGTCGACGACGCCGGCTTCACGATCGAGGAGGCGCCCGACGGCGTGTACGTCGTCCGCGGCGCCCGCCCCGAGCGATGGGTGCTCCAGACCAACTTCGACAACGACGAGGCGGTCGGCTACCTCGCCGACCGGCTGGCCCGTCTCGGCGTCGAGGAGAAGCTGGCCAAAGCCGGCGCGGTCGAGGGCAGCCTCGTGCGCATCGGCGGCCGCGAGTTCGACTGGCAGCCGGCGCTGTTCCCGGACGCGACCCCGCTGCCCGGCGCCCGCCGCGGCACCGACCCGCGCCTGGAGGAACAGCTGACCAGGCCCTCCGCCGCCGAGCGCCTAGAGGCGCGCAAGGCCCGCCGCCGGCGTCCCGAGAACGAGCCGGAGCCCGACCAAGAGCCGACCGACGACGAGGACGACGACCGGTAACCCGGCCGGAAATCCGGCCGATCTACCGCATAAGGCGTGATCATCGAGCGCCGGCCGGCCGACGGGCACGTCGATCCGCACGCCTCGCTCGGGTTGGCGGCGGACACCTGGCCCGGATCCGTGGGCTTGGAGTGTACGCCTGAGGCGGGTGATGCGCGCGAGGCCCTTCGGATGCGACGATTGGTGTCCATGAGCGACCAGGCAGTCCTCGACACCGCCGCGGCGATCGAGGCGCACCTCGCGCAGACCATCGAGCCCTGGGAACGTCGCCGGCACGGCGTCCGGTTCGTGCTGTGCGACCGCGCCAACCGCGTATGTGCCGACTGCCCCGTCGACGACCTGCCGGTCGCGGCCGATCCGGCGGACTGCGCGCACGCGGTGTCGCTGTTCGCTTCGGCGCTGGCCGGCTCCGACGCCGACGGCGCCCTGCTGGTGGCGCTGACCCGCCCGGGCGCCGGGACGGTCACCGACGCCGACCGGGTATGGTTCCACGCCGCCCACGCGGTGTGCGCCCGGCTGGGCGTACGCCTGATCGGCGTGCACCTGCTCACCCCGACCCGGCAACGCCCGATCCTGCTCGACGACGCGCTGTAGCGCCGTGCTCAGCTGAGCAATCCGATCGCCCGCTTCGCCCGCGAGACCGTCTCGGCCGTACGGGCGCTGGCCCGCTCGGCGCCGTCGGCCAACAGCCGGCGAACGTAGCCCGGGTCACGGGCCAACTCGGCGTGCCGCATCCGGATCGGCCGCAGCGCGGCGTTCACCGCCTCGACGACGGCCTGCTTGAGCGGCCCGTACCCGCTGAACTGCCCGGCCAGCACGGCGGGTGAGCCGCCCACGCACGCCGCGAGTATCTCCAGCAGGTTGGACCCACCCGGTCGGGCGACCGGGTCGTAGTCGACTCCGCCGGCCGAGTCGGTCACCGCACGTATCACCTTGCGGCGGACGACGTCGGGGGAGTCGAGCACGAAGATCGTGCCGGCGTCCGATGTGGACGTCTTACCCATCTTGGCGCTCGGGTCGGCGAGGTCCATCAGGCGTGCCGCGACCGGTGGGGTCACCGCGACGGGCACGACGAACGTGTTCCCGTACTGCCCGTTGAACCGCGTCGCGATGTCGCGTGCGAGCTCGAGGTGCTGCCGCTGATCGTCGCCGACCGGGACCTCACCGGCGTCGTGCAGCAGGACATCGGCGGCCATCAGCACCGGGTAGGTGAGCAGGCTCAGCCTGACGTGTTCGGCGCCGCCCGCCTTCTCCCTGAACTGGATCATCCGGTGCGCCTCGCCGTAGCCGGTGGCGCACTCGAGCAGGTAGTGCAGCTCGGCGTGCTCGGGCACCTGCGACTGGACGTAGAGCAGCACTCGGTCGGCGTCGAGGCCGGCGGCGAGCAGCGTCGTCGCCTGTTCGAGGGTCAGCTCCCGTACCCGGCGTGGTTCGTGCGCCACGGTGAGCGCGTGGAGGTCGGCGAGGAAGACGACGGAGTCGGCCGCGTATTGGTCGCGGATCATCGGCTGGATCGCGCCGACGAGGTTGCCCAGCTGCAGGTGGCCGGTGGGCTTGAGGCCGGTGATCCGGCGGGTGGTGACGGCGGTGGTGGTGGTCATGACGGGCTCCTCTGCACGGTGCCGTCCGAACCGCCGGGGTGTCCCGTACGACAAGCCGCCCGAGGGTTCGGGCGGCCGGTGGTTGGCGTTGGGGTGTGCGCGAAAGCGGTGGCCGCCCCTCAGGGCGTCCACCAACCGATTGTCGACGGCGCGCGCACGCCTCAACGGTAACAGTCAGGTACGCCCGCGGGGAGGGGCCAGCCGCTGGCCCACACCGCACCGCTGGCCCACACCGGCCCCTCACTGGCTCCTCCCGACCGGGCGGGTCCCGGGTTGCACTGGCACCGGCGGGCACGGAGGCGCCCGCCGGGAGGAGCCTCGCGGTGCCGCTGCAACAGTTCAGCCTTGTCGTCGACCGGCCGGTCGGCCGGGCCCAGCGCCGCCACCTCGGCGACCTGACAGCGCCGCCACGCGTCGAGTGCGGCCCCGACGGCACCGAACGGCTCGCGTTCGACCGGCCGGCCACCGAGTTGGTCCGGGCCGTCGCCGAGGCCATCTCCGAGGTCGAGGCCGCCGGCCTGCGGGTCGTCCGGGTCGACGACCGCGACTGGGTGACGCTCGCCGACGTGGCCGCGCGGATCGGCCGGTCGCGCGAGGCGGTGCGGCTGTGGGCGGTGGGCCGGCAAGGCCCGGGCGGGTTCCCGGCTCCGCTCAACCCGGGAATGGACACGACGTTCTACTCGTGGGCCGCCGTCTCGCCGTGGTTGCGCGAGCGGATGGGCTACGACCTGCCCGACGACGAGCCGGTGCTGGTCGCCACCAACCTGGCACTGCAGCTGCGCGCGCTGGCGCCGCGCATCAAAGAGATGCATCTCATCCGCGGGCTGTTGAGCGGATGAGCTCCGCCCGGTCAGGCGAGGTCGAACTCACCGTCCTGCGCGCCGAGCACGAACGCGTCCCACTCGGCCTGTGTGAAAACCAGGACCGGCCCGTCGGGGTGGGCCGAGTTGCGCATGCCGATGAGGTCGTCGACGAACGCGACCTCGACCGCGCCCTCGGCCGGCTCCTGCTCCCCCGCGGCCCGTTGCCAGACGGCCCGCGACAGGTCGAAGTCGCCCTTGGGGTGCTGTGCCATCGCCCTGCTCCTCGCCCGCAGAATCCACGACCTGTGTCCGATCGCGACCAGGTTATACCGTCGTGTCCCGGGGCATCAGTTCGGTTCCGCGACCGACCGCGTCCCGCCCGCGGGCCCCCTTCGGGCAGGATGAGCGGATGCACAGCCTCACCCAGCTGGAGGCGATCCACCGGGCCGCCGCGATCGTCGTCGAGACCTACTCGGTCGACGTCGACGTCACGTCGTCCGAGTCGTTCCGCTCGACCGCCACCGTACGATTCAGGGCCAGCCGACCGGGCGACACCACGTTCGTGGAGATCAAGCCGACCGCCCTGCGGTCGGTCACGCTCAACGGCGCCCCGGTCGACGTGGCCGGCCTCGACGGCAACCGCCTCGCGCTCGGGCCGCTCGCCGCCGACAACGAGCTCGTGGTCGACGCCGACATGGCCTACTCCAACACGGGCGAGGGTCTACACCGGTTCGTCGACCCGGCCGACGGCGAGACCTATCTCTACGCGATGTCCTTTCTCGACGAGGCGCAGCGCATCTTCGCCTGCTTCGACCAGCCTGACCTCAAGGCGCGCTGCACCCTCGCGGTCACGGCGCCGTCGGCGTGGACGGTCGCAGCCAACGCGCCGGTCGCCGGCGCGACGCCCGCCGCCGACGGCGCGACCCGATGGGAGTTCGCCGAATCGCAGCCGCTGGCGACCTACTTCGTCTCGTTCATCGCGGGCCCCTACCACCGGATCGACGACACGAACGACGGAATCCCGCTCGCCGTCTACTGCAAGCGGTCCCTCGCACCGCACCTCGACCGGGACGCCGACGAGATCCTCGAGGTGACCAGGCAATGCCTCGAGCGGTTCCACGAGCTGTTCGGTGTCCGCTACCCGTTCGGCAA
>DATDJX010000550.1:0-8062 GCA_036520275.1 Asanoa sp.
GCCGCGACCTCCGTCGTCGCCGACGAGCTGTTGCGGCGGCTCGACGTGCCGCTCGACGCGGAGATCGCGGAGTGCCTCTACGTGGCGCTGGCCACCGACACCGGGTCGTTCCGGTTCGACACGACGACGCCGGAGGTGCACCAGACCGCCGCGCGGCTGATCGCGACCGGAATCAGCCCGGGGGACATCGCCCGGCAGGTGTTCGATACCCGGCCGTTCGGCGCGGTCAAGCTCTACGGCGACGTGCTGAGCCGCGCGGTGCTGGAAGCCGACGCGGCGCGCGGCAACGGTCTCGTGTGGACCTACGCGTCGCTCGAGGACCTGGCCCGCCACGGGCAACGGCCGTACGTGCTGGAGCCGTTGATCGACGCGGTCCGCTGCGCGGCCGAGGCCGACGTGAGCTGCGTGGTCAAGGAGGTGGCGCCGGGGGAGTGGGCGGTGTCGATGCGCAGCAAGGGCGCCGTCGATGTGGGTCGGGTGGCCGTCGCCCTCGGCGGCGGTGGGCACCGGCTGGCCGCGGGCTTCACCGGCCGTGGCACGGCCGACGAGGTGGTCGAGGGCATCCGAGCGCAACTCGATCCGGCCACGATCGCCGTCAACCGTCGCTCGTGACCTTTCCCCGCCGCGGGGTGGCCGCGACAATCGGCTGATGGACCAGCCCCCCGAGATCGTCGCCGCCGAGGAGCGCACCTGGGACCGGCCGATCCTGACGGTGCCCGTACTGGCGTTTCTGTCGCTGGTCGGTGGGCAGTTGCCCTCGTTCTCGACGCGAGCCAACCTCTATACGATCAGTCTCGGCGGTGCCTTGATCTGGCTCGGCCTTTCCAACCGGATGCCGCGCCGGCCGTCGACGGCGAGGTTCGGCGCGGGCACCGCGTGGTGGCTGGTGCCGGTGGCGGTGTTCGGCGTCTTCGAGGGCTCGACGTACCTGGCCGGCTCGTCGCCGGACTTCCCGACGTTCTCCAAGCTCACCGACCCGCTGCTCGACGACCAACTCGTCCGCTCGGCTGCCTACTTCGCCTGGCTGAGCGCGTTCTGGGGGTTGGTGCGCCGGTGAAGTCGGTCGCCCTTGCGGGGTTCACGCTGGCGCTCGTGCTGTTCGCGGCCGTCGAGTGGGCCGCGCGCCGGGAAGGCTCGAAGATCCCGACGCTGGGCGACGTGTGCGCGTTCGTGATGCGCTACTCGGTCGGCCGGGTGCCGGTCGGCCGGATCGGCGTCTTCGGGTTCTGGTGGTGGCTCGGCTGGCACCTGTTCGCCCGGTGATCCGCGTCACCGTTCCGCATGCCGGGATAGACGTCTTACTCCGCCTTCCTGAACGTTAACTTGGTTTGTAACGAGCCGGCATCCGCCGGTAACAACCCAAGATGTGCGCACCGCCTCCAGGGTCCAACCGACCCGGGCTCACGCTGCCCCGGCAACCTCTCCGGCGATCCCGGACGGCCGCCGCCGGCGACCAGCATCGACCCCGCCCGTCGCTCGGGCGCGCCGCCCTCTTCGCGGCGCCTCGCCCGGCGCACCCTGGAAGGACCCGCGAGATGCCGTCCAAGCCCAAGCCGGAGACCACCGACGAGGCCCGCGAGGCCGCCCGCCGCGCGCTGCAGACCTCCATGGACACCCGGCAGTAAGTCGCTCCCGTTCCCTCCCCTCGCGGCCCGCGCCATGACCCCGCGCGGGCCGCGCCCTGCCCAGCGCCCGGGCGCGGTGATGTAAGTCCCGCTTAGGATTGCGTACCTTACCGCGAGCGTGCGACGATCCCCGCCGATGTCCTCCCTCGCCACCGGGCCGACAGCCGGCCGTGCCGCCGGCTCACCGCGCAAGATCGCATCCCTGGCGCTCCCGGCGCTCGTCGTGCTCGCCGCCGAGCCGCTCTACGTGCTGGTCGACACCGCGGTCGTCGGGCACCTCGGCAGTGTCCCGCTCGCCGCGCTCGCCGTGAGCGGCACGGTCCTCACGATGGCGGCCTGGATGGGCACGCTCCTCGCGTACGGCACAACGAGTCGCGCGGCCCGGCGCTTCGGTGCCGGCGACCGCGGTGCCGCGGTCCAGGAGGGCATGCAGGCGTCCTGGGTCGCGTTCGCGGCCGGGGTTCTGATCATCGTCGGGATCCAGCTCGGGGCGGATCCGCTGGCGCGTGCCCTCGCCGGCGGTGCCACCGACGTCGCGGCGTCCGCCGCGTCGTGGCTGCGCATCGCGTCGCTGGGCGCCCCGGGCCTGCTGCTGTCGGCAGCGGGCAACGGCTGGATGCGTGGGGTGCAGGACACCCGGCGGCCGCTGGTGTACGTCCTCGGCGCCAACCTGCTCTCCGCGGTGCTCTGTCCGGTGCTGGTCTATCCGGCCGGCCTCGGCCTGACCGGATCGGCCGTCGCCAACGCCTGCGCCCAGACCGCCGCCGGCATGCTGTTCGCGCGGGCTCTACTGGTTGAAGGGGTCCCCCGCCGCCCGCGACCCGCGGTGATCCTGCGGCAGCTCGGCGCCGGCCGCGACCTGCTGGTACGCGGCCTCGCGTTCCAGGCAAGCTTCCTGTCGGCGACCGCCGTCGCCGCGCGCTTCGGCACGGCGACCGTTGCCGCGCACCAGGTGGCGCTGCAGCTGTGGTTCTTCACCCAGCTGATGCTCGACGCGGTCGCGATCGCCGCGCAATCGCTGGTGGGCGCGGCGCTCGGCGCCGGCGCGGCGGATGAGGCCCGGCGACTGGCCCGGCGGATCGCGCTGATCGGCGGCGTCTGCGGGGTCGCGTTCGCCGTCCTGGTCGCCGCCGGATCCGGGGTTCTGCCGGGGCTGTTCAGCGCCGATCCGGCCGTCCTCGAGCAGGCGGCCGTGGCATGGCCGTGGTTCGTCGGGATGCAACCCGTCGCCGGCGTGGTGTTCGCCCTCGACGGGGTGATGATCGGCGCCGGCGACATCGGGTTCCTGCGCAACCTGACGCTCGTGTCGGCGCTAGGCGTCTTCCTGCCGGCGATCTGGACGGCCTACGCCCTCGACCTCGGCCTGGGCGGCATCTGGGCCGGCCTGACCCTGTTCGTGGCGGTCCGGTTGGTGGGCCTGGTGTGGCGGCTGCGCTCGGGCCGGTGGGCGGTTGTCGGGGCGGTGCGCTGACCGATCGCCGGCGCTCTAGGCTTGTCGCCCGTGGACGGTCTGACCGTGGTCGACAAGCCGGGCGGGATGACCTCGCACGACGTGGTCTCGCGCGTGCGCAGGCTCGCACACACCCGGCGGGTCGGGCACGGCGGCACCCTCGACCCGATGGCCACCGGCGTGCTCGTGCTGGGCGTCGGCCGGGCGACCCGGCTGCTCACCTACGTGATCGGCACCCGCAAGCGCTACCTCGGCACGATCCGGCTGGGCCAGTCGACGGTCACGGACGACGCGGAGGGCGAGGTGATCGAGTTCCGAACCGCGGACGGGGTCACCGACGAGGCGATCCGCGCCGGTCTCGCCGCCCAGACCGGCGAGATCGACCAGGTGCCAAGCGCGGTGAGCGCGATCAAGGTGAACGGCCAGCGGGCGTACAAGAAGGTACGGGCCGGCGAAGAGGTGGCGCTGGCGCCGCGGCAGGTCACCGTGTCGCGGCTGGACGTGCTGGCCATCCGGCACTTCGAGAGCGTGATCGACGTGGACATCGACGTGGAGTGCTCCTCCGGCACGTACATCCGGGCGATCGCGCGGGATCTCGGCGCTGCCCTCGGCGCCGGCGGACACCTGACCGAGCTGTGCCGCACCGCCGTCGATGGCCTCACGATCGCGGACGCGCTGACGCTCGAGGAGCTGGAGGACCGCGCCCCGGACGTGGTCACCCTGCCGATGGCGGAGGCCGCGCGCCGCTTCCTTCCCGCACGCGAGGCCACCGACGACGAGGCCAAGATCCTCTCGCACGGTGGCCCGCTCGACCCGACCGGCACGGACGGTGCGGTGGCCGTCTTCGCCGCGAGCGGCGCGCTGTTGGCTGTCGTCAGCGACCGCGACGGCCGCGCCAAGCCCGAGATCGTCGTGGCGCCGGCCTCGTAACGGGCGACGGACGGGGCGATCCCGGTTCCGCCTGATCTAGGCTGTCCGGCATGGAGCGGTGGCGGGGGTACGAGGCGGCGCCGGGCGGATGGGGCCGCTCGGTGGTCACGATCGGCGTGTTCGACGGTGTCCACCGTGGACACCAGGCGATCATCGGACATGCCGTGAAGCGCGCCCACGACCTCGGCGTCAGGTCGGTCGTGGTGACGTTCGACCCGCATCCGGCGGAGGTCGTGCGGCCGGGGTCGCATCCGGCCGTGCTCACCGAACCCGTCCGCAAGGCGGAACTCATCGAAGGGCTCGGGGTCGACGTGCTCTGCGTCGTGCCGTTCACCCCGGACTTCTCGCACGTGTCGGCCGAGGCGTTCGTCCACGACGTGCTGGTCGACCACCTGCACGCGTCGCTCGTGGTGGTGGGGGAGAACTTTCGCTTCGGGCACCGGGCCGCGGGCGACGTGCCCCTGCTGGAGCGGCTCGGTCGCACGTTCGGCTTCCAGGTCGAGGGGGCGCCGCTGGTCAGCGACGACGGCACGGTCTTCTCCTCCACCTACATCCGGGCGTGCGTCGACGCCGGCGACGTCAGCCTGGCCGCCGCCGCGCTGGGACGCCCGCACCGGCTGGAGGGCGTCGTCGTACGCGGCGACATGCGCGGCCGGGCGATCGGTTTCCCGACCGCCAACCTGCTCACCCACCGCTACGCCGCGGTGCCGGGCGACGGGGTGTATGCGGCGTGGCTCGTGCGACGCGGCCAGAAGCACAAGGCCGCGGTCAGCATCGGTACAAACCCGACATTCTCCGGCCTGGAGCGCCGGATCGAGGCGTACGTCCTGGACTTTGACGGTGACCTGTACGGCGAGCGACTCGCCCTCGACTTCGTCACCCATCTGCGGGAAATGCGCCGGTACGACGGGGTGGATCGGCTCGTGGCCCAGATCGCCGAAGACGTCGCGCAGACCCGCGAAGCGCTGCCAAGCTGACGCCCTGCTAACCTGGAGCAGACGTCGGGTCACCGACGCCGGGCTTCGCGTGCCTGCACGACGCCGCGGGTGCGAGGTCTGCCACAACACAGCGAAGACGCAGGAGATCATGGCGCTCGACCAGGAATCCAAGAGCAAGATCCGCGAGGAGTACGCGACCGCCGACGGCGACACCGGGTCGCCCGAGGTCCAGGTGGCCGTGCTGACGAAACGGATCGCCGACCTCACCGAGCACCTCAAGGTGCACAAGCACGACCACCACAGCCGGCGCGGCCTGCTGCTGCTGGTCGGCCGACGCCGTCGGCTGCTCAACTACCTGCAGAAGAAGGACATCAGCCGCTACCGTGCGCTCATCGAGCGCCTCGGCCTGCGGCGGTAACACGACGGGGGAGCGGCCATCGGGTCGCTCCTCCTCGTCGTGCACCTGCGCGACGACGAAACACGGGCCAGGCGCGACCTCCCAGCGACGGGAGCCGGTCGGCGCACCGGTCCTCGGTAGTGGCCCCCGGGCCGCCGGCGACACGCGCCGGCCCGGGCGCTTCGATCGAAGACCGGCCGTCTGAGCAGCTCCCCGCGTGCGCGGGTCGAGCGGCGCCCACGACCGAAGGAGCACCAAACTTCATGACCGAGCAGAACAACACTCTCGGCGACCACCAGAGCATCGCAGTGATCGACAACGGGTCGTTCGGCACCCGCGAGATCACCTTCTCCACGGGCCGGCTGGCCCGACAGGCCGGCGGCTCCGCCGTCGCGCGCCTCCGCGACACGGTGGTCCTGTCGACCACCACCGCGAGCAAGCACCCGCGCGAGCAGTTCGACTTCTTCCCGCTGACGGTCGACGTCGAGGAGCGGATGTACGCGGCCGGGCGCATCCCGGGCTCGTTCTTCCGCCGGGAGGGCCGGCCCAGCGAGGACGCGATCCTCACCTGTCGCCTGATCGACCGGCCACTGCGCCCGTCGTTCGTCAAGGGCCTGCGCAACGAGGTCCAGGTCGTGGAGACCGTCCTCGCGCTCGACCCCGCCAACCCGTACGACGTCGTGGCGATCAACGGTGCGTCGATGTCGACGAAGCTGTCCGGACTGCCGTTCTCGGGCCCCATCGGCGCGACCCGGATGGCGCACGTCGACGGCCAGTGGGTGGCGTTCCCGACCTACGAGGAGCTGGCCCGGGCGACGTTCGACATGGTCATCGCCGGCCGGGTCCTCGACGACGGCGACGTCGCGATCATGATGGTCGAGGCGGAGGCCACCGAGCACACCGTGCAGTTGGTCGCCGGCGGCGCCGCCGCGCCGACCGAAGACATCGTGGCGGGCGGCCTCGAGGCCGCCAAGCCGGCCATCCGCGAGCTGTGCCGCGCGCAGAGCGCGCTGGCCGAGGTCGCCGCCAAGCCGGTGACCGAGTTCCCGGTGTTCCTCGAATACCAGGACGACGTGTTCCAGGCGGTGGCGAGCCTCGTCCGTGCGGACGTCGCCGAGGCGCTGAAGATCGCTCCGAAGGCGGAGCGCGAAGAGGCGCTCGACCGGATCAAGGACAGGGGCTACGAGGTGCTCGCCGAGCGCTTCGAGGGACGCGAGAAGGAGATCGGCGCGGCGTTCCGTGGGCTGACCAAGGCGGAGGTACGGGCCCGCGTGCTGCGCGACCAGGTGCGCATCGACGGCCGGGGTCCGCGCGACATCCGGCCGCTGACCGCCGAGGTCGGCGTGCTTCCGCGAGTGCACGGCTCCGCGATCTTCGAGCGCGGCGAGACGCAGATCCTCGGCGCGACGACGCTCAACATGCTAAGGATGGAGCAGCAGCTCGACACGCTGTCGCCGGAGAAGCACAAGCGCTACATGCACAACTACAACTTCCCGCCGTACTCCACCGGTGAGACCGGCCGGGTCGGCTCGCCGAAGCGCCGCGAGATCGGCCACGGCGCGCTCGCCGAGCGGGCGCTCATCCCGGTGCTGCCAGCGCGCGAGGAGTTCCCGTACGCGATCCGTCAGGTCTCCGAGGCCCTCGGCTCCAACGGCTCGACCTCGATGGGTTCGGTCTGCGCCTCCACGCTGGCTCTGCTGTCCGCCGGCGTGCCGCTGAAGGCACCGGTCGCGGGCATCGCGATGGGCCTGATCTCCGACGAGATCGACGGCAAGACCCAGTTCGTGACGCTGACCGACATCCTCGGCGCCGAGGACGCGTTCGGCGACATGGACTTCAAGGTCGCCGGCACGCGGGAGTTCGTCACCGCCCTGCAGCTCGACACCAAGCTCGACGGCATCCCGTCCGACGTGCTGGCCGGCGCGCTGCAGCAGGCGTACGACGCCCGGCAGACGATCCTCGACGTGATGCGCCAAGCCATCGACGGCCCGGCGACCATGTCCGACCACGCCCCGCGGGTCACCACCGTGAAGATCCCGGTCGACAAGATCGGCATGGTCATCGGCCCCAAGGGTCAGACGATCAACGCGATCCAGGACGAGACGGGCGCGGAGATCTCGATCGAGGACGACGGCACGATCTACGTCGGCGCGACCAACGGCCCGTCGGCCGAGGCCGCGGTGGAGCGGATCAACGCGATCGCCAACCCGACGCTGCCCAAGATGGGTGACAAGTTCCTCGGCACGGTGGTGAAGACGGCCGCCTTCGGCGCGTTCATCTCGCTGCTGCCCGGCCGCGACGGCCTGCTGCACATCTCCAAGGTGGGCGACGGCAAGCGGGTCGACAAGGTCGAGGACTTCCTCAACGTCGGCGACAAGGTCGAGGTGTCCATCGCGGACATCGACGCCCGCGGCAAGATCTACCTGGACAAGGTCCGCCCGGAGGGCGAGGAGGCCCCCGCGGCCGAGGGCGGCAGGGATAGGCCGGCCGGGCGTGGCGACCGCGACCAGGGCCGGGGTCCCCGAGACCGCGGTGACCGGGAGCGCGGCGAGCGCGGCCCGAGCCGGGACGGCCGCGAGGGCGGCGAGGGCGGCGAGCCCCGCCGCCGGCGTCACCGGCACACCTGACGATGACCGGAGCCACCTCGGGCCCGCGCGGAGCCGGCGCTGGCGGGCCGGCCCGCACCGGGTCTGCCACGCGCGGAGCCGGCGCCGGCGCGCCG
>DATDJX010000551.1:0-5719 GCA_036520275.1 Asanoa sp.
CGCGCTCAATGCTCGGCCGAACATATTACCAGTTCGCGGGGTTCTTCCTACTCGGCTGGACCCTTGGAGGCTCGCCGGGCATCTTTGGATGATCGGGCGGGTACGGCATGTCGCCCTGGCCGTCGCGCTCGTCGCGGGCCACCCACTCCAGCAGCGGCGTGAGGTCGAACGGGGTCTCGTCGATCGCGGCGTGCGGGTCGCCCACCGCGGCGAAGCGCTTGGGCAGGGTACGCAGGTCGAAGTCGTCCGGCTCGACGTCGGGCAGCTCCTCCCACGTCACCGGCGTCGATGCTGTGGCGCGGGCGTTGGCCCGCAGCGAGTACGCGCACGCGATCGTGCGGTCGCGGGCCATCTGGTTGAAGTCGACGAACACCCGCTCCCCACGCTCCTCCTTCCACCAGCTGGTGGTGACGAGGTCCGGGCGGCGGCGCTCGACCTCGCGGGCCAGCGCGATCGTCGCCCGGCGCACCTCCACGAACGACCAACGCGGCTGGATGCGCAGGTAGACGTGCACGCCGCGGCCGCCGGAGGTCTTCGGCCACCCGACCGCGCCCAGATCGTCGAGCACCTCCCGGACGACGCCCGCCGCCTCGGCGGCGTCGCCGAAATCGGTGCCCGGCGAGGGGTCGAGATCGACGCGCAGCTCGTCCGGGTGCTCGGTGTCGGCCGACCGCACCGGCCACGGGTGGAACACGATCGTGTTCATCTGGGCGGCCCACGCCACGTGGGCGAGGTCGGCGGGGCAGAGCTCGGCGGCGGTACGCCCGCTCGGGAACGTGATCGTCGCGGTTTCCAGCCACGGCGGTACGCCGCGGGTCGGCGCCCGCTTCTGGTAGAACGCCTCACCGTCGACGCCGTCCGGGAACCGCTGCAGCGTGGTCGGCCGGTGCCACAGCGCCCGCATGATCCCGTCGCCGACCGCCAGGTAGTAGTCGAAGACGTCCTGCTTGGTGTAGCCGGCCCGGGGGAACATCACCCGCTCCGGGCTGCTCAGCCGCACGGGGTGTCCGGCCACCCCGACCTCGACGGCGGCCGCCTTCTTCGCACTGCCTGCCATGCCGCCGACCCTATGCCACCGGGTCCCACCCAGGCGGGACCCCGGCGAGACGCCCGGCCGGATGGCGGCGGGTCGGCTGGTCCGACGGCGGCGAAGTGCGGCGGTTTGGGGCTTGTCACCGCCAAAAACGGCAAACCGGGTGGAAGGGATGCACCCCGCGGGAATAGCCGGCCCGACGGATGAGCTGACTCTGGCATGACCACCCTTCCCACGACCGAAGCAGAGTGGCGCGTCCGTCTCAACCCAGAGGAGTTCCGGGTCCTGCGCCAGGCGGGCACCGAGTACCCGTTCACCGGCGAGTACGTCGACACGAAGACCCAGGGGACGTACGCCTGCCGGGCGTGCGGCGCCCAGCTGTTCTCCAGCGACACCAAGTTCGACTCGCACTGCGGCTGGCCGTCGTTCGACGAGGCGCTGCCGGGCGCGATCCGCTACATCGAGGACCGCACGCTGGGCATGGTTCGCGTCGAGGTCCGCTGCGCGGCCTGCGACTCGCACCTCGGGCACCGCTTCGACGGCGAGGGCTACACGGCCAAGGACGCCCGCTACTGCATCAACTCCGTCAGCCTGCGCCTCCAGCCGGCCGACGACTGATCGCCTCGGCGATCAGCACACGAGGCACGGGGAGGGCGGTCGCGCCGTCCTCCACGTCCCAGATCGCGTCCTGCAGCACCCGGCCCAGCGTCCAGGCCACGGCCCGGTCGCGGTCCAACCCCATCACCTCGACCATGAGGTCGAACCGGCGCCGCACGGCCTTCGCCGGGTCGCCCGTCGCCTCCGCCTCCTCCCAGCGGTTGTGCAGCGCCGGCAGCAGCTCGAACGCCGGGTCGCCGGCGAGCGGCTTCGGGTCGATGGCCAGCCACGGCTCGCGGTCGGCCGCGAGCACGTTCTCGTAGTGCAGGTCCCAGTGCAGCAGCCGGTCGCCGGCCTCAACGGCGACCTCGGAGAGCGCCGCGGCGCAGCGCCGTACGCAGGCCGCGTCGGCCGGGTCGGGCAGCGCGTCGGCCGCCGACGGCGCGTCTGCCAGCATCGCCGCGGCCACTTCCCGCAGCGGTGGCACGCCCGGGGGCGCGGGCACGGCATTGAGTCGGGTCAGCAGCTCGGCGATCACCCGGACGGCCTCGTCGACCGGCAACGCACGCAAGTCGCGGGTGCCATCGAGGCGTTCCAGCAGCAGCGTCCAGGTGGTGGGGTCCTCGTCGAGCAGGCGTACGGCACCGTCGCCGTCCCAGGTGCGCAGCGCGAGGGCCTCGCCGGGGTGCATCGGATCGGCCTGCTGGAGCTTGAGCGCGGCACGCGCGCCGTCGCGGCGGACGACCGGCAGCACCAGGGCCGTCACCCCCGATCCGGGCGCGCCGTCGATGGTCAGGCCCCATCGGTCGAGATAGGTTGCGGCGAGCGCCGGGAGGGCGTCGATCCACGCCCGGCCCTCGTCGCCGAGGTAGCGGATGCGCGCGGTCACCAGCTCGGCCGGCACCGGGAACGTCACCACGGTCGGCAGGATAGCCGCCGCCACCCGCGCCGATCTCGGAGTCACTTTTGCCGGATTTGCCGGAGACAAGTCCGAGATCGGCGGTGGGTGGGCCGGTCAGGCGACGACCAGGCGGCCGCCTGTCGGGTCGACCGCGTCGGCGTGCTCGTCGTCGAGCCAGACGCCGCCGGTGGCCAGGTAGCGGAAGGTGTACTCCCCCGGTGCGAGCGGGACGCTCACCGACCGGGTGCCGTCGCGACGGGTGACCAGCTCGTGCCGGCCGGGCTCCCAGTCGTTGAAGCATCCGACGACGCTGACCGGGCCGGTCGGGGTGTCCTTGGGCAGGGAGAACGTCACGCGCGTCTTGTTGCCGAACAACTTGCTGCGTTTGATCATTACGGCTCCTCCGGGTCAGGACGCAACATGTGGAGCTTCCCCGCCCGGACCCGCAACCGCCGGGACCGACACACCGGCCGTTGCTCGGCAGTCACATTTGTTGGCACGTTCCGCAGCCGGGGAGCGTCCGGAATAGCATCGCGGCCATGCAGCCGCGCACCGACGAGCTCCGCGTCGCGTCGTTCGCCGACCTGGACACCCGCACCCTCTACGAGCTGCTCAAGCTGCGCTGCGAGGTGTTCGTCGTCGAGCAGGAGTGCGCCTACCTCGACGTCGACGGGCGCGACACGGACCTGTCCGCCCGGCATGTGTGGCTGGCCCGCGGCGGCGAGCCGGTGGCCTACCTGCGGATCCTCGGCGGGCAGGACGGCACCCAGCGGATCGGCCGCGTCGCCGTCGCGAGGGCGGCGCGCGGCGGCGGCCTCGCCGGACGCCTCATGGACGAGGCGATCGAGATCGTCGGCAACCGGCCGGCCGTGCTGGACGCCCAGACACCGCTGGTCGGCTTCTATGAGCGGTACGGGTTCTCCGCCGCCGGGCCGGAGTTCCTCGACGACGGTATTCCGCACGTGCCGATGGGCCGCCCGGCGCCGTAGCTCGGCGGAAGGTCCGCTCAGGGCAGCGCCGCGACGAGCTCGGCGACGCTGCGCCGCCGGCCGGTGAAGAACGGCACCTCCTCGCGCACGTGCCGCCGGGCGCGCGAAGCGCGCAGGTCGCGCATGAGGTCAACGATCCGGTGCAGCTCGTCGGCCTCGAACGCGAGCATCCACTCGTAGTCGCCCAGCGCGAACGACGCGACCGTGTTGGCCCGCACGTCCGGGTAGGCCCGCGCCATCCGGCCGTGCTCGGCGAGCATCTCCCGCCGGTCCTCGTCGGGCAGCAGGTACCACTCGTAGGAACGGACGAACGGGTAGACGCAGACGTACGCCTTCGCCTCCTCGCCGGCCAGGAATGCCGGCAGGTGGCTCTTGTTGAACTCCGCCGGCCGGTGCAGCGCCATCTGCGACCAGACCGGCGACAGGTGGCGGCCCAGCGCGGTGCGGCGCAGCAGCCCGTACGCCTCCTGGAGCGCGTCGGCCGTGGGAGCGTGCCACCAGATCATCAGGTCGGCGTCGGCGCGCAGCCCGGACACGTCG
Organism: Asanoa sp.; assembly: GCA_036520275.1. Lineage (GTDB taxonomy): Bacteria > Actinomycetota > Actinomycetes > Mycobacteriales > Micromonosporaceae > Asanoa. Next base: position 4,061 of record DATDJX010000551.1, read on the forward strand.
TACATGCCGCGCACGGTCACGTCCTTGGCGGCCAGGTCGTCGAAGAGCGTCGCTATCTCGTCGCTCAGCCCTCCGCGCAGCGCCGGGAGCGGCTCGGCGGCCCGGAAGACCGACCACATCGTGTAGCGGATGCTGTCGTTCAGCTCGCGGATGCGCGCCGCGTTGGACTGCTCGCTCATGTCCCCAATCCTGCCAGGGCCTTGAGCACGTCGTCGGCGGCGGTCTCCCCGGACTTGACGCAGACGGGGATGCCCACGCCGTCGTACGCCGCGCCCGCCAGCGCGAGCGTGGGGTGCGCGGCGTGTAGCGCCGCCCGCACCCGCGCGACCCGGTCGAGGTGCCCGGGCGCGTACTGCGGCAGCGCGCCGCCCCACCGCTGCACGACGGTGGCGAGCGGGGCGGGCAGCGGCCGGCCGACCAGTGTGGACAGTTCGCGCTGCACGGTGGCGGCCAGCGCGGCGTCGTCCTGCTGGAGCACGGCCTCGTCGCCGTACCGGCCGACCGAGGCCCGCACGATCGCGGTCCCGTCCGCGCGGCGCAGGTGGTCCCACTTGGTGGTGAAGAACGTCGCCGCTTTGGTGGCGGTGCCCTCCGTGGCCGGGACGAGGAAGCCGGACAGGTTCGGCAGCGGCGGCGCGGGCAGCGCGAGCGTGACGAGCGCGACGCTGGCGTAGTCGAGGACGCCGACGGTGGCGGCGACGTCCGGAGCGACGCCCGCGAGCAGGCGGGCCGCCGGCCGGGCCGGCACGGCGAGCACGACCGCGTCGGCCCCGGCGGCCTCCGGCGCGTGGGCGGACCCGACGGTCAGGCGCCAGCCGCCGGGCCCGCGCGTGAGCCCACGGACGGTCGCGTGGCGCCGGATCCCCGCACCGCTGGCTGCCGCCGCGGCGTCGACGAGCCGGCTCACGCCGCCGCGGACGGTGGCGAACACGGCCCGGTCCGGAGTGCGCGGGAACGCCGCCTGTGCGGCTCGAACGGCGCCGGTGAGCGTGTGCGCGGTCAGCGCGGCCCGGGCCAAGGCCGGCATGGTCGCCATCAGCGACAACCGGTCGGCCTGGCCGGCGTAGACCCCGCCGAGCATCGGGTCGACGAGCCGGTCGACCACCTCGTCGCCGAGCCGCTGCCGGACGAGCGCGCCAACGGCCACGTCGGCGCCGGGCGCGAGCAGCGGGCGGCCGTCGTCCACGTCGCGGCCGGCCGTCGCCCTGGCGAGCGCGGACACGGCGTCCAGGTCGCCGGGCACGCCGACCAGCGTCCCGGCGGGCAGCGGTACCAGGCGGCCGCCGTACGCGATCGCGGCCCCGACCCGCTCCGGGTGGACCAGGTCGTCGCCCAACCCGAGCCGCCGGGCCAGCCCGACGGCGGCGGACTCGCCGCCGTCGGGGTCGCCTACCAGGAAGTTCTCGGCGCCGAGCTCCACCACGGACCCGGCCAGCTCGCCGGTGCGCAGCTTGCCGCCGAGCACGGGCGAGCCCTCGTACACGGTGACGATCGTGCCCTCGGGCGCGCGGTCGCGCAGCCGCACCGCGGCGGCCAGCCCCGAGATGCCGCCCCCGACGACCGCGATCCGCGCACTCATCCCGCCACCCCACCCCCGTCGATCATGAAGTTAGGCCCGGATGGGAGCGCTCTCTTTCGGCCCAACTTCATGATCGACCC
>DATDJX010000552.1:0-15391 GCA_036520275.1 Asanoa sp.
CCAGGAGGTCGTCCTTGTTCGCCACGTGGTTGTACAGGGACATCGCCTCGACCCCGAGTCGCTGGCCGAGCTTGCGCATGCTGAGCGCCTCGAGGCCGGCTTCGTCGGCGAGGGCGACGGCAGCCCGCACCACGCGCTCCCGGTTCAGGGCGGTCCGCGGCGTCGAGCTCGGTTCGGGTTGCGTCCCCACAGGGCCTCCACTTGACAAGGCTTACGATGTATGTGTAACGTACGCTGTATGCTTACGACGTAAGTATACCGGCGCCGCGCTGCGGAACGCCAGCCATCGTGGTGGAACCAACCATCCCACCGAACCGAAGGAGCAACGACGTGAGAACCCAGAGAGCAGAACTCACCGCGCTGGAGGACCGGCAGATCCCGGTTCAGGCGAAGCTCGCAGCAGCATGGACCAGTTTCATGTTCCTGTACATCTACGTCGACTACTTCGCCCTGTACAAGCCCGGCGTCATCGACGACATCCTGGCCGGCATCGTCTGGGAGTTCGACATCAGCCAGACGTTGTTGACCGCCTTCCTCACGAGCGTGGCGATCCCGATCCTGATGGTAATGCTTTCCATGACGCTGCCCGCCCGTGCGAACCGCACCATCAACCTCGTCGTGGCATCGCTGTACGTCCCCGTCTCGGCGTTCAACGCCCTCGGCGAGTCCTGGACGTACTTCTACGGCCTGGGTGTCGCACTGGAAGTGATCGTGCTCGCCGTCATCCTGCGCTTCGCCTGGACCTGGCCCCGCACGTCCTCACCGTCGATGCCAGAGCCCGCCGCACCACACCGACCGCAGCTCCGGATGGGACGGTAGGCACATGGCTTCGATCCGAACAGCCGGTCTGACCAAGGACTTCGGCGACCTTCGGGCCGTCAACGAGATCGACCTCGACCTACCCGAGGGTGGGGTGGCCGGGTTCGTCGGTCCGAACGGTGCGGGCAAATCCACCACGATCCGCATGCTGCTCGGCCTTATCCAGCCGACCAGGGGAGACGGTGAGGTGTTAGGGCACCCGATCGACCGGCCTGCCGCCTATCTCCATCGGGTCGGTGCGTTGATCGAAGCGCCCGCGTTCTATCCGACGCTGACCGGGAAGGCGAACCTGCAGGTGTTCGCCAGGTTGGGCGGACACGACCGCAGCCGGATCGCCGAGCTGCTGGATGTCGTCGGGCTGCGCGTCCCCAGCGAGTAGTTCTTGTACCGGTCGTCACCGCGTGCCGGGCTACGCGGCAAACACCGCACAGAACGTCGCCGCCGGCCCGACCCTGGCCCCGGTGAGCCTGCCCACCGACCTTGCGATCGCCACGATCTTCGCGGTGGTCGGCGTCACGGTGTACCTGCTGCTGCGGCGCATCGACCGGCGCGCCGCGGGGAGGCGGGTGGTCTTCGCGGCCGTGGCCGCCGGGATGATCCTGGTCAACCTGGCCTTCCACCACGCCGCCCTGCTCTTCGCGGCCGGCCCCGGCTCCACCGCCGTCGGCGCCCAGAACTCCGATGGCCTCGTGGTGCTCCTGCTGGGCATGCACGACCACGGGTACACGATCACCGGGGCCTTCTTCGGCCTGTGGCTGCTTGCCCTGGGCCATCTCGCCTACCAGTCCAGTCTGTTCCCCCGGGTGCTGAGCACCCTGCTCATCGTCAGCTTGATTCTCGGCTGGCTGGTCGGGTTCGGATGGCCAGGCCTGCCGACAGTCGTCCACACCATCCTCGCCCCAGCCGTTGTGGCAGATCTGTGGCTGGTCGCCTACCTGGTCACCAAGGGCATGCCCCCACCGATGCCTGACCGGCTCGCCCCCACGGCGGTCAGCGCATGATGCGGGCGATCGTCCAGCGCGCCTACGGAGGCACTGACGTCCTGCGCCTGCAGGACATCGCCGCGCCCGACCCCGGCCCCCACGACGTGCTCGTCGGTGTCCATGCCGCCTCGGTCAACCACGGCGACTGGTTCGCCACCTGCGGCCGGCCCTACGTCATGCGGGCAGCGTTCGGAATGCGCAGGCCACGGGTCGCCGTGCGCGGGCTTGACCTCGCCGGTCGGGTCGAGGCGGTCGGCGCGGCCGTGACCCGGTTCCGGCCCGGGGATGGCGTCTACGCCGAGACCACGACCGGCAGCTTCGCCGAGCTCGCCTGCGTCCCCGAACACCTGCTGGCGCGCAAGCCGGCCAACCTGACCTTTGCCCAGGCGGCCGCGGTGCCGGTCGCGGCCGTCACCGCCCTGCAGGGCCTGCGCGACGTCGGCGCGGTGCAACCGGGCCAGGCGGTATTGATCAACGGCGCATCCGGTGGCGTCGGCACGTTCGCCCTGCAGATCGCCAAGGCCCTCGGCGCCGACGTCACCGGCGTCTGCAGCACCCGCAACGTCGAGCTGGTCCGCTCGCTCGGCGCGGGCCACGTCGTCGACTACACGCGGGAGGACTTCACCCGCAGCGGGCAACGCTACGACGTGATCTTCGACCTCGCCGGTCAGCACCCGCTGGCGGCCTGCCGAAGCGCGCTGACCCGCACCGGCACCCTGATCCTGGCAAGCGGCCACGGCGGCCCGGTGTTCGGGCCGCTGGGACGCTACGTCCGGGCACTGGCCTGGTCACCGTTCGTCACCCAGCGGCTGCGGGTGCACGCCGCGAAGCCGTCTCACGCCGACCTCGACGCGGTCACCGCGCTCATCGAGGCCGGAGCGGTCACGCCCGCGATCGAAGCGACCTACGAGCTGGCCGACGCCGCTGAGGCCATCCGCCGCCTCACCGAGCAGCACGCCCGGGCCAAGATCGTCATCGCTGTCCGCGGCAGGCATGCCGCATCGCAACCATCAACGAAGGAGACCAACCATGCATGACCTCCGTACCACGGAAGCCAACCCCGCCGACGGGCAGGCCGGCAGCATCCTGCGCTGGGGGTCGCGGCGTTGATCGTCCTCGGACGCGCAGGGTTCGCCGTCTCGCCCTTGCCGGCGAGCTTCACCACCTGGGGCACATGGATCCTGGTCGGCGTGCTGGCCGTCGGTGCGCTCATGAACTTCGCCTCCCCAAGCGCCTGGGAGCGCTTCCTGTGGGGGCCGTTCACCCTGATCTTGGCCGTGCTGTGCCTGCTCCTCGCGCGCAGCGGCTCCGCCACCCCCGGCTGATCGGTTCCCCCTCCCCCCAACAGGCCCACGCAACCGGGAGGCGCACCCTATGAACACCGCGCTTCGCGCGACCATCGCGATCGTCGTCCTCAGCGGCGCCGTCGTGCTGTCCAGCGGCGTGGCCGCCGCAGCACAGTCGCTGGTGCGCACCGACAGCTCGTCAGACATCGACGCCTGGGTCGAGCAGCGGATGGCCGCCCGAGGGCTGCCAGGCACCGCCGTGGCGGTGGTCCGCGGCGGCGAGGTCGTGCATCTGGCCGGATACGGCGTCGCAGACGACACCGGCCGGACGGTGACGCCCGACACGCCGTTCATCCTCGGGTCGGCGAGCAAGCCTTTCACGGGCGTGGTCATCGGCCAGCTCGTCGAGGAAGGGCTGCTGTCGTGGGACGAGCCCGTCTGGCCGCATCTGTCTCACCTCGTCGATGAACCCCCGGATGGCTTCGAGACGGCCACCGTCGAGCAGCTGCTCACCCACACCGCCGGACTCGGCATGATCGTCGGAACCGCCGGGACGGTCACGATCCACGAAGGCCCCGACGCGCTGGACCGCCGCGTCGACGAGCTGCTGTCGCGCCGGCTCGCCGCTGCACCGGGGGAGGGCTTCAACTACAGCAACGCCGGGTTCATGCTGCTGGCCGCCGTGACCGAGCAGGTCACCGGCCGCCCCTTCGCCGACGAGCTCGGGGACCGAGTGTTCGACCCGCTGGGGATGACCGGCTCGTTCGCCACCGCCGACGACCCGCGCGCAGCCGACATGGCAACCGGTCACCAGCAGTGGTTCGGACGGTGGCGCCCGGTCGAGCTGGCCTACGACGACGCCGGCACCGCGATGGGCTACATCGCCTCGACCGCCAGCGACCTCGCCACGTTCATGCAGGCACACCTCGACGGACATCCCGCCATCCCGGCCAGCGCCGCCGACATCATCACCGGCACCGTGGTGCCCACGGGCTGGGACACGCCGCTGGACGCCGGCTACGGGCACGGTTGGTTCATCGACGAGCGCGCCGGCACACCGGTGGCAAGCCACCCTGGATCGCTCGGTCACTTCACCGCCCACATCCTTCTCGCACCCGACGCCGACGGCCTCGGGATCGCCGTCGTGTCCAACGCAAGCGCGTTCCTCGCAGGCCACGAAGCGCAGTACGACATCGGCCTGGGACTGCTCGACCTGCTCCTCGACCAACAGCCGCAGCCGTCCACCCCGTCAGCGCTGATGGTGCTCGTCGTGCCGGTCCTCGCCTGGCTCGTCGTGGCGGCACTGCTGGCCGCACTGGCCCGCGACCTCGCGCGACTGCGCGTTCACGGTCTGCCCGCACAGCGACGGCGTGGTGCGCGTGGATGGGTGCGCGCGCTCCTGCCCGGTGCGGTGCTCATCGCCAGCGGGGGTGGTCTGCTGATTGCTGCGCCGCTCGGCTTGGCCCGCCACTTCTACCCGGACGGGGGATGGGCGGTGACCGCCGGCGCATGGATCGCGCTCACGTGGGGCCTGGTCCGCGTCGTCACCGCCGTCGCGAGCAGCGCGAGAGCGCGCCGCTTGCAACCACCAGCGGCCACCCCTGGTGTTCGGAAGAGCGAAGCCATCTGGGAACCATGAGATACCGCCCGCCTGCTTTCACTTGGCCGATCGTGATTCTTGGCTCGGGGGGGACCAGCGTCCCCCCCGCCAAGGTGGCCCCAGCTCTGGAGAAGGTGCCGTGACGAGGTTCAGTGGACCAAGGCTGCCGCGCGCCATCTCGCGATGAGCACGATGGCGCCAGCAGCGACGCCGTGGGCAGCCAACGGGAGTACATACACGGACTGGTCGGCGCCGGACGCGGTCATTGCGGCAAGAAGCGCGCCGATTGCCCAGCCCGCCGCGGCGAAGCCGATCGCGTACGGCGCGACCAGCGCGAGGACAGCGGCGACGACCGCTGCCGGCACAGCGACCCAGGCGAGTCGTCCGGGGCTGTACAGAGCAGCCAGTTCGCCGTTGCTCGTCGCGGCGGTCATGCCGGCGACCACGAGGGCCCCGACGAACCCGCCGGCAAGGCCTCCGATCAGACCTCGGGTCCGGCCGAAGATCCACGAGAGCAGCATCAAGGCAACAAGCATTCCGATCATTCGTCAGCCCTCCGCTGCACGCTGACGAGGTCTGGCGCCGGCAGGTCGGGGCGGATGGCATGACGCCGGTTCCACAACGTGTTGAAGAACGCGGGCCAGTCCGTGGTCGGGTCGTGGTCCGCCCAGACCTTGTCGAGGACCTCGAGGGCGTTCCGCTGGCGTGGCGTGAGCTGTCCGGTGGCGTATTCGGCGTCCAGCCCGAACGCCGCGGTGAGCGCGCGCATCAAGTCTTCGCGGAAACGCGACCAGTCCCCGGGGTCACCGAGGGCGTGCGCCAGCTGGATGTAGTGGACGAACTGGTCGCGGTGGATCCAGGCTAAGCGGCCTGCCAGAAGTTCTGCACGTCACTCTCGGGGTCGCCCGAGGAGCTGTGAAGCCCAGGGCTGGCATAAGAACGCATGCGCTGCCGTCTCAATAGGCTTCTCTCCGCTTCAGGACGGCCCGGAGCGTCTGGACCAGGACGTCTTCCAGGATGTAGCGGTCGAGCGTGAGGTCCCAGACCTCGATATAGAAGCGGTCCAGGGCCAGCGCCTCCTCGGGCGTGGCCGCGCGGCGGTTTTTGAGCTGCCACCAGCCGGTCAACCCGGCCCGCACCGCCAGGCAAGGGCGGAACAGCTCGGGGTTCGCGGCCACCTGGGCGACCGGAAGCGGGCGGGGCCCGACGATGCTCATATCGCCAATGAGCACGTTCCAGAACTGGGGCAGCTCATCCAGGCTGAACCGGCGGATGACCCGCCCCACCCGGGTCAGCCGCGGGTCGGCGTTGGCGTCCCCGCCGACGGCGGTGCGCATGGTACGGAACTTGTACATGCGGAAGACGCGCCCCCCCTTGGTAACGCGCTCCTGGTGGGAGAAGACCGGCCCGCGCGAGGTGAGCCGGATGGCCAGCACGACGACCAGCAAGAGGGGCAGCGTGACCACTAGGGCGACCGCGGCGAACCCTACATCGACGGTGCGCTTGGCTGCAGCTCGCCAACCGCTCAAGCCCACGGGCTGCTGGTCGCTCCTCAAGATGACCAGGGCGTGCAGAGCAAAGCCGAGCGCCGTGAACAGCTTGAACAGGTTGCCGGGACGGTCATTGATGAGCGCGGCGAGTTCCTCGGCGCGGGTGGCCGCGCGCTCGAGGGCATGTGGGTAGCGGAGCTGAGCGACCCATCGCATGAGCCGGATGGCAAGCCAGGGACAGACGTCGGTGACCTCGTTGACCAGTAGGCCGGAGATGATGGCGAACGCGATCTCCGCGCGGGTCACGGCGCACCGCCGGTCAGGCCGCGGAACCAGGCGATCAATGCCGGCCCGGGATGTGGCTGCTGTGCCAGCCGGCCGAGGGCAGCCGGACGGCGAGCGGCGAGCAGGTCGCGGGCGGCGGCGGCGCCGGTGGGGCTGAGCCGATAGAGGCGACGACGGGGGGTGTTGGCGTTGGGCGGCTGGTCTTCCCATCGGCCGGTGATCCAGCCGGCGTCCTCAAGCCGGTCGAGCACGCCGTAGACGGTGGGCCCCGCGCGACCGGTGGCCTTCAGGATCGCCCAGCCGTGCAGCTCCTGGTTGTCGGACAGGGCCTGGAGGAAGACCTCCAGGACGTCGAGGAGCGGGCCGGTGACCCGAACAGGACCGGTCATGCGCTTATCTTACCTAGATCGAATACGGGTCACAAGCGGCACTTGTGGCCACCACCGGCTCATAGCTCCTCAGACTGCCCCGAGGGTTACGTGCAGAACTTCTGGCAGGCCGGCTAAGGTCGCGGGGAGGCGCGTCGCTGTGGCACGCGCCGGTTCACCGGACCGTCCAAGGCACGCTCACGGTGGTTGGGTATGCGCCACTTGCTCGCGTCCTGGGAGGGAGTAGCCATGTCCGAAGCTCGCGGCTTCCTGAGCGTGCTGACGGGCTCCTTCGCCACGCCGGCCGCCGAGAACCCGACCGTGGCGATGGTTGAGGCGGCATACGGGCACCACCGCCTGGACGCGCGTTACATCAACTGCGACGTGCCGTCTCGTGCGCTCGGCGACGCCGTCCGTGGCGCCATGGCGATGGGGTGGGTCGGTTTCAACTGTTCCATCCCCCACAAGGTGGCGGTGGTCCCGCACCTCGACGGCCTCGGCGAGTCCGCCGCCATCATCGGGGCGGTCAATTGCGTCGTCCGTCGCGGCGATCGCTTCATCGGCGAGAACACCGATGGCCAGGGGTTCCTCACTGCGCTGCGAACGGTCATCGATCCGGCGGGGAAGGCGCTCGTGGTGTTCGGCGCTGGCGGGGCCGCGCGAGCGATCGCGATCGAGGCCGCGCTCGCCGGTGCCGCCTCGCTCACGATCGTCAACCGTGACCCGAAGCGCGGCGCAGGTCTGGTCGAGCTCGTCAACGAGCAGACGCCGGCCCACGCCGACCTCGTCGTCTGGGATACGTCCTATCACCTGCCAGCGACGACGTCGATCGTGGTCAATGCGACCTCGATCGGACTGTTTCCCCACGTCGAGGATCGGCTCGACATCGAGCTGAGCAGCCTGGAGCCGCACATGGTCGTGGCCGATGTCATCCCCAACCCACCACGGACGGCGCTGATCCGCGATGCGCAAGCTCGTGGCTGCGTCACGCTCGACGGGCTCGGCATGCTGGTCAACCAGGCCATCATCAGCATCAAGCATTGGACCGGCGTCGACGCCGACCCAAAGGTCATGCGCAAGAAGCTCGAGGAGCTGTTCCCTTCCTAGGGGCGGTCACCGGATCACGTCAGTCCGGTCCGCAGGCTACGCGGATTCTGGCGAGGCCGTTGCTGCGGGATCCCCGCCGCCGAGCCGCTGCACGCGTCGTGGCTTGCGGCCGTCTGGCGGAGCCGTCGGCCTGGTGAGCCGGCGGGTGCGCGACCCGCACGTCACGGGGCGGGGATCTCACCGGAGCCGCGCGGGACCAGCCGGGTCGGCACCACCACCTGCCGCGGCGGTGCCCGGTCACCGTCGATCCGCGCGAACAGCAGCTCGGCGGCCGCCTGCCCCAGGCCCGTCGGGTCCTGCGCGATGACGGACACGCCTGGGTTTAGCAGCTCTGCGAGCGGGAAATCGTCGAAGCCCAGCAGGGCGACTCGATGCTGCAACCCAAGCTGCTGGAGCGCATGGACAGCGCCGATGGTAATGAGGTTCTGCCCGGCAAGCAGCGCCGTCGGCGGGTCGGCCGCGGCGAGCAGCTCGTGCACGATGCGCCCGACGACGTCGACGCCTCGGACGTCCATGCGCACCAGGCGGGGGTTGAGCATGATTCCCTGGGCCGCAAGCGCTTCGACGTAGCCGGCGTGGCGCTCGGTGGCGGTCCAGATCGACCGCAGGTCCCCGAGGAAGGCGATCCGCCGGTGGCCGTGCGCCGCCAATTGGCGAACCGCCAGGCCGACCCCTGCGCGGTTGTCGACGACCACGCTGTCGGCCTCGGGGGCTGGCCGGTCGACCAGGACCATCGGCCGGCCGAGCCGCCGCTCCCGCAGCAGGCCGCTCTGGTTGCCGCTGGCGGGCATGGCGATGAGGCCATCGACGCGACGGGACACCAGGGCATACAGCAGCTCCTGCTGCCGGTCGGGGTCCTCGTCGCTGCTGCCCGCCAGCACCAGGGTGCCTCGTCGGCGGGCGACGTCCTCGATCGCACGGTGGAGCGCCGAGGAGAAGGGGTTGGAGATGTCCTCCAGCAGCAGGCCGATCGTCGCGGTCTTCTGGTCGGCTCGGCGCAGGCTGCTGGCGGTGAGGTTGTGGCGGTAGCCGAGCAGGCCGACGGCGTCGAGCACGCGGTCGGCCAGCTCGGGTGAGACCCCTGGCTCCTGGTTGACGACCCGGGAGACAGTCTTGATGCTGACCCTGGCGAGGGCGGCGACATCACGCATGGTCGGCACCCGAGCGGTAGACCCGTCCTCTACCGCCAACGTTGTCAGCTTGTCTCGACTCATGGGAAGAGGCTCTCACAAAGATTCTGATTTGGCTACTAGACAGCCATTCGCGTGATGCTATACGTTCCTGACAACGTTGTCTACGCGCCGTCTGACGGCGTGGAAGGGAGGAACAGTGGCTGACCGTGTGCCACGCCGCCGCCGGACCCGGCGGGTGATGTGGATCGGGGCCCTGGTGGCCCTGGCGCTGCTGGCGGCTGCGTGCGCCGGCAGGAGTTCGTCGGGCGGGTCCTCGGGCGAGCAGGTCCAGGTCGGGCTGATCACTAAGACCGAGACCAACCCGTTCTTTGTCAAGATGAAGGAGGGCGCCACGAAGGAGGCTCAGGCTAAGGGCGCCAAGTTGCTGACGGCCGCCGGCAAGTTCGACGGCGACAACGCCAGCCAGGTGACCGCCATCGAGAATATGGTCGCGGCTGGGGTCAAGGGGATCCTGATCACCCCGAGCGACACCAAAGCGATCGTCCCGGCGGTCACGAAGGCGCGCGACAAGGGCGTCGTGGTAATCGCGCTGGACACCCCGACCGACCCACAGAGCGCGGTCGACGCGCTGTTTGCGACCAATAACTACAACGCCGGCCTGCTGATCGGCAAGTACGCCAAGGCGGCGATGGACTCCAAGCCGGCCAAGATTGCCACCCTGGACCTCGCGCCGGGCATCACCGTCGGCATCCTGCGCCACAACGGCTTCCTGACCGGCTACGGCGCCGCCAACGTCGACCAGAATGCCACCCAGCTCGCCACCAGCCCGCAGGTGGTCTGCAGCCAGGACACCCAGGGCGACCAGGCCAAGGGCCAGACGGCGATGGAGAACTGCCTGCAGAAGAGCCCCGACATCAACCTCGTCTACACCATCAACGAGCCGGCTGCGCTCGGCGCCTACAACGCGCTCAAGGCCGCCGGCAAGGAAAAGAGCGTGATGATCGTCTCGGTCGACGGCGGCTGCACCGGCGTCCAGGCGATCGTGGACGGCAAGATCGCCGCGACCTCCCAGCAGTACCCGCTGAAGATGGCCACTGTCGGCGTGGACGCGGTGGTCGACTTCGCCAAGACCGGCAAGAAGGCCACCGGTTACACCGACACTGGCGTCACCCTCATCACCGACAAGGCGCAGCCCGGGGTCCCGTCCAAGGACACCAAGTTCGGGCTCGCCAACTGCTGGGGCTAACGGCACCCATCGGCGCCGCCGTCCGGGCCCGCCCGCGCCGGGCCCGGCGGCCGGCCGGCAGTCGTGCGTCGAGTCACCGTCGATCAGAGGATGTGCTCATGGCCAAGGTAACGCCTGCCGAGCGGGCCGAAGCCGCGCCCGCCGAGGCTGCGCCGTCGCTGCTGCGCCGCGCGCTCGCCCTGTCCACTCTCGGACCCCTCATCGCGCTGCTGATCGCCGTCGCCTTCTTCACCGCCCGGTCCGACCGGTTCCTCACCGGCGGCAACCTGTCGCTGGTCGTCCAGCAAGTCATGGTCGTCGGCACCCTGGCCATCGGCCAGACACTGGTGATCCTGACCGCCGGGATCGACCTGTCCAACGGCGCCGTGATGGCCCTCGGCAACGTCGTCATCGCCAAGCTCGCGGTCGACAGCGGCATGAACCCGCTGCTGGCGATCGCCGTCGGGCTGCTGGTCTGCGCCGCGTTCGGTGCGTTCAACGGCTCGCTGGTCACCGGGCTACGGCTGCCGCCGTTCATCGTCACCCTCGGCACCTTGAACATCGCCTTCGCGCTCACCCACATCTACTCCAACGACCAGACCATCTCCAACCTCCCGTCGGCGCTGACCTTTTTCGGCAACACCTTTACCGTCGGCGGCACCGACATCACCTACGGCACCGTGCTCATGCTGGTCCTGTACGTGGTCGCCTGGTACGTGCTGCGCCAGACCGCCGCGGGCCGCCACGTCTACGCCGTCGGGAACAACCCCGAGGCGGCCCGCCTGACCGGCATCCAGACCCGCCGGCTGCTGCTCGGCGTCTACACCACCGCCGGCCTGATCTACGGCATCGCCGCGCTGCTGCTCATCGCCCGAACGTCAGTCGGCGACCCCCAGGCGGGAGCGACCGACAACCTCGACAGCATCACCGCGGTAGTGCTGGGCGGCACCAGCCTGTTCGGCGGCCGTGGCAGCGTCATCGGCACCCTGCTCGGCGCCCTGATCGTCGGCATCGTCCGCAACGGCCTGCAGCTGCTCGGCGTCCGCTCCATCTACCAGGTGCTGATCACCGGCATCCTGGTGATCCTGGCCGTCGCCGTCGACCAGCTCGCACGCAGGAGGCAAGCCAAGTGACCCAGGCAGCAGCGACCGCGACGCCCGCCACCAGGGAGCGGCCCACCCCGATCCTCGAAGCGCGCGGCCTCGTCAAGCGCTACGGCCAGGTGACCGCCCTGGACGGCTGCGACTTCGAACTCCTCCCGAACGAGATCCACGCGGTCATCGGCGACAACGGCGCCGGCAAGTCCACCCTGATCAAGGCGCTGTCCGGGGCGCTCATCCCCGACGAGGGCCAGATTCTCCTGGACGGCCAGCCGGTACGCTTCCACGGCCCGCTCGACGCCCGCCGGCACGGCATCGAGACCGTCTACCAGGACCTGGCCGTCGCGCCAGCCCTCAACATCGCCGACAACCTGTTCCTGGGCCGCGAGGTCCGCCGCCGCGGCCCCCTCGGCTCGCTGCTGCGCATGCTCGACCACGGCCGCATGGTCGCCGAGTCACGCCGGCATATGCAGGACCTCAAGATCGGCATCCGCTCGATGAACCAGGCGGTCGAGACGCTTTCGGGCGGGCAGCGGCAGGGCGTCGCAGTCGCCCGCAGCGCCGCCTTCGCCCGTCACGTCGTGATCATGGACGAACCGACCGCGGCACTGGGGGTCAAGGAGACCCACATGGTCCTCGACCTCATCCGCAAGGTCCGCGACCGCGGCCTGCCGGTCATCCTGATCAGCCACAACATGCCCAATGTGTTCGAGGTCGCCGATCGGGTCCACATCCAGCGGCTCGGCCGCCGGGTCGCGGTCATCAGCCCGCACGACTTCAGCATGTCCGACGCGGTGGCGATCATGACCGGCGCGATGGCGGGCGAGGAGGTCGCCAGTGACTGATCGGCCGCAGCTCGGTCTGCGCGCGACCTAGGAACCACGGTGGCTGCAGTGCCTGACTCGATGCCCGCCGGGCACGCGCCAGCGCCCGGCGGGGCAGGGATGGTCGCGGTCGCCGACGAGGCGCTGGTCGACTTCGTGCCAGCCGGACGCCCGGGGCTGTTTCAGGCCGCCCCCGGTGGCAGCCCGGCCAACGACGCGGTGGGCCTGGCGCGGCTGCAGGTCCCCGTGCGCCTGCTGGCCCGCATCGCCGACGACCTGCTCGGCCACCACATCCGCGCGCACCTGGCCGGCAAGGACGTCGACGCGTCGTGCGCGGTGCGGGCGGCGGAGCCGACCTCTCTGGCGATCGTCGCGGTCGGCCGCGACGGCGTGGTGGAGTACGACTTCCGCATCGACGGCACCGCCGACTGGCAGTGGCGGGACGAGGAGCTCACCGACGCCCTAGACGGCGGCGTCTTCGCGCTGCACTCGGGCTCGCTGGCGCTCACCATGCCCCCGGGCGCCGACGCGCTGCAGCGGCTGCTGGCGCGGGCGCGGGAGGTCATGACCTCTCCTACGACCCCAACTGCCGGCCGCTGCTGATGGGCGCGCCCCCGACGCGGTCCGCGGTCGCATCGAGGGCCTGGTGGGCTCGTCGACGCGGTCAAGGCCAGCACCGACGACCTGGCGTGGCTGCTGCCGCGCCGGGCCCCCCGAGCAGGTGGCCGAGGCATGGCTGGCCAAGGGCCCGTCGCTGGTGGCGGTGACGCTGGGGCCGGCCGGGGTGATAGTAGCGGCCCGGCAGGCGGGCGTCCTGCGGCGCCCCGGCCGCAACGTCGCGGTGGTCGACACCGTCGGCGCCGGCGACGCCTTCATGAGCGCCCTGCTGGCCGGCCTGCACCGCCTCGACCTGCTCGGCGCGGACCGGCGCGGCGACCTGCGGGCCGTAAACGCCGCCACAATCCGGATCCGAGACACGCTCTAGTCCAGCAGCCGCACGACGAGGTCCGCCCGAGGCCGCGTCGACGCGATCAGGTCGGCGTTGACCTGGTCGGTGCCGTGCGCCCACGCTACTGCCCGCTCCTGCTCCATCCCGTGCTGCTCGTGCCGTGCGACGAGGCGGCCGAGCCGGACGTCCTCCGGCGCGTCGACGTACCAGATCTCGTCGAGCAGTTCGCGGACCTCGCCCCACCGCCCGCGGTCGAGCAGGAGGTAGTTCCCCTCCGTGACAACGAGGGGGATGGCCCGTGGTACCGGCAGCGCCGAGCCGATCGACTCGTCGTGGTCGCGGTCAAAGTCGGGTGCGTAGACCACGGCATCCTCGCGCGAGCGGAACCGCCGCAGCAGGTGGAGGTAGCCATCGGCGTCGAAGGTATCCCAGGCCCCCTTCCGGTTCCGCCGGCCCAGGGCGCGCAGCATGGCGTTGCAGAGGTGGAAGCCGTCCATCGGCACCAGCACGGCGGTCTCCGGCCCCAGCGCCGCGACCAGCGCGGTGGCCACTCTGCTCTTGCCGGCGCCGGGCGGTCCGGTGATGCCGAGCAACTGCCGGCGGCCGGGCACCGCCAGCACCCGGGCGCGCTCCACGAGCTCGGCCATACCCACCGTGACCTCCCGTTGAGCGCGCCCAGAGTGTGCGTCGAGGTGGCGCCGACGAGGCGGGTCGGCCCCGGCGCGCGTACAGGTGGCAGCGGCGACGAGGCACGCCGCCTGCAACAGGTCGGTGAGGCGCGGGGCGTTCAGGGCCCGAAGAGCGCCGTGGGCGAGCAGGCGCCGGTCGTACATGTAGGCGAGGGCGCCGGCCGTGAACGCGTCCCCGGCGCCGACCGTGTCCACGACGGCGACCCGCGGTGCGGCGACGCTCGCCGACGCCGACGGTGTGCTGGCGCGGGCGCCGTCCCCCCCGTGCGTCACCACGACGAGGGAGACGCCGGCGGCGAGCCAGCCCGCGACGACCTCGTCCTCGGGGCGGTCCGGGTACAGCCAGGCGAGGTCCTCCTCGCTCACCTTCAGCACGTCCACCAACGGCACCCAGCCCGCGAAGTGGCGCAGGTACGCCTCCCGGTCGGGAATCAGCCCCGGCCGGACGTTGGGGTCGAGGCTGACGACCCGGCGCCCGGCTTCGCGCCGGAGCAGCCCCTCGAGCGTGGAGGCGACCGGCTCGAGGACGAGCGCGATCGACCCGAGGTGGAGGGCGGCTCCGGGGGGCAGCGCCGCGCTGTCAGGCAGCGCCGCCAGGTGCTCCGGCAGCAAGCCGCGGTCGGCCGCGCCTGCCGCATGAAAGGAGTACGTCGCCTGGCCGTCGCGCAGATGCACGGCGGCCAGCGTCGTCAGGTCATCGGTGTCGATCAGGTAGGTCGGCAGGACTCCCGAGGCCGCCAGGTGCTCGCGGAGCAGCTGGCCGAAGGCATCGCTGGACACCCTGGCGAGCAATGCCGTCGGTACCTCGAGGCGCGCCAAGCTGACAGCCACGTTCAGGCACGACCCGCCGGGATGTGGCTCGTACGCCGGGGTGCCACGGACCGTCGTCGCCGGGGTGAGGTCGACGAGCGCGTCGCCCGCGACCACGACCGCCGGGTCGGTGCCAGGCGCGGCGGTCACGTGGACGTCTCCCGCGCCGCGTCCTCGAACGCGGCCACCGCGGCCGCGGTGAGGTGCTCGGCGAAGAACGCCTCGGCCACCGGGGGGCCGATCGTGAAGCAGTCGATGCCCCGACGCGCGAGCGCGACCATGCTCGGGACGTCGCGGATGCTCGCCACAAGGATCTTGGTGCTGGCCTTGGTGGCCACGAGGACCTCCTGCATCGCCGTCACCTCGGCGATGCCGTCGCGGCCCGCGTCGTTGAGCCGACCCAGGTACGGGGCGATGTACGTGGCCCCGGCCGCCGCGGCGACGAGCACCTGCCCCGGCGCGTACACCGCCGTGAGCAGTGTGGGCGCGTCGTGTGCGGCGAGCCGGGCGCAGGCGGCGGCGCCGGCGCGCGAAGCGGGCACCTTCACCACGACCTCCGGCCCGAGCTGCCGCAGCCGTTCGCCGCGCTCGACGAGGGTGTCCGCGTCCTCCCCCCACGCCTGGAAGAACACCTCGTGCGCACCGGCGGCGACCGCCCACTCGTAGATCTCCGGCGCGTCGGCGACGCCGAGCCCAGAGCGCTGGAGGATCGTGGGGTTGGTG
>DATDJX010000553.1:0-27533 GCA_036520275.1 Asanoa sp.
CGGCTCCGGCGGCCGCCGGGGCGTCCGACGTCGGTTCCGCTGGTGGCGGATCGGCGGACGGCAGCGCCACCGGTGGCGGTGAGTCCACTGTGGTCACGATGCCGGCCCTGGGCGAGAGCGTCACCGAGGGCACGGTGACCCGCTGGCTCAAGGAGGTCGGCGACACGGTCGAGGTCGACGAACCCCTCCTCGAGGTCTCCACCGACAAGGTCGACACCGAGATCCCCTCGCCGGCGGCCGGCACGCTGCTGGAGATCAAGGTGCCCGAGGACGAGACCGCCGACGTCGGCGCAGAACTCGCGGTGATCGGTTCCGGTGCGGGCGGCGCCGCGGCGCCGGCACAGCAGGAGGCCCCCGCCGCGCAGGCCGCCCCGGCCCAGGAGGAGACCCAGGCCGCGCCATCACCGCAGGAAGCGGCACCGCAGCAGCCGGCACCGCAGCAGCGGCCGGAGCCCGAGGAGCCGGAGGCCGGCGCGTCATACGGCACGCCGGAACCGGAGGCGGAGACCGCCGCCGATCCGCGGCGCGCCGAGGCCGAGGCCGAGCCCGCCGCGGCCCGCGCCAAGCCCGCGCCCGCCCAGCCGGGCACCGAGACCAGCGACGGCGGCGGCTACGTGACCCCGCTGGTCCGCAAGCTCGCCGGTGAGCACGGCATCGACCTCGCCTCGGTCAACGGCACCGGCGTCGGCGGCCGGATCCGCCGGCAGGACGTTCTCGAGGCCGCCGCGAAGGCCAGGGAGGCCCGCGAGGCCGAGGAGGCCCGGCGCGCAGCGCCCGCGCGTACGCCCGCCGCCGCTGCGGCCCCGGCCGCCAGCCGGCCCGCCGCGCCCAGCCCGCTGCGCGGCCGCACCGAGAAGCTGACCCGCACCCGGGCGACCATCGCGCGGCGCATGGTCGAGTCGCTGCAGGTCTCGGCCCAACTGACCACGGTGGTCGAGGTCGACGTCACCCGGATCGCCCGGCTGCGCCAGCAGGCCAAGGAGGCCTTCCTGCGCACGCACGGCGTGAAGCTGTCGTTCCTGCCCTTCTTCGCGCTCGCCGCGGTGGAGGCGCTGCGTACCCACCCCAACGTCAACGCGCAGATCGACGTCGAGGCCGGCACGGTCACCTACCACGACGTCGAAAACCTCGGCGTCGCGGTGGACACCGAGATGGGACTGATCGTGCCGGTCATCAAGGAGGCCGGCGACCTCAACCTGGCCGGGCTGGCCCGGCGGATCGCCGACGTCGCCGAGCGGACCCGGTCGAAGAAGATCAGCCCGGACGAGCTGTCCGGCGGCACCTTCACGCTGACCAACACCGGCAGCCGGGGCGCCCTGTTCGACACCCCGATCATCAACCAGCCGCAGGTGGCGATCCTCGGCACCGGCGCGGTGGTCAAGCGGGCCGTGGTGGTCGACGACGCCGAGCTCGGCGAGCTGATCCTGCCGCGGTCGATGGTCTACCTGGCCCTGTCGTACGACCACCGGTTGGTCGACGGCGCCGACGCGGCCCGGTTCTTGAACGCCATCAAGGAGCGCCTGGAGGCCGGCAGTTTCGAAGCGGAACTCGGTCTGAGCTAGGCGCGGGCCGCGTTGCGGCGAACACGGCGACGCCACGCGGCGCGGGCGCGGGTTCTTAGCCGCGCACCAGGTCGCGGACCCGGGTGCGGGACGAGACGCCGAGCTTGTGCAGGATGTTGGACACGTGGACCGCGGCGGTCTTCGGTGAGATGTAGAGCCGGCGGGCCAGCTCCGCGTTCGTCAGCCCGTCGGCGATCAGCAGCGCCACCTCGCGTTCGCGCGGGGTGAGCGCCGCGACGCCGGTCACCGTGCGCTCGCCGCCGGCCGGCGCGAGGCCGAGCTGATCGCGCACCCGCTCGAGCTGCGCCACCCGCCAGCCGCCCCAGCGGGACAGCAGCTCGCCCCCGACGCCGGCGGCGGCGGTTGCCTCGTCCGGCCGGTCCAGGGCGAGCAGCGCGCGGGCCTCGCCCACCGCGGCCGTGCCACGCACCGACGGCGGCAGGATCTGCGACCGGCACACCGCGCGGTAGGCCTCCAGCGCCCCCGCCGGCTCGCCGCGAGCCTCGGCCACCTGCGCGTCGACGATGCTGCGGTAGTCGTCCCACACGGTGCCGTCGAGCAGCTCGGCGGCCATCCGCTCGACCCGCGGCAGCGGCAGGCCGGCGGACACCGCGGCCGCGATGAGGTCATGGGCCTGGGAACCGCTGCGCCACGTCTGGTCGGCGATCGCGGCGAGCACCGCGTCGAGCTCGGCCTCGGCCGCGGCGAGGTCGCCGCGCCGGCACGCCAGGTGGAACGCGAGGCCGGGCACGGTGAGGTCGTCGAGGTGCGGCAGCGCGCGCAGCTCATCGATGATCACGCCGACCTCGTCGAGCCGCTCGGCCTCGAGGTAGAGCCCGGCGAGGAAGACCGCGTGGTAGTCGGCCCACCGGCCGCGGCGCAGGTAGCCGCGGTCCTTCGCCCGCCCCTGCTCCAGCGCGGCCACCGCCGAATCGAGGTCGCCCTCGCGCACCGCGATCCGCGCCCGGCCCTGGTAGTACGCCGCCACGGACAGTGACTCGAAGCCGGCCCGCTCGGCGTCGACGCGCATCCGCTCCAGCAGCTCGGTGTGCTCGGCCGGCGACTGCGGCGGGGTGCCCTGGACGAGCTCGTTGAGCGCCCGGGCGGCGAGCACCCACTCGCTGGCCTTCTCCGCGTCCTCCACCAGCGCGGCCAGGATCTGCTGGCCGTCCCACGCGGTCTTCGGCGACTCGGTGAGCGCAAGGCCCTTCTCGACCAGCGCGGCCAACCGTACGCGCGGCAGGTCGAACCGGTCGGCGAGCGCGAGCGCGCGGTCGGCCCAGTCGATCGCGGCCGCCGCGTCGTCGCGCAGCGCCATGGACTGGGCGACGGCGGTCATCGCCATGGCCTGGTCGGCTCCGGGCGGCAGCTGCGCGATGAGCAGCTCGATCTCGTGAGTGAGCGCGTCCATCTCGTCCCACTCCTCCGCCTCCCAGGCCAGGCGGACCATGAGGTAAAGGGCCTCGGCGCGGTCGCTCGCGGTCGGCGCGCGGTCGCGCCAGCGCCGGGCATACCCGATCGCGTCGACCAGCAGGCCGGCCAGCCAGGCGCTGCGGGCCGCGCCGGCGAGCAGCTCCGGGTCGTCGCCGGCCTCCTCGATCGCCATCTCGGCGAGCTCCAGGCTCTGGTACGCCGAGCCGATCGACAGGTAGAGCGTGACGCCTCGGCGGGCGGCGACGACCATCTCGTCGTAGCGACCGGCGGCCCGGGCGTGGTGGGCGATCATCGCCGGGTCCTGCGGCAGCCGGCCGACGCCCTGGTCGGCGAGCAGCGCCTCCAGCGCGGCCTCGTGCAGCCGGCGGCGCTGGCGCCCGATGAGGTGGCCGGAAATCGCCTCGCGCAGGAGGGCATGACGGAACACGAACTCGTCCTCGCCGGTCTCCACGAGCACGTTGCGGGCGACGAGCGCGCCGAGTGCCGTGATGAGATCGTCCTCGGAGGCGCCGGTCACGGCGCCGAGCAGGTCGAAGTGGACCCGGTGGCCGAGCACCGCGGCCGCCTCCACGACCCGCTGCTCGGCGGGCGGCAGGTCGTCGACCTGGCGGCGCAACACCTCGGCGAGGCTCCACGGCAGCGGGTGCTCGTACACCTCGTCGAGGTCTTCGCCCTCGTGGCCGCGCAGCAGCTCCTCGATGAAGAACGGGTTTCCGCCGGTGCGCTGGTGCAGCGCGGCGACGGCGCGCAGCGGCGCGGGGCGGCCGGTGAGGGCGGCGAGCAGCGCCGCGGTGTCGGCCTCGGTGAACGGTTCGAGGTCGATGCGGGTCACCTGGTGGCGGCGGTCCAGCCGGGACAGCAGGGCGGTCATCGGGTCGCGGCCGGTCACGTCGGCCGGCCGGTAGGTGCCGACGAGCAGCCGCGGCCCGTCGAGGTCGGCGATCCGCTCGAACAGGGCGGCGCTCTCCGAGTCGGCCCAGTGCAGGTCCTCGAAGACGATCACGGCCGGCCGGTCGCCGACCAGGTCGGTGACGAGGTCGACGCCGATGTGCAGCCGCTCGACCGGGCTGCGGTTGGCGTCGGCGAGCGCGGCGAGCCTGGCGGGGTCGACATCGCCGCGGCCGTCGAGAGCGTCCATCAACACCTCGTACGGCCGGGAGAGCGACCCGGGCTCGGCGTGGCCGACGAGCACGACCGTGCCGTCCGCGAGACGGGCGAGCAGCTCTTGGATGAGCCGGGTCTTGCCGACGCCGGGCTCGCCCGAGACGATCGCCGCGTGCGGTCGCCCGTTCGCCGCGAGGCGCACCAGGGTGCGCAGCTCGCGGTCGCGCCCGATCATCACCGGGCTGGCGCCGCCACGCGAGGTTCGCACGCCGACAGGTTACCGTCGGGCCGGGCCCGCCCCGCGGCCCGCCGGTGGCCCCGTTGAGCGAGGCGGAGCAGCCGGTGCCGGTCGGCGTCGTCGACGAGCGAGCGGCGGTGGTCGTGGGCCTGGGTCAGGAGCACGTCCGGGTGGATGAACATCGTGTGCCGTCCTTCGCTGGGGTGTCGTGCCTCCCATGCTCGGACGGTGTCGCCCGCCCGCCATCGACAGCCGGCGGCGTATCTTCCGCGGCCCGCACGCGTAGGTATCCCTAGACCCGCCCGTCGATCTTGCAGTTTGGGTGGTGCTGATGCGGCTTTCGTGGCATACGCGGGGACCGAAACTGCAAGATCGCGGGGAGAGGGTCGGCGGGGCGGTACGCATCCGGGGCGACGGCCGTCCGCGAAGATAGGGATATGCGGATCCTCATGGCCGGCGCGTCCGGCTTCCTCGGCACCCGGCTGCGGGAGGTGCTCGCCGCCGACGGCCACGAGACCGTCCGGCTGGTGCGGCGGGCGCGGGCGGCGCCCGACGAGCTGCGCTGGACGCCCGCCTCCGGCCACCTCGACGCGAGCGCGCTGGACGGCGTCGACGCCGTGGTCAACCTTGCCGGCGCGAACATCGGCGACCAGCGATGGACCGACGCATACCGCCGGCTGCTGCTGGACAGCCGGATCGAGCCGACCGCCACGCTCGCGACGGCGATCGCCGCGCGGCCGGCGGACGCCCGCCCGCGGGTTCTGCTCAACGCGAGCGGGATCAACGTGTACGGCGAGACCGGCGACCGCGAGGTCGACGAGGACGCACCGCCCGGCGAGGGCTTCTTCCCCGACCTGTGCCGCCGGTGGGAGGCCGCCACCCGGCCCGCGGCGGAGGCCGGCACCCGGGTCGTCCCGCTGCGCAGCGGCGTGCCGCTCGAGGCCGACGAGGGCTTCCTCAAGCCGCAGATGCTGCCGTACAAGCTCGGCCTCGGCGGCCCGATCGCCGGCGGCCGGCAGTGGGTCCCGTGGATCGCGCTCGACGACTGGCTGGCCGCGGTGGTGTTCCTCCTCGGCCGCGACGACCTCGCCGGCCCGGTCAACGTGACCGGCCCGCGGCCGGTGACCAACGCCGAGTTCAGCAAGGCTTTGGGCGAGGCGCTGCACCGGCCCGCCTTCCTTCCGATCCCCGGCTTCGGCGTGAAGGCCGCGGTCGGCGGCGTCGCCGAGCTGGCGCTGATGAGCACCCGGGCGGTGCCGGGCGTGCTCACCCGCGCCGGGTTCGCGTTCCGCTATGCGGACCTGCGCGAGGCGCTGGGCGCCGCGTTGGCGTAGCTCCGATAGCGGGCGCGTCGCCGATGTGGCCGGCTTGTGCGCGCGAGCTAGCCTGACCGGAGTGTGGGCGGGTGGTCCGAAATTGGTAGCCTGCGGCCCGTGCCGACCGCCGCGACCACCGTCTCCCCCGACGCCTCGTCGCCCGCGGCCGCACGCGGCGGCGCCCGGCGGCGTATGGACCTGGTGGTGCTCGGCATCGCGCTCGTCCTCGCGTTCTGGGTCACCAGCGGCATGTGGGTCGACCCGAACGGCCGCGTGGTCGCCGTCAACTCGAGCGACCAGGCGCTGTTCGAATGGCTGCTCGCATTCGGCGGGCACGCGACCCTGAGCGGCCAGGACCCCCTGTTCACCCACCTGATCAACGTGCCGCCCGGAGCCAACCTCGCGGTGAACACGTCGATCACCGTGCTCGCGGTCGCGTTCGCTCCGCTCACCTATCTGATCGGGCCGCCCGCCACGTTTCTCGTGATCCTGACGCTCAACCTCGTCGCGACCGCGTACGCCTGGTACTGGCTGCTGTCCCGGCACCTGGGCCGCACGCCACTGGCGGCCGCCGTCGGCGGCCTGTTCATCGGCTTCTCGCCCAGCATGGTGTCGCACGCCAACGCCCACCTCAACTGGACCTCGGGCTGGCTGGCCGCGCTGATCGTGTGGGCGGTGCTGCGACTGCGCACGCCCGGCCGCGCCGTGCCGTACGGCGTCGTGCTCGGCCTGCTTGTCGCCGTCGCGTTCTCGATCGCGGCGGAGGGGCTGTTCTTCACCGCGCTCGCCTGTGCGGTGTGCCTGGTGACCTGGGGGCTCGCGCCGGCACGATGGGCCGCTGCGCGCGCGGCGCTGCCATCCGTGCTGCGCGGCCTCGGGGTCGCCGCCGTCGTCGCGGGCGTGCTGCTGGCCTACCCGCTGTGGCTGCACTTCTTCGGTTCGCAGCGCTACCACGGCTCCGGCTTCGACGCCCGCATCCACGCGGAGGACATCGCGGCGTACGGGGCGTTCCCCGCGCGCTCCCTCGCCGGCGTCGCCGGGCTCGGCACGGCACTGGCACCCAACCCGACCGAGGAGAACTCGTTCTTCGGCATCCCGCTGCTCGTGCTCGCGATCGCGGGCTTCGTGGTGCTGTGGCGCGCCGCGAGGGCCGACCCGGTCCGCCGGGCCACGTTGCGCGCGCTCGGCGTCACCGCGGCCGTGTTCACCGTGCTGTCCTGGGGACCGCGGCTGAAGGCGTTCGGCACGATCACCGCCATCCCGATGCCGTACGCGATCGTCGGGAAACTGCCCGTCTTCAACGCCGCCCTGCCGGCGCGGCTCGCGCTGGTGGTGACGCCGGTGGTAGGCATCCTGCTGGCCTTGGTCGTCGACCACCTGCGCGCGGCACCGCGGCGGCGGCGCGGGGCTTGGGCGGCGGCCTTCGCGGTGGCCCTGGTCCCGCTGCTGCCGGTCACCGTGCTGACCGTCGCCCGCGAGCCGATCCCCACGTTCATCGCCTCCGGCCACTGGAAGGCGTACGTTCCGGTCGGCGGCGTGCTGGCGCCCGTGCCGTTCCCACTCGACGTCTACCCCGACGGCCAGCGCTGGCAGGCCTACGCGCTGTCGCACCACCAGGGCGAGTTCCGCATCCCGTCGGGGTTCTTCCTGGGCCCCGGTGGTCCCGAGGGGCGCGGGCGGATCGGCCCGGTGCCGCGGGCGACCGACCAGCTGCTGTACGACGTGGGCAAGACCGGCGTCGTCCCGCCGATCGGGCCGGCCGATCGGGCGGCGGCTCGCGCCGACCTCGCGTACTGGCGGGTGGACGCGGTCGTGCTCGCCGACGAAGTGTCGGGTGCGAAGTGGCCGGTGCCACGGGACGCGCTGTTGCGCGCGACGACCGCGCTGCTCGGCCCGCCGACCCGGGTCGACGACGTCTGGTTGTGGCGGGTCGGCTGAGCGCCGGCGTCCGCGTGACCACCGGCGTGCGGGGATAAGCTCGACCGGTGACCAGCGTGGTGACCGGGTTGAATGCCCGGCGTATGGGCGTCATCGACTACCTCTCGGCGTGGGACGAGCAGCGCCGCGTGCACGGGGAGGTGGCGGCCGGCACCGCACCCGACACCGTCCTGCTGCTGGAGCACCCGAGCGTCTACACCGCCGGCAAACGCACCGAGCCGTGGGACCGGCCAACGGACGGCACGCCGGTGGTCGACGTCGACCGCGGCGGCAAGATCACCTGGCACGGGCCGGGGCAGCTGGTCGGCTACCCGATCATGCGGCTGCGGGACCCGGTCGATGTGGTCGCGTTCGTCCGGCGCACCGAACAGCTGCTGATCGACGCCTGCGCGGAGCTCGGCGTGGCCGCCACCACCCGCATCGAGGGCCGCAGTGGCGCCTGGATCCCCGCCGACGACCGCGGGCCCGACCGCAAGATCGCCGCGATCGGCATCCGCGTGGCGCGCGGGGTCACGCTGCACGGGTTCGCCCTGAACTGCGACTGCGACCTGTCCGCATTCGACCGGATCGTGCCCTGTGGCATCCGCGACGCCGGCGTGACCTCGCTGTCGACCGAGCTCGGCCGCCCGGTGACCGTCGCCGACGCGCTGCCGGTCGTGGAGCGCCACCTGGCCACCCTCGTCGGCTGAGGCCCCGAGAGCGGCGCGTGTTGGTCCCCATCCGGGTCGGCGACAGCTCGATCGGCGGCCCTCCCCCCATGATCATGGCCTCTGATCCTGCGTTGGGCGCCGTGGGGCGGCACGCCGCCGGATCGGTGACCAAGGAAACCTCGATCATGGGTGGGTGGGGTGGGTGCCTCAGGGGGCGAGGCGGTGCAGGTCGCGCGGGAACGCGGTCACCTCGCGCACGTTACTCGCACCGAGCAGGCGCGCCACGAAGCGCTCCAGCCCGATCGCGAAGCCGCCGTGCGGCGGCAACCCGTACCGGAACGCGTCCACATAGGACTCTACGCCGGTCAGGTCGGCGCCGAGGGCCACGACGTAGTCGGCATGCTCGTGCAGCCGCTGCCCTCCGGTGACCACCTCCAGGCCGCGGAACAGCAGATCGAACGAGCGCGAGTGGGTCGGCCGCCGCGGGTCGGGATGCGTGTAGAACGGCCGCTTGACCATCGGCTGGCCCCACACATAGAGGAACTCCGAGGCGTGTTCGGCCAGCGCCCAGTCGCTCAACGCCCGTTCGTGTGCCGGCGCCAGGTCGGGCTCGTCGGCCGGCGCGCCCGCGATCTTCAGCGCCTCGACGAAGTGGATTGCCGGGATGACCGCCGGCACGGCGGGCACGGCGAGCGACGGCAGCCGCTGCGCGACCGCGGCGAGCATTCCCGCGACCACCTCCCGCAGCACGGCCATGACGTCGCGGTGGTCGGTGATGAAGCCGAACTCGACGTCGAGCGACGTGTACTGGGCGAGGTGCCGCGCGGTGTCGTGCGGCTCGGCGCGGAACACCGGGCCGACCTCGTAGACCCGCTCGAAGACGCCGACCATCAGCTGCTTGTAGAGCTGCGGCGACTGGGCGAGGTAGGCCTGCCGGCCGAAGTAGTCGAGCCGGAACACGTTGGCCCCGCTCTCGGTCGCCGAGCCGACGATCTTCGGTGTGAATATCTCGGTGAACCCGAGGCCGTCGAGCGCGCCGCGGAAGCCGGCCACCGCGGCCGCCGACGCGCGCAGCGCGGTCGACCGCACGGGGTGGCGCAGCGAGACCGCGGCTTGGTCGAGCTGCGTCGGCAGGGTCGCGGTCAGGGCGGGCCGGAACAGGTCGAACGGCGGCGGCTCGGCGGGCGCACCGAGCGGCCGTACGACCGGGTCGGCGAGCTCGAGCCCGGCGGGCGCCGCCGCGTTGGCGGTGACCGTGCCGGTGACCGCGACGACGCTCTCCTCGGTGAGCGCCTCGACCGCGGCGCGGGTCTGCGGTGCGGCGGCAACGACCTGGGTCAGGCCAGCCGCGTCGCGCACGATCAGGAAGGCCACCGACTTGAGCAGCCGGCGGCGATGGACCCAGCCGGCGACCGTGACGGTCTCGCCCACGCGGGCGGGCAGCTGGGTGGAAAGGATGCGTTGCATCGGTGGACCTCCTTCGGCTCGCAACGCGATCCCCGGGAGGTGTGGGCGAGCGGGTGCCTCGCGGTGCCACCACACCTTCGCGCCCCGCAGGGCGCCTCATTCTCCGTGCTGGCTCGGGAGTGTCTTCGCGACCGGCGCCGGGCCACCGTCACAGCGGCTGGTGGCTCTCTCGGCCGGCGTGATCGGTCGGTACTCGGTTCCGTCGTAGCCGTTGCCCGAAAGGGTAGCAGCGCCGGATCGCCAGACGTCACACCGATGCGGCGGTGAGCGGCGTCACATGCGTGGCAGGGACCATACGCTCCTGGATGTGGACCACCACCCGTCCGGCGTACTGTCATATCCGTGACTGTGACCGCCGACGGCCGACGGATGTTGCGGATCGAGGCGCGTAACGCCGAGACCCCGATCGAGCGCAAGCCCGAGTGGATCAAGGTCAAGGCGAAGATGGGTCCCGAGTTCACCCAGCTGCGCGGCCTGGTGCAGCGGGAGGGCCTGCACACCGTGTGTCAGGAGGCCGGCTGCCCCAACATCTACGAGTGTTGGGAAGATCGCGAGGCCACCTTCCTGATCGGCGGCGACCAGTGCACCCGGCGCTGCGACTTCTGCCAGATCGACACCGGTAAGCCCGCCGAGTTCGACGCCGACGAGCCGCGCCGGGTGGCCGAGTCGGTGGCCACGATGGGGCTGCGGTACGCGACGGTGACCGGGGTGGCGCGCGACGACCTACCGGACGGGGGCGCCTGGCTGTACGCGGAGACGGTCCGCCAGATCCACGCCCTGCGCGGCGACTGCGGGGTCGAGCTGCTCATCCCCGACTTCAACGGCGAGCCGGCCCTGCTGACCGAGGTGTTCGCGGCGCGACCCGAGGTGCTGGCCCACAACGTGGAGACCGTGCCGCGGATCTTCAGGCGGATCCGGCCGGCCTTCCGCTACGACCGGTCGCTGCAGGTAATCAGCCGCGCCCGAGCCGCCGGCCTGATCACCAAGAGCAACCTGATCCTCGGCCTCGGCGAGGAGCGGGCGGAGGTTTCGCAGGCGCTGCGCGACCTGCACGGCGCCGGGTGCGAGCTGGTCACGATCACGCAGTACCTCCGGCCGACCCCGCGGCACCACCCGGTGGCGCGGTGGGTCAAGCCGGACGAGTTCGTGGAGCTGCGCGAGGAGGCCGAGCAGGTCGGCTTCGCCGGCGTGATGAGCGGCCCGCTGGTGCGCTCGTCGTACCGCGCCGGCCGGCTCTACCAGCAGGCCATCGCGGCCAGGGCCGCCGCTTGACCGACCCAAACGCCATGATCATGGGCTAGTCGAGCAGGCCCAGGCGGTGCGCGACCGCCGCCGCCTCGATGCGGTTCGCCACTTCGAGCTTCGCGATGATCCGTGAGACGTGGACGCTGACGGTCTTCGGCGACAGGAAGAGCGCCGACCCGATCCGGCTGTTGCTCAGGCCCTGCGCGACCAGCCGCAGCACCTCACGCTCGCGGGCGGTCAGCACGTCGGGCCCGGCACCGACGGCGCCGCGCAGGCCGACCCGCCGGGCCAGCGTCGCCACGGCCTCGCGGAGCGGGCGCGCGTCGAGGTTCGCCGCGATCGCGCCCGCCTCTTCGCAGGCGGTCGCGACCCGAGCGCGGTCACCCGCCGACGCCGCCGCCTGCGCCGTCGCGAGCAGGTCACGGGCGAGGGGGTACGGCTGCCCGTCGGCGCGCCGCGCCTCGACGGCCGCCTCCCATGCGGCCGGGGTGTCGGCCAGCGCCGCAGCGACCTCGGCCTTGCAGGCCACCTCCTGGGGGTAGCGGCACTCGAGACCGCCGACGGTCCGGGTGATCTCGTCGCGCAGCACCCCGCCGCCGACCGCCAGCACCCGCGCGGCGGCCGCGACGACCGGCCAGCCGTAGCGCGGGTTGCTGTCCAGCGCCGAGTCGCTCAGGCCGTCGCGGGCAGCCCGTACCGCGGTGTCGACCTCGCCGGCCGCGAGGGCGGCCTCGATGCGCAGAGCCCGCAGCGGCAACCGCATCTGCGGGTCGGTGTAGGGACGGGCGAGGAAGGCGAGCGCGCGGTCGGTCAGCCGGGCGGCGCCGGCCTGACCGCGGGCGAGCCACAGCCCGGCGCGCACCTCGATCCAGTGCAGCCCCAGGGAACCGGGCGGGTCGAAGCGCGCCGACTCGGCGAGCACGGCGTCGGCCTCGTCCCACCGGCCGAGCGCGACCAGCGCCTCGGCCTGGTTGGACCGCAGGTAGGCGCCGTTGGAGCGGCTGACGCCGATGCGCTGGGCGTCGGCCGAACCGGCGGCGGCCACCGCTGCCGACTCCTCGTACTGGCCGAGCTCGAACAGCGCGTCGGAGATGTTGACCCGAGCCCTGACCAGGCCGAGCAGGTCGCCCTGGTCCCGCGCCATCGCCTCGGCCTTGCGCAGCTCGGGCATGCCGTCCTCGGCCGACAGGTCGCGCAGGCATACCCGGCCCAGCGTCAGGTGGGCCCGCACCTGGGCGGACGCGTCCCCGAGCAGGTCGGCCGCCCGCTGGGCCTCGGCGGCGATGCGGGCGCCCTCGACCCGGTCCACCTTGCTCAACGCGTACGCGATGTCGCCGAGCAGATTGGCGTGGTCGAGGTCGCGCGGCACGCCTTCGCGGGTCGCGAGCGCGTACGCCTTGCGCATGTCGTCGGCGCCGTCGCTCTTGCCGAGGTGGGTGAGCAGCTTGCCGCGGCGCTCGTGCAGCATGGCGGCCCGCAGCGGCTCGGCGTCCTGGTCGACGTCGGCGAGGGCGGCCCGGGCCAGGCTGAGCGCCCGCATGTGGTCGCCCGACTGGTAGGACGCGTTGAGCGTCTCCTCCAGCAACGCGAGGTGGTCGATGCCGAGGCGCTGCCCCGCGTCGGGCACCTGCTCCCACAGGTCGAGGACGCGATCGAGAAGGCTGGCCTGCTCGGCGTGGGCGTAACGGGCCGCCGCGGCTTGGGCGGCGACGCGGGAGGCGACCAGCGCCCGCGGGTGGTCGTGGGCGGCGTGCCAGTGGTGGGCGATCTCGGCGGGCGCGCGGCCTGGCGCCACCAGCGCCGGATCGGCCTCGATGGCGGCGGCGTAGCGGGCGTGCAGCCGGGCGTGCTCGCCGGGCAGCAGGTCGTCGTGCACGGCTTCGCGCACCAGCGCGTGGCGGAACTCGTACCCGCCGTCGGCGTCGGCCACGATCAGCTGGGCGGCGACGGCGGCCCGCACGGCCATCTCGAGCTGGGTGTCGGGCACGCCGGCGACCTGGGCGAGCAGGTCGTGGGAGAGCCGGATGCCGCCGGCCGCCGCGATCCGCAGGATCGGCTGCGCGCCCTCGGGGAGTCGGTCGACGCGGGCCAGCAGGAGGTCGCGGAGGCTCGCGGGGATGTCGGCACATGGCACCGGGTCGCCGGCCGCGGCGAGCTCCTCGACGAAGAACGGGTTGCCCTGGGCCCGCTCGTAGATCGTGTCGACGGCGCGCTGGCCCGGCTCGGCACCCAGCAGACCGGCCAGCACCGCCGCGGTGTCGTCGCGGTCGAGCCGGTCGACCTGGATGCGCTCGACGCCGCGGGCGCGGTCGAGCTCGGCGAGGAACGAGCGCAGCGGGTGACCACGGTGCAGCTCGTCTGTGCGGTAGGTGCAGACCAGCAGCACCCGGGCGCTGCGCGCGGCCCGGACGAAGAAGCCGATCAGGTCGCGGGTGGACCGGTCGGCCCAGTGCAGGTCTTCGACCACCAGCACCAGCGGCCGCTCCGCGGCCTGTGCCGCGAACAGCGCACCGACCAGGTCGAACAGGTATCCGCGGTTGGCCTCGGCAGCGGGCGCGGCCGGGCCGAGCTCGGGCAGCATGCGGGCGAACTCGGGCTCGTGGCCCTCGAACGGGGTGCGGCCGTCACGGCGCAGCACCTCGCGCAGGATTGCCGCGAACGGCGCGAACGGCAGCCCCTCCTCACCGAGCTGGAGGCAGTGGCCGACGAGGACCCGGGCGCCCTCGCCCTCGGCGTAGCGGCGGAACTCCTCGACCAGCCGGGTCTTGCCGACCCCGGCCTCGCCGCCGACCAGAACCGTCGTCGGCTCGTCGTCGCGGGCGCGCTTGAACGCCTCGCGGAGCCCGGCCAGCTCGGCCTGGCGCCCCACGAGCGCGGTGCCGGTCGGGCGGATGGTCACGTGATCGAGCATGCCATGGAGTTCGTCGGGACCGCCGCCGTGATTTCCGGTGGCGGGACCTGCGGTGGCGGCGGCCCCGAACGCGGTGAGGGTCATGAGAGCGCGGCCCGGCGGCGCCATCGCGCGTGCGGCACGCGTACCTGGTTGAGGTCGCTCGTCGACGCGTGGCGGCGCAACGCCCGCACCAGGCGGTCGTGGGCGGCCGCGGCGCGCAGGTCGGCGGCGCGGGCGTGGTGCAGGTCGAGCATGAGGTGCGGGTTGGTGAGCATTTCCGGGCTCCTTCGCTTTGGTGTCGACGTTGACTTTCCGCGCGCAGGTAGGCCCGCCACGATGGGTCTGCGCCTCATCTCCGGAGGTCGCGCCCTCCTTACCTCGGTGGGTAAGGAGGACCGAGCGGCGTAAGGTACTTACTCCCGTGGACCCGGTCCGGGCATCGATGGCGCACCGGCGGCCCACTAGACTGCGTCCCATGGCTCAAGCCCCGGAGAAGGTCTCGTTCTGGCAGCGCATCAAGCAGATCGGGATGGTGTTCTCGTTCACCGCGAAGCGCGACCCGTGGTTCCTGCCGCTCGCGGCCGCCGCGGTGCTGATCCCGCTCGCGCTGGGAGTGGTCGCCGGTCTGCTCTGGGGCTGGATCTGGCTACCGGTGGCCGTGATGGTGGCGCTGCTGGGCTTGCTGCTCGTGCTCAATCTGCGCTCCAACCGGGCCATGATGAACGCGGCCGAAGGCCAACCCGGCGCCGCCGCGTCGATCATCGAGAACATGCGCGGCGACTGGCGGGTCACCCCCGCGGTCAGCTCCACCACGACGATGGACATGGTGCACCTGGTCATCGGCCGGCCCGGGGTGATCCTGATCGCCGAGGGCAACCCGCAACGCGTACGGGGCATGCTGGGCCAAGAGAAGCGCCGGCTGGCCAAGGTGATCGGCAACGCGCCCCTGCACGACTACGTGATCGGTCACGACGAGGGCGAGATCCCCATCGGCAAGCTGCGGATGACGCTGATGCGGCTGCCGCGCGAGCTGTCCGGCAAGGACGTCAACGCGCTCGACAAGCGGCTGACCGCGCTCGCGGCGGCGCGCCCCCAGATCCCGAAGGGCGCGATCCCGAAGAACATGCGTCCGCCGAAGGGCGCCTTCCGGCAGACCCGGGGCCGTTAGGCGTATCGTCCGATTGGTGCGGGTTCTGCGCCCCGTACGCGACGTAACACTTGAGAAACACGAGGGACACGCCCGGGCAACCGCCTGGCCATAGCGTCGCGACCAACGTGACCAGGGCCCGGCCCCTAAGCGGCGGCGGCGCCGCCACGAGCCACTCAGCGACGTGCCAGGAGGACGTGTTGTTCGCCAATCCCGAGGAACTCCTGCGATACCTCAAGAACGAGGACGTGAAGTTCGTCGACGTACGGTTCTGTGACCTGCCCGGCGTGATGCAGCACTTCAACACGCCGGTCGAGTCGGTCGACGACGTGATCTTCACCGACGGCGTCGCCTTCGACGGCTCGTCGATCCGCGGTTTCCAGCAGATCCACGAGTCCGACATGCTGCTGCTGCCGGACGTGACGTCCGCGTTCGTCGACCCGTTCCGGGAGCAGAAGACCCTCGCACTGAACTTCTTTATCCACGACCCGTTCACGCGCGAGGCTTACTCGCGCGACCCGCGGAACGTGGCGAAGAAGGCGGAGGCCTACCTCGCCGCCAGCGGCATCGCCGACACCGCCTACTTCGGTCCGGAGGCCGAGTTCTACATCTTCGACTCGATCCGCCACGAGACCGGCTCCAACCAGGCGTTCTACTACCTCGACTCGGTCGAGGGCTGGTGGAACACCGGCAAGGACGAGCCGGGCGGCAACCGCGGCTACAAGACGGCGTACAAGGGCGGCTACTTCCCTGTGCCGCCGGTCGACCACTACGCCGACCTGCGCGACAAGATCGTGCGCAACCTCGTCGACACCGGCTTCACGGTGGAGCGCGCGCACCACGAGGTCGGCACGGCCGGCCAGGCCGAGATCAACTACAGGTTCTCGACCTTGCTGCACGCGGGCGACCAGCTGCAGCTGTTCAAGTACATCGTCAAGAACACCGCCTGGGCCAACGGCAAGACCGCCACGTTCATGCCCAAGCCGCTGTTCGGCGACAACGGCTCCGGAATGCACACCCACCAGAGCCTGTGGCTGGGCGGCGAGCCGCTGTTCTACGACGAGACCGGGTACGCCGGCCTGTCCGACACGGCCCGCTGGTACATCGGCGGCCTCCTGCACCACGCGCCCTCGTTGCTGGCGTTCACCAACCCGACCGTCAACTCGTACCGCCGCCTGGTGCCCGGCTTCGAGGCGCCGGTCAACCTGGTTTACTCGCAGCGCAACCGCTCGGCCTGCACCCGTATCCCGGTGACCGGCTCCAACGCGAAGGCCAAGCGCGTCGAGTTCCGCGTGCCCGACCCGTCGGCCAACGTCTACCTTGCCTTCTCGGCGATGATGATGGCCGGCCTCGACGGCATCAAGAGCAAGATCGAGCCGCCGGAGCCGATCGACAAGGACCTGTACGACCTGCCCCCGGAGGAGTGGGGCTCGGTCAAGCAGGTGCCGGGTTCGCTGCCGGAGGTGCTCGACTCGCTGGAGGCCGACCACGACTTCCTCCTCGAGGGCGGCGTGTTCACGCCCGACCTCATCGAGACGTGGGTCGACTACAAGCGGGCCAACGAGGTCGACCCGGTCCGACTGCGCCCGACCCCGCACGAGTTCGCCATGTACTACGACGTCTGAGCCAATCCAGCACGCTGACCAGCGCAAACAGAACTGGCACCGATCTTCGGATCAAGCTCGGTACAACAATGCGGACGGCGGTCATGCGCGGCTCCTCGCCGGCATGGCCGCCGTCTCGCCGTGTGCAAGCGCCGCATCCGGTCGACTGCGTCCGGCCACATGTGGACATACGTGGTCAGGGTGACGCTCGGCGTACCGTGCCCGAGCGCGAGCTGCACGGTCTTGACGGATGCGCCGGCACGGATCAGCCGGACGCGTCGTAATGACGTAGCCCGTGGATCCCCCCACCGGTGGGGTAGTCCCAGCCGAGCCCGAGCGGTCGACCAGGACCGCGAGAACGTGGAGGCGTTCACCGGATCACCAGCGGGACCCGGGAACAGTAGCCCGGCGAGCCGGTGAGTCGGTCGTCGAGGGTCGGTCGCGTGAGCGCGCGGGCGACCACGACCGGCAGTTCGAGCATTCGGACGCTCGTCTTCGTCTTGGCCGGACCGAGGTATGGCTGGCGTCCCGGCAGCACCTTAAGGCCAGGAACACGCGACCTGCGAGTTCTCGATCCGACCGGCCGTGCCGGTGTACTGGCGCTAAACGCCAACCGTGTGCCTGCCCTTCGCCCGTGTCGTCGAGGATCAGCACACCGCCGGGATCACCAGCTCGTCGACCACATAGGCACCCAGGTCGTCGCGCACCACGTCGGCGCCCACACCGCCTCGCCGAGCAGCCGTTGCATCTCGTGCGGGGACGCGTCGCCGGCCTGCTCAGCCAACTGCCAACGGGAGCGACTGTCCACATCGGCAAAATCGCCCCAGCAGAAACGCCTTCGCCTGACGGGGTGGCTCCGCCCGTCCGAACCGGCCAGCGACGCGTGCGAACGCCGAGTCGAACTGCTGCGACCAAGCCTCAGGGTCTATGCTGGCGGCAGCGGCCACCGCGTGATTGTTGTTTCTGTCCACAACAGACGATCGTCACGAGGTGGCAGTCCCTCAGCCCCCAGCAACACCCGGCGTAGATCCAACCGTTAAGAGATCGACAGTTCTCTACACCGCCGCAACATGACCCCCCGGCGGAGGCCGACCTGCTCGCCGCGGGCGAGCGAAACGTGCGGGTACCCAACGTTGATGGCCAACGCCCGCGACAGCGCCCGCGGCTACGGCACGTCCGACCCGATCGACGCCCGAGCAGTGGCCCGCGCCTGGCCGGCCCGGACCGCGACGTGCGGCTGCTCGTCGAGCACCGCGAGGCGCTGATCGCCGAGCGGACCCGGGCGATCAACCGGCTTCGCCGGCACCTGCACGAGCTCGATCCCCAGTGGGATCCGCGAGGCCGGTCCCTGAACCGCGGCAGCGGCTATGACGCCCCGGCCGACCAGCTCGGCACCATGCGGGGCAGCGTTGCCCGGGCTCGCCCGGGTCCTCGTCGAGCACTGCCCAGAACTCACCGTACAGATCGACGCACTCGAGGTGGAGATCAGTGACCTAACCGCGCGGTTGGCCCCAGCCCTGCTGGCCAGCTACGGCTGCGGCCCCTTGACCGCCGCGAAAATCCTGGCCGAGACCGCCGGCATCGCGCGGTTCGGCTGCGCCGCGACCCACCGCCCGCCATAACGGCACCGCGCCGCTACCCGTCTGGTCATCTAACCGCGCACGCCACCGGCTCAGCCGCCTGGGCAACCGCCAACTCAACGCCGCCGTGCAGTGTATCGCGCTGACTCAGCCCCACTGGCACCCGGCCGCCCGCGCACTACCGCACCGCCGCAAAGCCAACGGCGACGGCGGTATGCAAGCCCTGCCGGTACTCGAACGACACCTCTCCAACGTCGTCTACCGCGCCCCGCTCGCAGACGCCACAACAGCACCACCCAAGCCGGCTTGACAGAGGAGCAATTGACAGCGACCCGCACGCACGGGATCTCCCCAGTGCGACGGATAATCGCCGCGCTACCCAGGCAAGCACCCCATGGGCAGTGGGCCGATCGTGTCTTTTAATCCGCTGGTTCGGTCCGCGTACCAGCCGCAATATCCACTCTCACACCGCTATCAAGGCGGCGCGTCAGTTTCAAGCTCGTCGTAATTTGGGTTGGTCTCGGTCGCCGCCCCGCAGACATTGACAAGCAGGGAATGAAGGAGTATCACCCTCCTGACGGCGGGTGGGTGAACCGCTGATCGAGCGTTGCCGTCGGTAGCGAGATCGAGGGGTGGACCATGAGGCTCTTGCGTGCATTCGCGTTGCTGTCTGTCGCCCCGCTATGTCTTGTCGCTTCCCCCGCGTCGGCCTCCACGCCCAAGCCGACTCTCGAGGGTCGCGCCGTGCTGCCCGCGGCGACGTACGCGCCCGGACCTCCCGCTGGTTCGTTCTTCGCGGGGCAGACGATCAACGGGATCTCATTCCCGACACCGTCGCAGCCGGTCGAGGGCTTCTCGTCAGTGTTGAGTGGACGTAGACCGGGTGAATTCCTCGCGATGCCCGACAACGGCTTCGGCGCGAAGGCCAACTCCCGCGACTTCCTCATCCGCGCGTACTACATCGAACCGGACTTCAAGACGGCGGAGGGCGGTACCGGCGCGGTCTCCGTGAAGGACTTCATCCAGTTCCGGGATCCGAACGGCGTCATCGGCTTTCCAATCGTCAATGCGGCCACGACAGGACGGCTCCTGACCGGCGGGGACATCGATCCCGAGTCGATGCAGAGGGCGAAGAACGGCGATCTGTGGGTGGGTGACGAGTTCGGCCCGTGGGTCCTGCACTTCGACGCGACCGGCGTGCTGCTCGAGCCGCCATTCCCCGTGCCCGGGAGCCTTGTCCAGCCGACGGTACCGGGAAGTCTCATGTCGCCGAACAACCCGTTTCTGGTCCCGCCGGCCACCGCGACCCAGCCGAACAGCCGAGGCTTCGAGGCCATGTCATCGTCGCCGGACGGGAAGCACCTGTACCCGATCCTCGAGGGCGCGACCGTGGTCGACCCCGACGCTGGCCGGCGCTTCATTTTCGAGTTCGGCATCGATGACGGCGAGTTCACCGGCCGCGTCTGGCAGTACCGCACCGAGCAGCCAGGCTACCTCGTCGCGGACATGTGGGCGCTCGACCAGCATCGGATGGTGGTCATCGAGCGTGATGGCGGGCGGGGCCTCACGGCGGTGTTCCGCAACGTCTACGTGGTCGACCTTCGCGACGTCGGACCCGACGGGTTCCTCGACAAGCACAAGGCCGTCGACCTCACGGCGATCCCCGATCCGGACCTGATCTCGCTACCACCCATCCACGCCGGCGACGTCCGCCTCGGCGATCCGTTCGGCGTCGCTTGCGAGTCCATCGAGGCGATCCACGTCATCGACGGAGAGCGGCTCCTCCTCGGGTGCGACAACAACCTCCCGAACACCGGCCGCAATCCGTCGCTCGCCGACGACAACGAGTTCGTCGTCGTCAAGGTGCCAGCACTGAAATCGCTGAACTGAGGACGGTCGGGCAGGCAGCACCGTGCAGGCAACCCTAGCTTCGAGGCACGGGCAAGCCGGAGATCACATGGAACGACAGCCAGAGAGTCGAGATGGTCGTCGGCAGAGTCTTGGCCGAACCGGCGTTTCGACCGGGATCGGTCCGGTTGGTTTCTACCCGTCCGTGGGAGGCCGC
Organism: Asanoa sp.; assembly: GCA_036520275.1. Lineage (GTDB taxonomy): Bacteria > Actinomycetota > Actinomycetes > Mycobacteriales > Micromonosporaceae > Asanoa. Next base: position 20,244 of record DATDJX010000553.1, read on the forward strand.
CGGCGACCGGGGTGTCCGTCGTAGCGATGCCTCGGCGCAGCCGGCCTACTGCGGCAAATGGCTGCCCAGCAGCGACAGGCGGTCCAGGCGGAGAAGGCCGCCATGGCGCAGCAGCTCGCCGACGCGTTCTTGCGAATCCTGGCCCTGCACCGAGTGGACTTCCCGCCGGCGCAACACCCAACGGCGCCGGAACCGGCCGTACCGGACCGCGCGGCGATCTACGCCCACTACGAAAAGCATGCTCTGGCCGGGATCGGCATGTTCAGCGGGCCGAACGTGCGGCAGCAAAGCAGCACGCTACAGCGTGGACCGAGGCCGAAATGAACCGGCAATGGCAAGGTCTCAAAGGCCAGCAGGCGCAGTGGTAGCAGATCCTCGACCGGCGGTGGCATCTCCTCTGCGATAACGATCCTGACGTCGTTCTGCAGACCCTGGCAGAAGCGTTCGAAGACAACGAGGCCGCATCCGCGGCGTCGGGGTTGACGGCGGCGAGGCGTCTCTAGTCCTGCTCGTGCCGCCAGCGTCTCAGGCAATCCCGGCGCAGATGCCGGCGCGCACCGCGGCCGGCAACCTGTCGCTGAAGAAGGTCACTCAGGCCGCCAGAGCCGACTTCTACCAGCAGTTCCTGTACGGGCAGATCCTCGTCACCCTGCGCACGGCGTTCGCACTCGCTCCCGAACTGATCTCGGCGCGAGTGGTGGTGCTGCGCAACGACGGCCGGGACCCGTACGGACGACCCGTCATGCCGTGCCTGGCCGCTGTCAACGTCGCCCGCCAGGCGCTGGTCGGCGTGCGCTGGGACGACGTCGACGCAGTCGACATCCTCAACGCCACAGCCCACGAGTCCTTGATCAACCAGAAGGGCCGAAGCAAGGAGCTGGCGCCGATCGACCTCACCACCGAACCGGTTGATCCGCACCATCGGCCGGTCCTTGACCCGGGAACTGGCCTGCCCACAGTCCGGGCAGAACCCTTGTGTTTCAACGGTTTCCATCACGACCTGGACCAGGCCGTCGGGGGCGCGGCGAACGTCGACGACGCGGAAGGAGCCCAGGCCGAACAACAACGACGTAGGGTCGTCGATGCTCGTGGCCTCACTGCTGTCTCGTTGTGGAAGACAGTCAGCATGGCGAGGCCACGAGCCTACTCACGGAGCGACGCCCCGCTTAAGTGCGGGGAGCCGGTTTAGTGGACCTGGCCGCGGATCTCCCCGCCGGGGAAGTCGCCCGGGCCGGTGTTGGGCGGTGCTACGCCGTCGTTGGTGTGCACGTTGACGTATGTGTTGCCGCTCTGCAGCGCAGCGACGACCGCCGCCAGGTCGGTCCATCCGCACGCGTTGCCGGGATCCGGAGCCGTGATCGTTCCTTCGGCCAGCGTCCCGTTCACGGCTCCGCTGGCCGGAGCACCCATGAACAGCGTCACCCCGACGGGGCCGTTGACCCCGACGGCGCCACAGTGGATGTGTGCAGCGAAGGCGTTGTCGATGTTGGCGACGTTGACCCGGAATTTCAGCGCCGACCCGTCGTCGCGCAGCTTGAACGTCGCCACGCCCCTCGCCGGCGTGTCTCGGGCCGGGACCTCCTCGCTGCCGGAGAGCGCGGCCACGAAGTTATCGCCGGCCGACGCCGGTGACGCCAGCCCCAAGAGCGCCACTCCAAGCGTGAAGACCAGCACGACCATCCTACGCATGCTTCCCTCCTTCAGAGTTGCCTGACTTCCGGGCCGGTAGAGACCATCGTAAGATCATCAAGAACGGTGCCTTCGACCACGATTCATCTTTCCGGCCCCAATTTCAATGACGAGTCCGGTGCGGGTCTGGTTCATCCTCGATACCGCCAAGCCCGCCTCCATCCACGTGGACCGCTCCGCTTCCGGGGCGGCCCAGAGTCCGTCGGCTGATCCGGCGGTGCTTCATGGGCCTGGTCTCCGAACAGAGCCTCTACAACCTCGCGGTGCGAGCCGTCGAGATGGAGCTGATCCCCGCGCTGCGTCACCTCGCCGTCGGCTTGATCCCGTGCAGCCCGCTCCACGCCGGCCTGCTCGCCGGCGCGCCGGAAGCCGCCATTGAGGGACGCGTCTCGGACGACTCGCAGCTGCAGCGCATCGAGGCCCACCGCGACCAGCTCGAAACCTACGAACAGCTGTGCCGGGAGGTGGGCGCCAAGCCGGTCGAGGTGGCGCTGGCCTGACAGCTGCGCAACCCGTCGTATCCACGGCGATCGTCGGAGCGCTGACCATCGAGGAGCTGCGCGCGGACCTGGGCGCGCTGTCCGTGCGGCTGGACGACGAGGTCCTGGCCCGCCTGGGGCACCACCCTCGCGGAGTTGCTGTCGCGGAACCTGTCCCGTTGAACATCAAGGTGCTGATCGTCGGGGCCGTGGCGCGTCAGACCTGGTCGATCGAGACCGTGAACCGGTTTCCGGCGGAGGCGATCGCGTCGAGTCCGCTGTCCACGGTGCCGAGCCGGACCATGCCAGGTGGTGGGACCGTCTGGCCGAGGTCGTCGTAGTAGATACCGATGTCGCCGCTGGGCGGCCAGTAGTAGATGGCCGCCACACCGGGATCGATGACCCGCCTGGCGACGGATACGTCGATCGGGTGGGGCAGCTGCCCGGTCTTTGCTTGTCCCATCGCGCCGCGCAGGGTCAGCCGCAGCGGCAGCATCGCGGCAAACTGCCGTGCTGCTGGGGTGTCATCGAGGGCGGCTGTCGCCTGTCCGTCGGAGACGCGCAGCACGATCCGCGTCGCGGGTACATAGTCGACGGATGCGCTCGTGATGGCGGGGATCGGGTCGGCGGGAATGCGCGGACCGGGGTCGCCTGTGCCGCTGGATAAGTAGCCGGCCAGGATGGCGGCCAGCGTCGCGGGGACGAGTGCCGCGGCCACCCGGAGGCGGTCGTGACGTGGGAGTGCAAGGTTCATGCCTCGAGAAGACCCCCGGCGCAGCGGCTGAAAAAGCCACTGTTGATGGGTGTACTGGTAGGGCATCCCTGATCCCTCGGGTGCGGTCGTACGGTGGTGACGTGGACAACCGCGCCGAAGTCCGCGAGTTCCTGACCTCGCGGCGAGCCAAGATCACGCCTGAGCGGGCCCACGTGCCTCAGGCGGGGCAGCGCCGGGTGCCCGGACTGCGACGCAGCGAGGTTGCGGCACTCGCCGGGGTGAGCGTCGAGTACTACGCCAAGCTGGAGCGCGGCGCACTTGGTGGCGTATCGGGCAGCGTGCTCGACGCGATCGCCCGCGCCCTGCACCTCGACGACGCCGAACGGCGCCACCTGTTCCACCTCGCCCAGGCCGCCGACGGCACCACGGCCGCCATGCGTCCCCGCTGGCGTAGTCCCAAGCAGTGGGCGGTGCGGCCAAGCCTGCAGTGGACGCTGGACTCGATCGCCACGGGGCCGGCGATCGTCGGGAACAACCGGTCTGACCTCCTCGCGGCCAACCTCCTCGGCCGGGCGCTGTACGCCGACGTGTACGCCGACCCGACCACCACCCCCAACCTGGCCCGGTTCGCGTTCCTCGACGCCGCCGCCCACCGGCTCTACCCCGACTGGGACTCCACCGCCGACGTCACCGTCGCCAACTTGCGCACCGCCGCCGGCCAGGACCCACACGACAAGGGCCTGCAGGACCTGATCGGCGAGCTGTCCACCCGGAGCGAGGAATTCCGGCGCCGCTGGGGTTCGCACAACGTGCGCACCCACGCGGGCGGCACCAAGCACTACCACCACCACGTAGTCGGCGATCTCGCCCTCGCCTACGAGACCATGGATCTCCGAAGCGAACCCGGGCTCAGCATGACGATCTTCTCCGCCGAACCGGGCTCGCCCACCGCGCAGGCCCTCGCCCTACTCGCCTCCTGGACCGCCACCCGGGAAGGCGTCGTGTCGGGTTGATCTGAGCGGCCCGGACGACCAACAAGCAGGCGCCATCTGGGTATGCGAGTGGAAGGGTCAAGCTGGAGACCCTGCGCATGCACCCACACGGGCGTGCCCGTTGTGGGACACGTGCCGTACCCGTCCTCCAGTGGCACACCAAGATCGACGGGTACCTGGCGAGCCGGCCAAAGTGGCGGCTGACCCGGGCAAACGTCCTGCGACCTTGCTCATGGTCTGCCGCCATTTTGCGTTCTCGTGTGCACAAGGTGGGTAACGAGCCCGTGAGCCTCACAGTCTCTGATCACTGTTCAGTGCTGGCCACAGGCCTCTCGGGGGCCTCGTCAGAGACCTGCCTCGCAAAGGCATCTCTGTCGCTCAGGCTGCGCCGAGCGTGGATCGTCCCCGCATTCGGCGTCGGTCGTTGCGACCGTGGTTGACCGGCGCCGACCATGATCGGCCCTGTCTTGGGGCACGCGGAGGGCACGAAGAGACGCCGATGGCGGAGCCCGGTACTAGTCGTCCTTATGGCTGTTGACGTTGATCACGTTGCCGTCTGGCGCGCGAACGAAGAACCTCCGCATGCCCCAAGGTTCGGTGGTGAGTGGATAGACGATCTCGAACCCGCGTCGTTTCGCTTCCTCGTACGCCTCCTCGATGCCGTCGCCGACGGCGACCGAGATCACCGAGTCGTGCGGAGCGGTGGCATCGCGGGTGACGAGTTGAACGACCGCTCGGCCGTCAGGGGACTGGAAGCGGGCGACCCAGCCCAGGTGGTTGAGCCCTTCGACGCTGAGCCCGAGGTAGTCCACATAGAAGTCGCGAGCTTCGCCAATATCTGGGACGGACAGGTTCGCGATGACGCGGGTTGGCCGCACTGCTGGCTCCTTCTGTGAGTAGCCGGTTCCGCCCGCCATTTTCCTGCGTTGCGCCGAGTCGGTCCAGCTCAGTCGGCACGTGGCAGCACGTGGCCCCGGAGGTGAGGCTCCACTCCCATCGGTTCTGGGCGGGTCGCCCGGCTCGACGAGTCGACCGTCAGGCTTGGCCCCGCGACCCCGCCAGGTTCCGGGTACGCCGCTCACGGTGGCCGTCCGATGGGAGGGGAGCCCGGGCACGCTGCTTGATCCAGGCGTGCGCCCGTCGATCTTGGAGTTGTGCCTCCCGCCTATCGGACGAACGGTGTCATCGTTTGGTGATCGACCTGCCGGTCGTAGTCAGCCGGCCGGAGTAGGAACTACGGCTTGCGCGCAGCCGCGGCAGCGTACGATTCGGAGGACAGCACCTGCAGCTGCAACTCGGTGATGTTCGAGCGCGGTCGCCGGCTCCAATCAAGCCTCGGCCCGTGGCTCATCGCCGGCGGCACGGCCGGACGGGCGCGACGCCGCCGCCCGATGCGAGATCGTGAGGCAACACCAACCGTTCCGCTGGCGCGGGGATGGATCGTTCGCGTGCAACGTCGGGCCGGAACCGACCGGTCCGGCCGTCCGTCGTCGTCAACAATCCAGGGAGGTGGAAGGTCATGTCCAACGAAACCGCAATCCGTCCCTTCCGGGTGGAGATGCCGGAAGAAGCGATCGCCGACCTTCGGGAGCGCATCGCCGCGACCCGGTGGCCCAGCAAGGAGCTCGTCGCGGACCGTTCGCAGGGCGTGCAGCTGGCGACGATTCAGGAGCTCGCCCGCTACTGGGCGACCGATTACGACTGGCGCACGTGTGAGACGAAACTGAACGCGCTCCGGCAGTTCAAGACCGAGATCGACGGGGTGGACATCCACTTCATCCACGTGAGGTCAGCGCACCCGGACGCGATGCCGCTGATCATGACGCACGGCTGGCCGGGCTCGGTCATCGAGCTGCTCGAGGTCGTCGACCCGCTCACCGACCCGACCGCGCACGGCGGACGCGCCGAGGATGCGTTCGACCTCGTGCTGCCGTCGCTGCCCGGCTACGGCTTCTCCGGGGAGCCGACCGAGATCGGCTGGGATCCCGGCCGCGTCGCGCGCGCCTGGGCGGAGCTGATGCACCGCCTCGGCTACACCCGCTACGTCGCGCAGGGTGGCGACGTGGGCGCCTCCGTCACCGACGCGATGGCCCGCCAGGCACCCGAGGGGCTGGTCGGCGTCCACACCAACTTGCTCGTGGCGGGGCTGGGTGGCGGCGAGCACCCGGCTGACACCGAGGAGGAACGGGCGGCGCTCGACGCGCTCGCCACCTTCAGGGCGAGCGGCTTCGGCTACTTCCTGGAACAGGCCACCCGGCCGCAGACCATCGGCTACGCCCTGCTGGATTCGCCCGTCGCCCTCGCGGCCTGGATGCTCGACCATGACACGGACAGCTACGAGAAGATCTCCCGGGCCTTCCTCGACAAGCAGCCGGCGGGCCATCTGACCCGGGACCGGATCGTCGACAACATCACGCTGTACTGGCTGACCGGCACCGGGGCATCGGCGGCCCGGTCGTATTGGGAGAGCGGACGAGCCCAAGCTCTCGCCGCCGGCCAGACGCCTCCGGCGGTCTCGATGCCGGTCGGCTTCACCACGTTCCCCGGCGAGATCTTCCGGGCCCCGCGCAGCTGGGTCGAGCAGGCCTACCCCAACCTCAGCTACTTCAACGAGGTCGACAAGGGCGGCCACTTCGCCGCCTGGGAAGAGCCCGATCTGTTCGCAACCGAGATCCGGGCAACGTTCGCGCCCCTGCGCACATAGTGGACCAAGGGAGCCCGCCCGGGCCGTCCTCGGCACACCCGCGCAGCCCACCGAACGGCCTCCGGGCGTGCTGCGTACCCAGGCGACGTCATGCGGGTGGGATGTTGACGTTCATTCGGAAGAAGTTCGTCGGGTCGTACTTCGCCTTGAGGGCGGTCAGCCGGGTCCACTGGTGGTCGGTGTAGGCCTGGCGGACCCGTTCGCCGGCGTCGTCGCTGGTGAAGTTCACGTAGACCCCACGGCTGTACGGCTCCAGTGCATGGAAGAACCCCCGCGCCCAGTCGATGTGGCGGTCGGCGTCGTCGGCTTCCTCGGGACGCCACGACGCGACGATGATGATTTCGTGTGAGGCGTCGCGGTGCGCAAACGCGGTCGATTCCTCGGGGACGCGCGCCACGGCGCCGCCGAGGGAGAAGATCGGCACCGCGGACAGCGGCGACGTCACCTTCGCCGCCTGGCCGACCACCACATCGATGATCTCGTCCGTCAGCGTGCCGAGCTTGTGCGACTTCCAGTAGTAGTGCCGGCCGTGCGGATACAACGCGTCGAACATCTTCTGGTGCGCCACGTACGGCTTCGGCGTGAGAGTGTCAACCGCCGGCACGGGCAGTTCCCGGAGCGGGGCGAACGCCTGGCGACCCTCATCCACCGGTCCGGCATACGTCGCGACCAGCGCCACGATCGGCTTGGCCCACAAGGCCTGGGGCACAG
>DATDJX010000554.1:0-6650 GCA_036520275.1 Asanoa sp.
TCTTCGACGGCGTACGCAGCTACCGGGTCGTCACCGTCATCACCACACACGACGCCTACCCGGACCGGTTCCTGAAGATCACCGCAGGGGTGTGCTTCGGTGACTCGGGCGGTCCGCTGTTCCACGGCGACACCGTGGTGGCCCTCAACACCTGGACATTCAGCGCCCGCTGCGACGGGCCGAACCTGGAGTACCGCGTGGACTCCGCCCAGGCGCTGGAGTTCCTCGACGCGAACCTCTGACCGGTAGCCACCGTTCGCGCCGGCCGGCGGCCTCCGCCGGCCGGCGCGAGCCCGTCCCGGCAACCCGGGCGCCCGGCTTCGTGGATGTCTGCGAGGATCGGCTCGCGGTGATTCACCGTCCTGCGAGGGGCCGAATGCTTGTTCTGAGTCGGAGCCAGGTCGAGGCGCTGCTCGACACGGACGCGCTGATCGACGCGCTCGCCGCGGCGATGGCCGATCTCAGCCTGGGACGTGCCTCCGTGCCGCACCGGGTTGCTGCGCTGGTGCCCGAGCAGGAGGGCCTTCTGGGCGCGATGCCGGGCTACCTGCCCTCGGCCGGCATGCTGATGAGCAAGCTGGTCTCGGTCTTCCCGCGGAACGCCGGCACCGACCTGCCCACGCATCAGGCCGTGATCGTCGCGTTCGATCCCGACACCGGTCGACCGGCGGCGGTGCTGGACGGAACGGCCATCACAGCGGCCCGAACCGCCGCGTGCTCGGCTCTGTCGGTGCGTCTGCTCGCCCGCGACGACGCCGCTGTCCTGGCCATTCTCGGCACGGGCGTGCAGGCCCGATCCCACGCCGACGCGGTCCGCCGGGTTCGGCCGATCCGGCAGATCCGCGTCGCCGGGCGCGATCCGGCGAAGGCGGCCGCGCTGGCGGACGAGCTGTCGGCGCACGGAGACACCGATGTGCGGGCGGTGGCATCCTTCCGCGAGGCGCTAGCGGGCGCGGACATCGCGTGCGCCGCGACGCATGCCGTCGAGCCGGTGGTGCGCCGGGCGTGGCTCGCCCCGGGCGCCCATGTCACCTCCGTCGGCTTCAACCCGGCCGGTCGCGAGCTCGACGACGCGACCGTCGCCGCGGCACTGGTCTGCGTGGAGTCCCGCGGCGCGGCCTTGGCGCCGTTCCCGAGCGGCAGTAACGACCTGCTGATGCCCATCCGGGACGGCGTCATCACGGCCGACCATATCCACGCCGAGCTCGGTGAGCTGGTCGCCGGGGTCAGGCCGGGACGGACATCAGCGGACCAGATCACCGTCTACAAGTCCGTCGGCGTCGCGGTGCAGGATGCCGCCGCCACGGCCCTCGTCCTCACCGAGGCACACAGGCAGGGAACCGGAACGCCTATCTCGGTGGATTGACCGCCGCCGGCATCCAAGCGAGACAAAAGCGTGCGGGGGAGAGTCCTTTGCCAGCGGGAACAGTGGTGTCTTGCCGTCGCCATGTTGATCGGTCGACCGACGCACGGGGGTCCTGCGGGTGCGGGATCTCGGCCCGTGAGCCCGGCTGTCTCCACCGGCTGCCGTCCCGGTCGGGTCATTGTCGGCAAACACGTCCCTACAGGGGCGACGGTGACTAACGTTGCCGGAAGAGGACCGCATGCTTTAGCGGCCGGGCGCGCTCCGGACGGACATCGAACGTCCTCATCGGAGTGCTGAGAGCATGCCGCGACCGAGGTGTGCCCGGACCGGCTGCCGGCGCGAGGAAGAGGACGCCATGGCCAAGACCGACAGTACCTTCATCTACGTCGCCACCTACCCGAACGAGACCACCGCCCGGGAGGACTACCAGATCGTCAAGGGGTTGCACGCGGACGGCCTGGTCGGCTCCTACGACGCTGCTGTCGTGACCAAGGACACCAATGGCAAGGTGCACGCCAACAAGGACGAGACAGCCACGCGCCACGGTGCGTGGTGGGGCGTCGCGGCCGGCGCCGCGGTCGGGCTGCTCTTCCCGCCGGCGGTCCTCGCCTCGGCAGCCGTCGGCGGTGTCGCCGGCGGCGTGACCGGTCACCTCGCCAAGGGCATGTCACGCTCCGAGGTCAAACAGCTCGGCGACCTCATCGACCCCGGCCAGGCCGGCCTCGTCGTCGTCGGCGAGAGCAAGGTCGAGGAAGCCATCCAGAACGCCGTGACCAGAGCGGAGAAGGAGACCGCCGAGGAGCTCGGCGTCGATCCGAAGGACATCGACCGGGCCCTGCAGGACGCCACAAAGCAGATGTAGGCAAGGCGCGTGCGGCGCCCCCCGGCGCCTGAGGTCGCGGGCTCCGGCGGACCGACGTGATGACGCCGGCGGGATCGGCGTTCCTGCGGCGACCGTCCATTGCGGATCCGGCTGGTCATGGTCGAACGCCCGCCGGCTTACCTGCCGCACGGGCTCACGGCCGATGCGTCAACCGAGCGGCGCGCCGCCTATCCGACGGTGCGGGCGTTGCGGCCGCTGCCGTTATCGTCCAAGCCCCAACCGATGACCCGTCGCGGGCGGATGCGGATGTGCGGTCGGGGGCCGTCGACCGCCTCTGCCGCCCCGCGTATCTCGATGCCGCGCGGTCGGAACGGCGGGAGCACGTCGTCGATGACGATGGCGGCGCGGCCGGTCCGGGCCACGTCGCGGAATTTCTTGGTTCCCGCGAAGTCGTGGCCGGTGATCTCGATGACGTCGGTGCCCGGATCGAGGTGCCACATGCCGACCGGGCTGATGTGGGGTGTGCCGTCGGCGCCGACGGTGGCAACCCGAGCCAGCCGGCGCTCGCCGCGCAGGTAGGCCAACTCGGCCTGGGTGAAGACGCTCATGCCTGTACCTGCCTCCGGGACGCGTGATCCTGTCACCTAAATTTAGGTGACCATAGCACGTAAATGGGTGACGGTGTCAAGCATCTTGCCTAGTGTTGACGCATGGACATGACCGCGTCGCACGAACCTCGGACGCTGCCACCGGCACTGGGCCGGCTACGCGTCGCGCTCGACGACGCCTTCCAGCGAGCCAGCCGCGATCTCGGCCTGACGGCGCAGCAGGCCGAACTCCTTTGCGCGGCGATGAGCCCAGCCGCCATCGGCGACCTGGCCCGCGCGCTGCGCTGCGATCGCTCGAACATCAGCCGGCTCGTCGATCGCGCATCCACGCGTGGCCTTCTGGCCCGGCGCGCCGGAGCGGACGACGGCCGGGTGACGCTCATCGAGCTCACCGCCGAGGGCGAGCGGCTCGCACGCCGGTTCATCGCCGTGCTCGAGGCGCAGACGGAGACGCTCCGCGCCGGCTGGCCCCCCACCCGCGAGCGGACGGCGGTGGCGTTGCTCAACGAGATCGCCGACGCGCTCGACGGCGCGCACGCCGTGCCCTGAACCGCAGGCCACAAGCCTGGCGGCCGCGAGACGACCGGACCGGTCCCCTCGCTCCGCCTGGGTGTGCGGGATGGCGGAGCCGACGGATGGCGCCGACGCATTCCTGTCGGCGGCGTCGGATCCCCGAAGCCGTGGCCGTTGTCGATCAGGCCGCCCGCCGGGACTGCGGGAACGCCGTGTTCTGCTCGTGCTACCGGAGTATGCTGAGTGGGTTGCTTCACGCAACCGACTAACTGGGGGGTAGCGATGGACGTGACCGCACAGGCCCTCGCGGTAGCGAGAGGGCCGCACCAGATCCATGCCGAGGTGGTTGCCGGCGACGGCACCCCGGTGGTGTTGATGCACGGCTTTCCCGACAACCTGCACCTGTACGACCGGCTGCTGCCATATCTGGCCGGTCAGGCGCCGGTCGTGCGCTTCGACTTCCTCGGCTGGGGCCGCTCGGACAAGCCGACCGGCTATCCATACACCGCCGCTAACCAGACCGCCGACGTGGCCGCCACGGTCGATGCCGCGTCGGCGAGCCTAGGGGCGGACCGGGTGGTCCTGGTGGCCCACGACGCCTCGGGACCGCCCGCCATCGACTGGGCACTGTCCAATCCGGAGCGGGTCGCGGGCCTGGTGCTGCTCAACACCTACTACCACTGGACACCGGCCCTTCGCCGGCCGCCGGCGATCGCGCTGTACTCGACGCCGGTGCTGCGCGCCGCGGCCCGCGCCGTCGTGTTGCGCCGGCCCGACCTGGACCGGCGCCTGTACGCGTGGCAGGTCGGCGGTTTCATCCGCGATCGCGAGGTCGCCGACACGTACGTCCCGCAGCTGTACGAGCAGTTCCTGCCCGCACGGCCGGCGTTCTGGCGGCTCAACGACGACCTACTCGGCACCGTACTGAGGCGGCGTCGGCGCCTCGGGGAGGTGCGCCGTTTCGACCCGCCGGTGAGGGTCGTCTTCGGTGCCCGGGACCGCTACCTCAACGCCACAGTAGCCCGACGGTTCGCCGCGCTGTTCCCGCACAGCGAGCTACATCTGCTCGCCAACGCGGGGCACTACGTCCAGGTCGACGAGCCGGAGCGGGTAGCCGCCCTCATCCTGAAGCGGTGGCCATCGGCGACACCGACCGGCGATGGTCGGTGACATGCTCGGCCGCACGTACGACGATCAGGTCTGTTCGATCGCCCGCAGCCTGGAGGTGCTGGGCGAACGGTGGACGCTGCTCATCGTCCGCGACGTCCTGCTCGGAGTACGCCGCTTCGACGACTTCCAGCACAGCCTCGGCGTGGCTCGCAACGTCCTCACCGACCGGCTCGGCCGGCTCGTCGACGCCGGCGTGCTGGAGAGGGTTTCCTACCAGAACCGCCCGCCCCGCCACGAATACGCGCTCACCGCGATGGGTCGCGAACTGGCCGTCCCGATCATCGCTCTGATGCAGTGGGGTGACCGGCACCACGCGGGTCAGGCCGGCCCGCCGCGGCTGGCCCATCACCGCGACTGTGGCGCACCGGTGCAGGCCGCCCTGGTATGCACCGGATGCGGTCGGCCGGTCCCGGCCGGGGACCTGGATGTGGTTCCCGGCCCCGGGCTGGCGACGCGCCCGCCCCGCGAAAGGTTTCCGCATGCCGTGCGGCGGAAGGTCGCCCAGATGCATCCACCACCATAGGTACGGTGGTCGACCGTGCGGAGCCGGCCCGCTCGTTGCCCGGTAGGGTCGGATCGCTGCGCATGCTATTGCCTCAACCGCTGGCTGCCATAGCATGATCGGCACACGGGGATGTCCGGCGAGGAGCGTGCGCGGGTGCCGACGAACTCCGAGGTCCTCGTCTCCGGCGCGAGCGTCGCCGGGCCGACGCTGGCGTATTGGCTGCGGCGGCACGGATTCCATCCCACCGTGGTGGAGCGCCAACCGTTGGCGACGATGGGTACGGGCGGTCACGCCGTCGACCTGTTCGGACCGGCCGTCGACGTGGCGGAATGGATGGGGATCCTGCCGGCCGTGCGGGCCGCACGCACCCGGACCGACCTGATCTCGTTCCAGCGCCCGGGGAAGCGTCCGATCGACGTCGACCTCCGCCGTCTGGTCGCGGGCATCTCCGATCGACACGTCGAGGTGATGCGGGGCGAGCTGGCCGCGATCCTGCACCGGGCGTGCGGCGACGACGTCGAGTACATCTTCGGCGACTCGATCAGCGCAATAGACGAGGACGACCGCGGGATTCAGGTCACGTTCGAGCACGGCCCCGCGCGGCGGTTCGACCTCGTGGTCGGGGCCGACGGGCTGCACTCGACCGTCCGGAGGCTGTCGTTCGGCGACGAGTCCCGCTTCCGGCGCTACATCGGCGGGTACCTCGGGATCTTCACGCTCCCGAACTACCTCGGGCTCGACGGCCGCGTCCTGACCTACAACGCACCCGGCCGGGTGGCCGCCATCTATCCGATCCGCCAGAGCGACATGGCCCGTGCCGGGTTCCTGCTCCGGCGAGACGCGGAGTTCGCCTACGACCATCGCGACGCCGACGAGCAGAAGCGGGTGCTCCGTGACGCGTACGCCGACGACGGTTGGGAACTGCCGCATCTGCTCTCCGAGCTGGACCACGCCGAGGATTTCTACTTCGACTCGATCAGCCAGATCGTCATGGACACCTGGTCCCGTGGCCGGGTGACGCTGGTCGGCGACGCGGGTTACTCACCGGGTCCGGCGGTCGGCGGCGGTACGAGCGTCGCCGTGGTGGGCGCGTACGTCCTCGCCGGCGAGCTCGCCGAGGCCGGCGGCGAGCACACGACGGCGTGGCGGAACTACGAGAACCAGATGCGGGAGTTCGTCATACGGTGTCGCACCATCGGTCCGACCACGATGAAGAGTCTCATCCCACGCACTCCCCTGCAGGTCTGGTTGACTCCCCAACTCCTGCGACTGGTGCCGCGGCTGCCCGCGAGAGTCCAGCAACGACTCTCGTCGTTTCAGGCAGGGCCGGCCCGCGCGCTCGAGGCCATCACTCTCAAGCGATACGAATCGATCCGCTGACCGGCCCGACCCGGCCCGGCGGGGCACGCATTCGCGCGGGCTGTTCGCCTTCTTCGAGGGCGTCATCCGCTGGCACCACCGGGTGGTGGGCTACGCGTTCACGATCGTCACCGACGAGTACCCGCCGTTCCGGTTGTCCGCCTGACCGGCCCCTCCGCTCGCGGCGATCGCCGCGGACGTCAAGAAACCGTCAAGATCGCGCCGACGTGGTGATCGCCGACCTTACGCTCACGGCGTGGTCGCGCCGGCGTCGCTGCTCAAGAGGCTGTTCCTGGGGCGGCCCTT
>DATDJX010000555.1:0-11766 GCA_036520275.1 Asanoa sp.
GACCAGGTGCACCGGCACGTCGACGGTGACCTTCTCGCCGCGCCGGACCAGGATCAGGTCGACGTGCTCGAAGGTGTCCTTGACCGGATCGCGCTGGATCGCCTTGGGCAGTGCCAGCGCCTGGGTGCCGTCGCTGATCTCGATGGTGAACAGCTGGTTGGCGCCACCATGGCGGATCGCGGCGGCGAACTCGCGCGCCGGCAGCGCGATGTGCTTGGGCTTCTCGCCGTGGCCGTACAGCACGGCAGGCACCAGGCCGGCCCGGCGGGTACGGCGGGCACCACCCTTGCCGAACTCGGTGCGTGGCTCGGCGCTGATCTTTACCTCGGACACGGGAAAACTCCTGGTCTTCTTTCGTACGGGTGCGTGTGCGGGACGTCGGCGGTGCCGGGCGAGAGAGGGCGCGCGGGTCATGGCCCGGAGCACCGCGCCGATCACGGTGCGTCCTCGCGGCCGGCGCTTTCGCAGCAGCGGCCCACAGGGCACCCTCGCCGTGGCAACCTCGCTACTCTACCCGGTCTGTTCCGCCGCCGTTCACGCGGGAGCCCCGCTCCGTCGATCTTGTAGTTATGGCCCCTCCGAGGTCCTGATTCGCGTGCTATGCGGGGGCCATAACTACAAGATCGCGGGGGAGCTAGCTAAGGCCGCCGAACAAGGTCGTCACGGAACCGTCGTCGAAGACCTCGCGGATCGCGCGCGCCAGCAGCGGGGCGATCGAGAGCACCGTCAGCTTGTCGAGCTGCTTCTCGGGCGTCAGCGGCAGCGTGTTCGTCACCACCACCTCGGAGATCCGGCTGTTCTTCAGCCGCTCGGTCGCCGGGTCCGACAACAGCGCGTGGGTCGTCGCCACCAGCACGTCCGCCGCGCCGGCCTCGTGCAGGATCTCGGCCGCCTTGCAGATCGTCGAGCCCGTGTCGATCATGTCGTCGACCACGAGGCAGACGCGGCCTTCGACGTCACCCACCACCCGGTTGGCCACGACCTGGTTGGGCTTCAGCGGGTCGCGGGTCTTGTGGATGAACGCCAGCGGGCAGCCGCCCAGCCGGTCGGTCCAGCGCTCCGCCACCCGCACCCGGCCGGAGTCGGGAGCGACTACGGTCATCGGGCGGCCGGCGTACCTCTTCTCGACGTACCCGGCCAGGATGTCCATCGCGAACAGGTGATCCACCGGCCCGTCGAAGAAGCCCTGGATCTGCGCCGTGTGCAGGTCGACGGTGAGGATGCGGTTGGCCCCGGCCTGCTTGAGCAGGTCGGCGACCAACCGCGCGGAGATGGGCTCGCGGCCGCGGTGCTTCTTGTCCTGCCGGGCGTACGGGTAGTACGGCAGCACGACCGTGATTCGCTTCGCGGAGCCCCGCTTCAATGCGTCGATCATGATGAGTGTTTCCATGATCCACTTGTTGACACCGGACGTCACGGACTGCACCACGAACGCGTCGGAGCCCCGCACGGACTCCTTGAACCGCACGAAGATCTCGCCGTTCGCGAAGTCGTACGAGTCGGACGGCGTCGGTGCGACGCCCAACACCTCGCCGATCTCGGCGGCCAGCTCCGGAGAGCCCCGGCCGGAGAAGAGCATGAGGCTCTTGCGGTTTTCGGCGACGATGCTGCCCATCGGTCAGGCGCTCCCTGGCTCGCGAGGACGCGGACTACTCGCTTCGAGTATCACCCGTCGGATCGGGGGCGGCATCGGAGCCCTCCGCCTCGTGCGATCCCTCACCGGCCAGGGCCCGCCGCGCCGCGCGGTCGGACTTCGTGCCGGCCCGGCGGCGGGCCACCCAGCCGTCGACCGCCCGCTGCTGCGCGCGCGACACACCCAGAGCACCGGCCGGCACGTCGTTCTGGACGGCGCTGCCCGCCGCGACGTAGGCACCGTCCCCGATCGAGACCGGGGCGATCAGCACGGAGTCGCTGCCCACGAACGCGGCCTCGCCGACGGTCGTGTGGTGCTTGGCCACCCCGTCGTAGTTCGCGAAGATCGTGCCCGCCCCGATGTTGGCGTCGGGACCGATCGTCGCGTCGCCGACGTACGTCAGATGTGGCACCTTCGCGCCGTCGCCGAGCGCCGCGTTCTTCGCCTCCACGAACGCGCCGATCTTTGCCTTGACGCCGAGCTGCGTGCCCGGCCGCAGGTACGAAAAGGGGCCGACCTTCGCCGAGTCGCCGATCTTCGCGCCGACCGCGTGGGACCGCAGCACCGAGGCGCCCGCGCCGACGACAGTGTCGATCAGCGTCGTGTCGGGGCCGACCACGGCGCCCGACGCGATCGTCGTCGATCCGATCAGCTGCGTGTTCTGGTCGAGCACCGCGTCCGGCGCCAGCGTGACCGTCACATCCACCCAGGTCGTCGCCGGATCCATGATCGTGACGCCGACGCGCATCCAGTCGCCGTTCACGCGGTCGCGCAGCAATGCTCGCAGCGCGGCGAGCTCCGCGCGGTCGTTGCAGCCCAACGTCTCGGTGGCGTCCGGGGCGACGTGCACCGCCACCCGCTCCCCCGCGCCGCCGAGCAGCGCGAATGTGTCGGTGAGGTACTCCTCGCCCTGGTCGTTGTCGGTGGACAGCTTGCCGAGGGCGGCCCGCAGCGCGGCCGCCTCGAAAGCGTAGATGCCGGCGTTGACCTCGCGGATGGCCCGCTGCTCCGCCGTGGCGTCGCGCTCCTCGACGATGCTCTCCAGGCCGCCGGCCGCGTCGCGGACGATCCGGCCGAGCCCGGCGGGGTCGGGCAGGTCGGCCGCGAGCACCGTGGCCGCCACCCCGGCGGCTTCGTGCGCGGACACCAGGTCGGCCAGCGTGGACGGGCGCAGCAGCGGCACATCGCCGTTGAGAACCACGACCGTGCCGTGGACGTCGTGGAGGGCCTCCAAGGCGATGCGTACGGCGTGGCCGGTGCCGTGCTGCTGGGCCTGTAGGACCGGCGTGGCGTACGGCGCGACCGCCTCGAGGTGGGCGGTGACCTGGTCGGCGGCGTGTCCGACGACGACCAGCGTGCGGTCGGCGGCGAGCGGCTCGGCGGCCGCCAGCACGTGGCCGACCAGCGTGCGCCCGAGCAGCGGGAACAGCAGCTTGGACAGGGAGGACTTCATCCGCTTGCCCTCACCGGCGGCGAGGATCACGACGGTGCGGGACGAGGACACGATGCTGGATCCCCTTCGGGCGACGGCGGGTCGGCCCCATGCTAGCCCCGGACCGCGGCCGGTCACCGCGGGACGGACGACCAGCTGGGACGCCTGGATTCGAACCAGGACCTTCCGGATTCAAAGTCCGGCGGGCTGCCGTTACCCCACGTCCCAATCGAGCCGTGCCAGCGTACCTTTCCTAGCGGCCCCGCCGGCGGCCAGCGGACGCCCGGGCGGAGAACGCCGCGGCCCCACCGGTGCGCGGCGCGGGCCCCGCCGCCCCGGCGCTCACCCTGGCGGGAGGCCCACCGGCGGGTCCCTGCGCCGCACCCCGCCGAGACCCCCGGCGGGAACCAGAGGTCGCGTGGCGGGGTTGCGCCGCCGGTGCCGTCGGGGGCGCCGGCGGCGCGGTGTACGACCGCTCTCCGGGCGCCAGCTCGCCGAGCAGCGGGTGGCCGGGGCCGAGCCGGGTGGTCGTGGGCCGGACGCCGGCGTCGCGGGCCAGCGAGCGCACGTCGCCGACCTGGTCGTCGGTCATCAGCGTGACGACCGTCCCCGGCGCGCCGGCGCGTGCCGTGCGGCCGGACCGGTGCAGGTAGGCCTTGTGCTCGACCGGCGGGTCGGCGTGGACGACGAGCGCGACCTCGTCCACGTGGATGCCGCGCGCGGCGATATCGGTCGCGACCAGCGTCCGCACCGCGCCCGACGAGAAGGCGTGGAGGTTGCGGCTGCGCGCGGTCTGCGCCAGGTTGCCGTGCAGCTCGACGGCCGGCACCCCGGCGGCGACCAGCCGCCTGGTGAGGGTCTTGGCCGCGCGCTTAGTCCGGGTGAACACGAGCGTGCGACCCGGCGCGGCGGCGAGCTCGACCAGGACCGGCAGCCGGTCGGCGTGGTCGACGTGCAGCACGTAGTGCGACATCGCGGTGACCGGCGACAGCCGCGAGTCGACACTGTGGGTGACCGGCTCGGTCAGGAAGCGCCGGACCAGCACGTCGACCTCGCCGTCCAGGGTCGCCGAGAAGAGCATGCGCTGCCCGGACCGCGGGGTCAGGTCGAGAAGCCGCCGGACGACCGGCAGGAAGCCGAGGTCGGCCATGTGGTCGGCCTCGTCCAGCACGGTGATCTCCACGCCGTCGAGCCGCGCGTGTCCCGCCTGGACATGGTCGGCCAACCGGCCCGGGCAGGCCACGAGGACGTCGACGCCGGCGCGCAGGCCGCGGACCTGCGGGTTGGCGTTGACCCCGCCGAAGACGGTGAGGATGCGCAGGCCGAGGGCGTCGGCGAGCGGCGCCATCGCGGCCGCGATCTGGGCGGCCAGCTCCCGGGTGGGAGCGAGGATCAGGGCCCGGGGCCGGCCGGGGCGGCGGGCGGTGCGGGAGCCGGCGAGCCGGGCCAGGACGGGCAGCGCGAACGCGTACGTCTTGCCGGAGCCGGTGCGGCCGCGGCCCAGCAGGTCGCGCCCGGCGAGCGCGTCGGGCAGCGTGGCGGCCTGGATGGGGAACGGGGTGGTGACGCCTTCGGCGGCCAGCGCCGCGACGAGCGCGTCGGGCAGGCCGACCTGAGAGAAGGTAGGGATGAGGTGCTCCATATCGGGTAAGAGTGTTTCGTCCGGGCCGGCGCAGACCGCTGCGGTCGCCGCAACTGGGCACCTGGACGGAAGCTGTGAATACCCACTCTACAGCAACCGTTCATCGCGCTCCCGATGCGGGCTACGGTTGCGTAGGTTACGGTGACGTAGGCGTAGCTTTGGATTGTCCGCCCCCCGTCAGTCGCAGTGAGGTGCCATGACCACCGACACCCTCGTACCCCAGGCCATCCCCACCTCGGGTCCCAAGCCGCTCACCGAAGGCAAGCAGTCGCTGCCCATCCTGATCGCGCTCTGGTACTTCGTCCTCGTACCGTTCCTCGCGGTCCTCGCCGCCATCCCGATCGCCGCCATCGCTGGCTGGCTGAGCTGGACGGACGTCGCGATCGGCCTGGTCTTCTACCTGGTGTCGGGCCTCGGCATCACGGTCGGCTTCCACCGGTACTTCACGCACGGGTCGTTCAAGGCCAAGCGCTGGCTGCGCATCACGCTCGCGGTCGCCGGCTCGTTCGGGATCGAAGGCAACGTCATCCAGTGGGTGGCCGACCACCGCCGCCACCACGCCTTCTCCGACGTCGAAGGCGACCCGCACTCGCCCTGGCGCTTCGGCGACAGCTTCTGGGGGCTGACCAAGGGCCTGTTCTTCGCGCACGTGGGCTGGATGTTCTCCCGCGAGCTGGGCAACCGGGCCCGCTTCGCCCCCGACCTGCTCGCCGACAAGGACATCCGCCGGGTCGACAAGCTGTTCCCGCTGATGGTGACGATCTCCATGCTCACCCCGGCCGTGGCCGGCGGCCTGATCACCTGGTCGTGGCAGGGCGCCCTGACCGCGTTCTTCTGGGCCAGCCTGGTCCGCGTGGGTGTGCTGCACCACATCACCTGGTCGATCAACTCGGTCTGCCACGTGTACGGCGAGCGCCCGTTCGAGGTCCGTCAGGGCGACAAGGCCTCGAACTTCTGGCCGCTCGCGATCCTGTCGTTCGGCGAGAGCTGGCACAACCTGCACCACGCCGACCCGACCTGCGCGCGCCACGGCGTCCTGCGCGGGCAGATCGACATCTCCGCCCGCGCCATCTGGCTCTTCGAGAAGGTCGGCGCGGCGTACGACGTCAGGTGGCCGAAACCGGAACGGATCGCCGCGAAGATGCTGAAAACCGGCTGATCGTAAAGGGTGGCAGGATGCTCGCGTGGTAGCCGAGAGCTCCAACGGAAGTCGTCCAGGCCGGGTGCGCATGTCCGCCGCGCAGCGCCGCGAGCAGCTCATCGTCATTGGCCGGCAGATCTTCGCCGAGCGCGGGTACGACGCGACATCCATCGAGGAGGTCGCCGCCCGGGCGAAGGTGTCCAAGCCCGTGGTATACGAGCATTTCGGGGGCAAGGAGGGCCTGTACGCCGTCGTGGTCGACCGCGAGGTGCGGGCCCTTCTCGAGCGGATCACCACGGCGCTGACCGCAGGGCACCCTCGGGAGTTGCTCGAACAGGCCGCCCTGGCGCTCCTCGACTACATCGAGCAGGAGACCAACGGCTTCCGGGTGCTCGTCCGCGACTCACCGGTCGGGTCCGCGACCGGCAACTTCTCGAGCGTCCTCAACGACGTCGCGCACCAGGCCGAGCACATCCTCGGCGCCGAGTTCAAGAGCCGGGGGTACGACCCGAAGCTCGCCGAGCTCTACTCGCAGGCGCTGGTCGGCATGGTCGCGTTGACCGGCCGCTGGTGGCTCGAAGTGCGAAAGCCGCGCAAAGAGATCGTGGCGGGCCACCTCGTGAACCTCGCCTGGAACGGCCTGTCGCACCTGGAGCCGAAGCCTGCCCTGCTCAAGGGGCGGGAGCGACCGTAGCCTGGCGGTGCCGGAAGGCCTCTTCGGCCTCGGCCTGCTGCGGCGTTCCGGCTCTCGTGTAGAGCCCGGCCGCGAGCAGCAGCAGGGCGAACGCCAGTGACACGACGACCGTCGACATCGAGAAGTTGAGGAAGTTGGCGTCCGTCTGCATGAACGCCATCATCGACACGCCGCCGACCAGGAAGACCCCGGCGGCACCGAGATTGACCAGGTGGGGGGCGTTGCCGCCGCCAAGGTTGCCAAGCACGATCACCGCGCCGAAGAGCACCGACAGGATCGAGAATGCGAGGTTGGTCCGCAGGCCGAGCACCCAGACGCTGTCGCGGGCGAACAAAGGGTCGCCCCAGGTGCGGGTCAGCCCGATGATGCCGAACACCAGGACGTATGCGCCGGTGAGGCCGCCGAGCAGGCGGTAGACCGGCCGAAGCGGGTGGTTCACCGGCAAGTGCCCCATGCGTCGATTGTGCTCCGCGGCGCCCCGGCCCGCTCGGTTACTCGGTCAGGCGGGCGTGCTTCCACGCGGTCACGTCATCGGTCGACCCGACCTTGATGTACATGCCGGCCAGCAGCAGCGCGATGCCCAGGATCATCCACACGATGCAGGTCGTGATGGAGTGGTTGAGGAAGTTGGCGTCGGTGCGCAGGAAGGCCAGCGTCAACAGGCCCAGCGCCATCAGCGCGTACCCGACCACCTTGTAGACCGTCACGTCGAGGTTGCGACCGACCAGGGTCGCGCCCAGCACGATGACCCCGATCACGACGGAGACGGCGGAGTTGGCGGCGTTGGTGCGCTGACCGAAGACCGTGTCGTCGACGAAGAAGCCGAGGATGCCGAAGAGGACCAGGTAGAGACCGATGAGCGTGCCGATGGCCCGGTAGACGGGACGCGCGGGGTGGTTGATGGGGAAGTGCGCCATGGGCAGATTCTGCACCACGGCGCCGCTCAGGGTTGATCGACCCGCTCCGCCAGCACAAGCCACTCCTCCTCCGCCCGGGCGCGCTCGTCGCGCACCTCGCGGAGGCGGGCGTCGAGGTCGGCGACCCTGGCGTAGTCGGTGGCGTGGACGGCGAGCTCGTGGTGCAGCTCCGCCTCCTGTCGCTCCAGCCGCCCGACCTGCCGTTCCAGCCGGGTGAGCTCCTTGCGCGCGGTGCGCACACCCGCCGCTGACACGCGGCCGCCGGCCGCCCCCCGATTCTCGGGCATCTCGGGCTTCTCCGGCCTCTCCGGGCGCGCGGGCGCCGCCCCCGCGGCCGGTCCCGCCACGCCGGCCAGGTACTGGTCGACGCCGCCCGGCAGGTGCACGAGCCGCCCGTCGCCGAACATCCCGTACACCGTGTCGGTGACCCGCTCGATCAGGTAGCGGTCATGGCTGGCCACGATCAGGGTGCCCGGCCACGAGTCGAGCAGGTCCTCCAACGCCGCCAGGGTGTCCGTGTCGAGGTCGTTGGTGGGCTCGTCGAGCAGCAGCACGTTGGGCTCGGCGGCGAGCAGCCGCAGCATCTGCAGCCGCCGGCGCTCGCCGCCCGACAGGTCCGACACCCGAGCCCAGAGGCGACGATCGTCGAAACCGAAGGTCTCCGCGAGCTGCGCCGCGGACAGCTCCCGGTCGCCCAGGACGACCCGGCGGGCGACCTCCTCGACCGCCTCCAGCACCCGCAACGACCCCGGCAGCAGCGATGATTCCGGCGCGCCGGCTTGGCGAGGCGTCCCGGAACCATCGTCCACCAGCTCCTGGGAGAGGTACGCCGACCGTACGGTCGAGCCCGTGAGCAGCCGCCCCGCCGCCGGATCCAGGCGGCCCGCCAGAAGCCGCAGCAGCGTGGTCTTGCCGGCGCCGTTGGCGCCCACCACGGCGATCCGGTCCCCCGGTCCGACCAGCCAGGACTGGCGACGCAGGAGCTCCTTCGGGCCGGCGAACAACTCGACGTCGCGCAGCTCGTATACCTGCTTGCCCAACCGTGCGGTGGCCAGCCGGCGCAGCGACACCGGGTCGCGGGGCGGCGGCACATCGGCGATCAGCGTGTTCGCGGCGTCGATGCGGAAGCGCGGCTTGGACGTCCGGGCCGGCGGGCCGCGGCGCAGCCAGGCGATCTCCTTGCGCAGCAGGTTCTGGCGGCGCGCCTCGGTCGCCGCGGCCACCCGTTCGCGCTCCGCGCGGGCGAGCGTCCAGGCGGCGAAGCCGCCCTCGTACGCGCGTACGGTCCGGTCGGCGACCTCCCAGGTCATCGTGCTGACCGCGTCGAGGAACCAGCGGTCGTGGGTGACGACGACGAGCGCACCGCGCCGGGCGAGCAGGTGGCGGGCGAGCCAGTCGATGCCGCCGACGTCGAGGTGGTTGGTCGGCTCGTCGAGGACGAGCAGGTCGGCCGGCCGGACGAGCAGTGCGGCCAGCGCGACCCGGCGACGCTCACCCCCGGACATCGGCCCGACCGGGGCGTTCAGGCCGAGGTACGACATGCCGAGCCCGTCGAGGATCGCCCGTACGGACGCGTCGCCGGCCCACTCGTGCTCGGCGCCCATGTCCTCGTCGAGCCAGGCGGTGCCGAGCACGACGTCGCGCACGGTCGCGTCGGCCGCGAACGTGAGCGCCTGCGGCAGCGCGGCGACCCGCAGGTCGCGGCGGTGGGCGACCCGGCCGTCGTCCGGCTCCTCGGCCCGGGTGAGCAGCCGCAGCAGCGTCGACTTGCCGGCCCCGTTGAGGCCGACCACGCCGATCCGGTCCGCGTCGTCGATGCCCAGGGAGACGTCGGCGAGCAGTTGCCCGGCGCCGCCGTACCCCTTGGACACCCGGTCCAGGTTGACGATGTTGGCCACTACAGGACCCGTGCCCCCGCGACCGGGCCGGTGGCGGTGAAGGCGTCGCGGCAGACGCCGGCGTCGGTGAGCTCGCCCGCGATCGCCGCGGCCCCCGCGGCGTCGTGGGCGAGGAACACGCAGGTCGGGCCGGAGCCGGACACGATGCCGGCCAAGGCTCCCGCGGCGCGGCCGGCCTTGAGCACGTCGGCCAGCCCCGGCCGCAGCGAGAGCGCGGCGGCCTGCAGGTCGTTGCCGAGCGTGGCGGCGAGCACCTCGGGATCGCGCTGGCGCAACGCGGTGAGCACGTCGTCGGCGCTGCCGAGCGGCGCGGGCGCCGTGTGCGCGGCGCGGAGCCGGTCGAGCTCCGCGTAGACCGTCGGCGTCGGCAGGCCCTCGTCGGCGACGGCGACCACCCAAAGCCAGGTGGTGGGCCGGGCCAGCACCGGGCTGATCGTCTCGCCGCGGCCGGTGCCGAGCGCCGTGCCCCCGTAGACGAGAAACGGCACGTCGGAGCCGATGTCGGCGCCGATGGCGGCGAGCTCGTCCCGGGATAGTCCGGTCCCCCACAGCGCGTCGCATGCCACCAGCGCGGCCGCGGCGTCGGCGCTGCCGCCCGCGAGGCCGGCCGCCGGCGGGATCTGCTTGCGCAGGTGCAGCCGGGCGTGCGCGGGAACGCCGGCATCGCGAGCCAGCGCGCGGGCGGCGCGGATCGCGAGGTTGCTCTCGTCGAGGGCCAGCTCGCCGGTTCCGACGCCCTCCATGGTGAGGGTGAGCATGTCGCCGCGGCGGGCGCTGATCTCGTCGTACAGCGCGATCGCGTGGTAGACCGTGTTGAGCTCGTGGAAGCCGTCCCGGCGCGCCGGGCCCACCCCGAGGTGGAGGTTGATCTTCGCGGGGACCCGCACCTTGACCGAGCCCGCGGCACCCAGCCGGGGGCGCTCGTCGCCCTCCGGCTCCCACGCCTCGGTCACGGAGCGACGTCCCGGATCAGCACGGCGTCAGCCTACTCGCGCGTGCGGTCAGCCTCGTGCGCCGCCGCCGCGATGGCGGCGAACTGCCCGACGGTGAGGGACTCGCCGCGGGCGCCCGGGTCGACGCCCGCGGCGGTCAGGGCGGCCGCCGCCCGGTCCGGCCCGCCGGCCCAGCCGGCGAGGGCGCCCCTCAGCGTCTTGCGGCGCTGGGCGAACGCGGCGTCGATCACCCGGAACACCTCCACCCGCGATACGTCCGTGCGCGGCGGCTCGCGGCGGGTGAAGGCGACGAGGCCCGAGTCGACGTTGGGCACCGGCCAGAAGACAGCGGGCGGGACCCGGCCGGCCGGCTTCGCATCGGCGGACCAGGCGAGCTTGACCGACGGCACGCCGTAGATCTTGGACCCGGGGCGGGCGGTGAGCCGGTCCGCGACCTCCTTCTGCACCATGACCAGCCCGCGGCGCAGGGTGGGCAGCGTGGCGAGCAGGTGCAGCACGACCGGGACCGCGACGTTGTAGGGGAGGTTGGCCACCAGTGCGGTCGGCGGCGGCTCGCCCACCTCCGCGGCAGTGATCCGCATGGCGTCGGCCGGGTGCACGGTAAGGGTGGCGGCCGCCTCCCCCGCCGTCTCGGGCAGGGCGCCGGCCAGGACCGGGTCGATCTCGACAGCGTGGACATGGCGTACGGCCGCCAGCAGCGCCAGCGTCAGCGAGCCCAGCCCGGGACCTACCTCCAGCGCCACGTCGACGGGATCCAGGTCGGCCGCGGCGACGATCCGGCGCACCGTGTTGGGGTCGTGCACGAAGTTCTGGCCGAGCCGCTTCGTGGGCGCGACGCCGAGCCGGGCGGCGAGCTCCCGGATCTCCGCCGGACCCAACAACGACATGGCCAGCAAGCATACGGAGCCGCCCGGCGCGGCCGCCACGCGGGCGAACGTCCTCAGAGGACGGAGCGGCCCCATCGGGTGAGCAGCTCCAGGACCGGACGGCGGCCGGCGAACAACGCGGCCGCGTCTCGGGAGTCGTAGGCCATCGCCCCGGCTGCCGGCTCGAGCTGTTGGAGCATCCGCGGCACGAGCCAGAAGTATTTGGCGGCGCCGGTGACCGCGATCGCCTGCGCCGCGTCGGTGCCGAGGCCGGCCGAGTAGGCCGCGACGACACCGGTGACCACCTCGTCGAGCAGCTCGATCGCGACCAGCCCGTCGAAGAACGTGTCGAGGGCGAGGTTTGCCGCGTCTTCGCCGATCCCGCCCGGTCCGGTGCAGCTCCAGTCGAACAGCACCGGACCGCCCGGGGCGACGACCAGGTTCATCGGCCAGACGTCGTGGTGGCACAGGGTGCGCGGCAGCCGGTCGGCGGCGGCCAGCAGGTCTTCGCGGCGGGCCCACAGCATCCGCAGGTCGTCGCGCAACGGCGCGGGCCATGCCTGCACGGCGACCGGGTGGTCCCACGGGAT
>DATDJX010000556.1:0-13614 GCA_036520275.1 Asanoa sp.
CAACCGGCCCTCGCCGTGCACCGTCGCCGACGGGCTCGAGGCCGACTGGATCGCCGAAGCCTGCGCCAGGTCCGTCAAAGAGCACCGCCCGGTGCGCATCGAGGAGGTACGCGTCCCATGACCGAACCAATCGACCGGATCGCTGGCGCGCCGATCTCCTGGGGCGTCTGCGAGGTGCCCGGCTGGGGTTACCAGCTCAGCCCGGACCGCGTCCTGACCGAGATGCGCGAGGTCGGCCTCGCCGCCACCGAACTCGGCCCGGACGGGTTCCTGCCGTCCGAGCCGGACGCCATGGCGCACGTGCTCGGCGACCACCACCTGAAGGCCGTCGGCGGGTTCACGCCGACCGTCCTGCACGTGGCCGACCACGACCCGCTGCCGGCCGTCGAGCGGCTGCTGGACAGCTACGCCGCCGCCGACGCCCACACCCTCGTGCTGTCGGCCGACAGCGGGCAGGCCGGCTACGACACCAGGCCCACCCTCGACGAGGACGGCTGGCGCTCCCTGCTCACCAACCTCGACCGGATCGCCGCCCTCGCCGCCGCACGAGGGGTGACAGCCGTCCTGCACCCGCACGTTGGCACCATGGTCGAGAACGGCTACGAGGTCGAGCGGGTCCTCGACGGCTCCTCCATGGCCCTGTGCCTGGACACCGGCCATCTGCTCATCGGCGGCACCGACCCCGCCGACCTGACCCGGCAGGTACCCGACCGGATCGCCCACACCCACCTCAAGGACGTCGACGCCTCGATCGCCGCCAAGGTCCGCGGCGGGCGGCTCACCTACACCGAGGGCGTGCGCCAAGGCATGTACCGGCCGCTCGGCACCGGCGACGTCGACGTCGCCACGATCGTCGGCTATCTCGAACGCAGCGGCTACACCGGCTGGTACACCCTCGAACAGGACACGATCCTCACCGAGGAGCCGACCGGTGAGGGCCCCGTCACCGACGTGCGCACCAGCGCCGACCACGTCCGCCGCCTGCTGAAGAACACCCAGTGAAACCGTTGCATCTCGGCATCCTCGGCGCCGCCCGGATCGCCGAACTCGCCATCGTCAAACCGGCGCACGTCACCGGTACCCGGCTGGTCGCACCCGCGGCCCGCGACCCGCAGCGGGCCGCGGCGTTTGCCGCCGCGCACGGCGTCGAACGGGTCGCCAACTCGTACACCGCACTACTGGCCGACCCGGAGATCGAAGCGGTCTACAACCCGCTACCCAACGCACTGCACGGGCCGTGGAACCTGGCCGCCGTCAACGCCGGCAAACACGTTCTGTCGGAGAAGCCGTTCGCGGCAAACACCGATGAGGCCACCGAGGTACGCGACGCCGGGCTCCGCGCCGGCGTCGTGGTCGCCGACGGCTTCCACTACCTCTACCATCCCGTCATGCAACGCCTTCGCGCGCTCCTGGCATCCGGCGAGCTCGGCGAGCTGACCCACGTGGAAGCGACCGTGTTCATGCCCGACCCCGGCGCCAACGATCCGCGTTGGTCACTCACCCTGGCCGGCGGTGCCCTGATGGACCTCGGCTGCTACGGACTGCACGCCAACCGGGCGCTCGCCCGCTGGGCCGGGGGCGAACCGAGACCAGTCGCCGCCCGCGCGGCCGCATCCTCCGCCCGGCCCGGCACGTCATCCGCGACGGCGACAAGCTCGGGCCGCACCCGGCAGCTCGGCGAAGTGGTGGGGACCCGGGCGTACGCCTGCACGTGCACGCGCCCATCCGGGCGAAGCCCACCACCGCCACGCCGATCGGCCGGCGTCCGCCGTCCACGTCGGTCTCCGCTGTCAGGCGGTGGCGAGCGTGAGCTCGAAGGAGTACCGGCTCGCCCGGTAGAGGTGGGACCCGTACTCTACGGCGCGACCGGTGGCGTCCCACGCCGTACGCGTCATCGTGAGCAACGGCGCGCCGCGCCGCTCCTCGAGCATCCGGCCCTCCGCCGCAGACGCCGCGCGCGAACCGATCATCTGAGTGGCGATGCGCGGCGCGTGGCCGGCCCGGCGGAGAAGATCGTAGAGTCCGTACGTGGTGAGGTCCGCGCCGCTCGGCCTCATCAGGTCGACGGGGATCGCGTTGTGCATCAGCGCGAGTGGCTCGCCGTCGGCGTACCGAAGCCGTTCGATCCAGGTGATCTCGGCGCCTTCCGGTACGCCGAGCGCCCGCGCGACGGCGTCCGGTGCCGGCATGACCTCGAGCGCGAGCACCTCGGTCCGGGGCTCGCGTCCGGCGACCGCCAGGTCGTCGTAGAGGCTGGACAGCTCCAGCGGCCGCCGGACCTTGGGGTGCACGACCTGCGTGCCGACGCCACGCTTGCGCACGAGCATGCCGCGTTCGACAAGGTATTGGATCGCCCGACGCGCGGTCGGCCGGGACACACCGAGCCGCTCTGCCAGGTCGATCTCGGTCTCGATCCGGGTGCCCACCGGAACCTCGCCACCCTCGATCTGCTCCTGTAGCCGCGTGGCGACCTGGAAGTACAGCGGGATCGGGCTAGTCCGGTCGACGTCGACGGGGTGGATGGCGGCGAGGGTGGGCGTGGGGTCCGACGGCACGTGCGTCTCCAAAAGTAACTATGTCTTAACAAAGTATTGACACGGTCTTGACCCATGTTATTACATACCGACGAAGTGAGTTAGGCCCCTGCGACCCCCGATTCCGGCGATCCATCCCCGAGGGCGGGTGATTCCACGTGAGTGAAGCGCCCGCGTTCGAGGTGGTGACGATGGGGCGGATCGGCGTCGACGTGTACCCGCTCCAGGTCGGCGTCTCGCTGCGCGAGGTAGAGATCTTCGGCAAATACCTCGGAGGCAGCCCCACCAACGTCGCCGTGGCCGCGGCGCGGTTCGGTCGGCGCACCGCGGTCATCACGCGGACCGGCGACGACCCGTTCGGCGCGTTCCTGCACGATGCCCTTCGACGCTTCGGCGTGGACGACCGGTACGTTTCCGCAGTGCCCGGCCTGCCCACGCCGGTGACGTTCTGCGAGATCTTCCCGCCGGACGATTTCCCGCTCTACTTCTACCGGTTTCCCAAGGCTCCCGATCTGGAGATCCGCGCCGATGAGCTGAATCTGGACGCGATCCGCCGAGCGGAGATCCTCTGGGTCACCGGCACGGGGCTGTCGCAGGAGCCGAGCCGGGAGGCGACGCTGCTGGCCCTGCGTGCCCGCCCACCGGGCGGCACCACGGTGCTCGATCTCGACTACCGGCCGATGTTCTGGCCATCTCGGCAGGACGCACGCCACCACATGCAGCAGGCCCTCCCGTACGCCACGGTCGCCGTCGGGAACCTCGACGAGTGCGACACTGCCGTCGGGGTCCGCGACCCGCACAAGGCGGCGGCGGCGCTGCACGACGCGGGTGTGTCGCTCGCGGTCGTGAAGCAGGGGCCGGCCGGGGTGTTGGCCTCGGACGGCCGGCGCCAGGTCGAAGTGCCGCCGGTGCCGGTCGAGGTCGTCAACGGTCTCGGCGCCGGCGACGCGTTCGGTGGGGCGCTGTGCCACGCGCTGCTCTCCGGCTGGGACCTGTACCGGGCGATGCGGTTCTGCAACGCGGCTGGGGCGATCGTCGCGTCGCGCCTGGCGTGCGCGGACGCGATGCCTACTTCCGACGAGGTCGACGCCATCCTGCAGGGGGTGCCCGATGCTTGACTCCGAGATCCGCGAGCTCGTAGATGTCCGGGTGCACCGTCCGCAAGTGGTGGCGGAGATGGCCGGCCGCCGCCGGCGTCCCGGATCCCTGCTCGGTACGCATGGCAAGCTCATGATGATCGCGGCCGACCACGCGGCCCGGGGTGCGCTGCGGGCCGGCGCCGATTCGCTCGCGATGGCGAGTCGGGCGGAGATGCTCGACCGCCTGTGCCTGGCCCTGTCCCGCCCGGGAGTCAACGGCGTGCTCGGCACGGCCGACGTGCTCGACGACCTGCTGCTGCTCGGCGTCCTCGACGACAAGGTCGTCATCGGGTCGATGAACCGGGGCGGGCTGGCCGGCACGACGTTCGAGATCGATGACCGGTTCACCGCGCTGGACGCGGCCAGCATCGCCGCGGCCAACTACGAGGGCGGCAAGATGTTGTTGCGCATCGACCCGGCCGACGAGAAGACGGCGGCGACGCTGGAGTCGTGTTCGCGCGCGGTGAGCCGGTTGGCCGAGCACGCCCTCATGGCCATGGTCGAGCCGTTCATCACGCATCGGATCGACGGGCGGCTGAAGGTGGATCTCGCGCCGGACGCCATGATCCGGGCGATGACCGTCACCGCGGGCTTGGGCACCACCTCGGCGTACACCTGGCTGAAGGTCCCTGGGGTGGACGAGATGGCCCGGGTGATGTCGGCGACCACGCTGCCTGCCCTCATCCTCGGCGGCGAGGTGGCCGACGACCCGGAGGCCGCGATCGTGAGCTGGGGCAAGGCGTTGGCGCTGCCAACCGTGCGCGGCCTGGTGATCGGGCGCTCGCTGCTGTACCCGGCCGACGGCGACGTGGCGGGTGCCGTTGACAGGGCGGTGAGCCTGCTGTGAGTTCGACGATGGCGACGGCCGCCCCGGTGATTCGGCGCGGCACGACCGCGGACTCCGCGTTCGGGCTGGTAGTCTCCCCGGAGCGCGCCGGCTGGACGTACAGCGGCCTGCGGGTGCTGGAGCTGGCCGCCGGTGCCACCGCGACCGTCCACACCGGACCCGACGAGATCATCGTCCTGCCGCTGTCCGGCGGCTGCGTCGTGCATTGCGACGGCGAGGAATTCCGGCTGACCGGCCGGAGCAACGTCTTCGCCCGCGTCACCGACTTCGCGTACGCCCCGCGGGAGGCCACGGTGCGGTTGACCGCGGACCGCGGCGGCCGGTTCGCGCTGCCCTCCGCCCGGGCCAGCCGCCGGCTGCCGGCCCGGTACGGCGCGGCCGAGGATATCGCCGTCGAGCTGCGCGGCGCTGGGCCGGCCAGCCGCCAGGTGAACAATTTCTGCGCACCGGACCGGTTCGACGCCGACCGGCTGATCGCGGTCGAGGTGCTCACGCCGGGCGGCAACTGGTCGTCGTACCCGCCGCACAAGCACGACGAGGAGCGCGCCGACGAGTCCGAGCTCGAGGAGATCTACTACTTCGAGGTGTCCAACGGCGGCGTGGCGTACCAGCGGGTGTACGGCTCGGCCCCGCGGCCGATCGACGTGTGCGCCGAGGTGCGCTCCGGTGACGCCGTCCTCGTGCCCCACGGCTGGCACGGCCCGTCGATGGCCGCACCCGGTTACGACCTGTACTACCTCAACGTCATGGCGGGGCCGGGGGAGCGGGTGTGGCGGTTCCGCGACGACCCCGCACACGCCTGGATCCGCGGCACGTGGGCGACGCAGCCGCTCGACGCGCGGTTGCCGATGACCACGACCACGGAGCGAGCGAACCAGGAGGCCCTGTGAGCGAGTGGAGCGCCGCGGGCGGCGCCTGGACTGACGCGACGCGCCGGGTGCAGCCCGTTGCGTGGCGCGGCGGGAGGGCGGCGCCCGGGGGTGGCGCGGCGCGAGCGAACCAGGAGGCGCTGTGAGCACCGTCCGGCTGACCGTGGCCCAGGCGATCGTGCGTTTTCTGGCCAACCAGTGGACCGAGCGCGACGGCGAGGAGCGCCGCGCGATCGCCGGTTGCTTCGGCATCTTCGGGCACGGCAACGTGGCCGGCGTCGGGCAGGCGCTGCTCGAGGCGCGGCTGACCGGTTCGGCGGACCTCCCGTACCATCTGGCGCGCAACGAGCAGGCCATGGTGCACGCCTCGGTCGGGTACGCCCGGATGACGAACCGGCTGCAGGCGTTCGCGTGCACCGCGTCGATCGGACCCGGCTCGACGAATATGGTCACCGGCGCCGCCCTGGCGACCGTCAACCGGATCCCCGTGCTGCTGCTGCCCAGCGACGCGTTCGCCACCCGGGTCGCCAACCCGGTGCTGCAGGAGCTGGAGGAGCCGCGCTCATACGACATCTCCGTCAACGACGCGTTCCGGCCGCTGTCCCGGTTCTTCGACCGCGTCAACCGCCCGGAGCAGCTGCCCTCGGCGTTGCTCGGTGCGATGCGGGTCCTGTTCGACCCGGCCGAGACGGGAGCGGTCACTCTCGCGCTACCACAGGACGTGCAGGCCGAGGCGTACGACTGGCCGGAGGCCCTGTTCGACCGGCGGGTTTGGCACGTCGCCCGCCCGGTGCCCGAGCCGGCGGCTGTGCAGCGGGCGGCCCGGCTGGTACGGGAGGCGCACCGGCCCTTGGTCGTCGCCGGTGGCGGGGTCATCTACGCCGAGGCGACCGACGCACTGCGCCGGCTGGCCGACGCGACAGGACTGCCCGTCGCCGACACCCAGGCCGGCAAGGGCGCGGTGCCCTGGGACCACCCGTGCGCGGTCGGTGGCGTCGGTGCGACCGGATCGGCCGCGGCGAACGCGCTGGCCCGCGAGGCGGACCTGGTGATCGGCATCGGCACCCGGTACAGCGACTTCACGACGGCCTCCCGAACCGCGTTCGCCGACCCGGCGGTCCGCTTCGTCAACCTCAACGTCACGTCGTTCGACGCCGCCAAGCTCGCCGGGGTGTCGGTGGTCGCCGACGCGCGGCACGGCATCGAGGCGCTTACCGACGCGCTGGCCGGCTGGCGGGTCGACGACGCCTACGCCGCGCGGGCCCGCGAGCTGACCGAGGCGTGGCAGCGGGTGGTCGACGGCGCCTTCCATCTTGGGCACAGACCGCTGCCCGCCCAGACGGAGGTCCTCGGCGCGGTCAACGAAGTCGCTTGGGACCGGGGTGTCGTGGTCCAGGCCGCCGGTAGCATGCCGGGCGACCTACAGATGTTGTGGCGCGCCCGGGACCCCAAGCAGTACCACGTCGAGTACGGCTACTCCTGTATGGGGTACGAGATCGCCGGGGCGCTCGGCGCCAAGATGGCGGACCCGAGCCGGGAGGTCTTCGCCCTGGTGGGCGACGGGTCGTACCTGATGATGTCGGCGGAGCTGGTCACCGCGGTGTCCGAGGGTATCAAGTTGATCGTGGTAATCGTCCAGAACCACGGCTTTGCCTCGATCGGTGCGCTGTCCGAGGCCGTCGGCTCGCAGCGGTTCGGCACGAGCTACCGGTTCCGCAATCCGCGCACCGGCATGCTCGATGGCGACCTACTGCCGGTCGACCTCGCGGCCAACGCCGAGAGCCTGGGCGCCGACGTTCTGCGGGCCACGACGATCGGCGAGTTTCGGGCCGCGCTCGCGCAGGCCAAGGCCTCGCCGCGTACCACTGTCGTGTACATCGAGACCGACCCGCTCGCGCCGGTCCCGTCGTCCGAGAGTTGGTGGGACGTCCCGGTGTCGGCGGTCGCCGCGCTGGACAGCACCCGCAAGGCGCGCGCCGACTACGAGGCGGCCAAGGCCGCGCAGCGCCCGTACCTGTGACGTGCCTCGACTTGGGAGGGACACCGTGAGAACCATCGAACACCACATCGGCGGCGCGGAGACCGCGGGCGTCTCGAGCCGTCGGGCCACGGTCTGGAACCCGGCGACAGGTGCGGCACAGGCAGCGGTCGCGCTGGCCGAGCCCGCCGACGTCGACGCCGCGGTGCAGTCCGCCAAGAAGGCGTTCGACAGCTGGCGCGACGTGTCGTTGACCCGACGGGCGCGCATCATGTTCGGGTTCCGCGACCTTGTCGAGCGCAACCTCGACCGGCTCGCCGCTGTCGTCTCCGATGAGCACGGCAAGGTGTTGTCGGACGCCAAGGGCGAGGTCATCAGGGGCTTGGAGGTGGTCGAGTTCGCCTGCGGAATACCGCACCTGCTCAAGGGCGAGTACTCCGAACAGGTATCCACCGACGTCGACGCGTACTCGTTCCGCCAACCGCTGGGTGTCTGCGCTGGGATCACGCCGTTCAACTTCCCCGTAATGGTGCCCATGTGGATGCACCCGGTCGCCATCGCCACCGGCAACACCTTCGTTCTCAAGCCGAGCGAGCGCGACCCGTCGGCGTCCAACGTGCTGGCCGAGCTGTACGCCGAGGCGGGCCTGCCCGAGGGCGTCTACAACGTGGTCCACGGCGACAAGGTCGCGGTCGACGCGCTCCTGGACCATCCGGATGTGGCCGCCGTGTCGTTCGTCGGCTCCACCCCCATCGCGCGGTACGTGCACGAACGCGCGTCCGCGACCGGCAAGCGCGTTCAGGCGCTCGGTGGCGCGAAGAACCATGCGGTCGTGCTGCCGGACGCGGACATCGAGTTCGCGGCGAACCACATCACCGCCGCGGGGTACGGCTCGGCCGGCCAGCGGTGCATGGCCATCTCCGCCGTCGTCGCCGTCGGCAGCGCCGGGGACGCGCTCGTGGACCGGCTGCGCGAGAGGGCGGCGGCCGTGCGGGTGGGCCCCGGCCGCGAGGAACGCAGCGAGATGGGACCGGTGGTGACCCGAGAGGCGCGGGAGCGCATCGTCGGGTACGTCGAGCGGGGCGAGCAAGCCGGCGCGACGCTCGTGGTCGACGGCCGCGACCTGGCGGTTCCGGGCCACGAGGACGGATTCTTCGTCGGGCCGTGCCTGTTCGACCGCGTCACCACCGAGATGGACATCTACACCGACGAGATCTTCGGCCCGGTGCTCGTGGTGCTCCGCGCGGACAGCCTCGCCGAGGCCATCGAGATCATCAATCGAAACCCCTACGGCAACGGGACCGCCATCTTTACGTCGAGCGGCCAGGCGGCGCAACGGTTCCAGCGCACCGTCCACGTCGGAATGATCGGCATCAATGTGCCGATCCCGGTACCCATGGCCTTCTACTCCTTCGGCGGCTGGAAGGCCTCGCTGTTTGGCGACACCCACGTCCACGGTCCAGAAGGTGTCCGCTTCTACACGCGGGCCAAGGCGGTCACGAGCCGGTGGCCGGACGCGGCGTACGACGAGCACCACCAGGCACACATGCATTTCCCGACGGCCGTGTAGCGGCCGGACCCCTCATCCCCGTACCACGCCCGATCGGAGGCAACCTAGATGACCAGATTCGGCAAGCGGGCGGCTAGCGCGACCATCGCGCTCTGCCTCGCCATCGCCGTCGCCGCCTGCAGCAGTTCCGGCGGCAAGAAGGCCGAGCAGAGCACCAGCCAGGTCGGCGCGGGTAAGGCGAATACCCCGCACATGACGTTCGCCTTGATCACCCACGCGGCACCGGGCGACACGTTCTGGGACATCATCCAGAAGGGTGCCCATGCGGCCTCCGACAAGGACAACGTCACCCTCAAGTACTCATCCGATCCGTCGTCCGGCAACCAGGCCAACCTGATTCAGAGCGCCATCGACTCCAAGGTGGACGGCATCGCGGTCACCCTGCCGGACCCGCCGGCCCTCATCCCGGCCGTGAAGAAGGCGCTCGCGGCCGGCATCCCGGTGGTGGCGATCAACGCCGGCATCGGCTCCTATGAGGAGTCCGGCGTGTTGTCCTACTTCGGCTCGGACGAGAGCTTGGCCGGGCAGACCGGTGGCAAGCGGGCCTCCGACGACGGCTACAAGCACGTCCTGTGCGTAGTGCAGTTCCAGGGACAGGTCCAGCTGGAGGCCCGGTGCGACGGGGTGAAGTCGACTTTCGGCGGCAAGTACGACAAGATCTACGTGAACGGCTCGGACCTGCCGTCGGTGAAGTCCATCATCTCGGCGAAGCTGGCGCAGGACAAGAGCATCGACTTCATCGTGACCCTCGGTGCGCCGATCGCGCTCGCCGCCATCGACGCCATCAAGGACTCGGGCAGCCAGGCGAAGCTCGGCACGTTCGACTTCAACCCGCAGATCCCCCCGAAGATCCAGTCCGGTGAGCTGCAGTGGGCGATTGACCAGCAGCCGTGGCTGCAGGGCTACGAGTCCATCGACTCGCTGTGGTTGTACAAGGTGAACGGCAACGTCCTGGGAGGCGGCAAGCCGACGCTGACCGGACCGTTCCTGGTCGACAAGTCAAACGTCGACTTCGTCGGCAAGTTCGCCGCCGGCGGCACCCGGTAGCACGGCCGCGGGGGTCACCCCCGGCGGTGGCCCCCCGGCAACGAGAACTCGGAGGTTCCCGTGACTCAGACCCTCGACGTCGTCCAGAAGCCACCACCGTCCCGGGACGAGCGGATGGCCACCAGGTCGCCGCTGTCCCGTCTGCTCAACCGCCCAGAGGTCGGCGCGCTCATGGGCGCGATCGTCATCTACCTTATCTTCTTCGGCGTCGCCGAGCCGTTCCGCTCCGCCGACTCGCTGTCGTCGGTGCTGTACCTGAGCTCTACGTACGGCATCCCGGCGGTCGCGGTCGCGCTACTCATGATCGGTGGCGAGTTCGACCTGTCGGCCGGCGTCGCGGTTACCAGCTCCGCGCTCGTCGCGTCGATGTTCAGCTACCAGTTCACCACCAACATGTGGATCGGGGTGCTCGTCGCCCTGGTGGTCGCGCTCGCCATCGGCTTCATCAACGGCTACCTGGTCGTGAAGACCGGCATCCCCAGCTTCCTCGTGACGCTCGGGACGTTCTTCATGCTGCGCGGCCTGAACCTGGCCATCACCAAGCAGGTCACCGGCAACGTCGGCACCAACGACGTGTCGGACATCCAGGGGTTCGACTCGGCGAAGAAGGTCTTCGCCTCGAGCTTCGATGTCGGCGGTGTGTCGATCCGGATCACGCTGATCTGGTGGATCGTCTTCGTCGCCGTGGCCACCTGGGTGCTGCTCCGCACGCACCTGGGGAACTGGATCTTCTCGACCGGGGGTTCCGCGGCCAGCTCCCGGGCCGTCGGCGTACCGGTGAACCGGGTGAAGATCGGCCTGTTCATGACCGTCGGCTTCCTGTGCTGGTTCACCGGAATGCACATCCTTTTCAACAACAACACGGTCCAGTCCGGAATCGGCCTCGGCAACGAGTTCATCTATATCGTCGCCGCGGTGGTCGGCGGGTGCCTGCTCACCGGCGGGTACGGCTCGGTGATCGGCGCGGCGATCGGCGCCTTCATCTTCGGCATGGCGAACCTGGGCATCGTCTACGCCGGGTGGAACCCCGACTGGTTCTACTTCTTCCTCGGTGCGCTGCTGCTCGGCGCCATCCTGCTCAACAACTGGGTCCGCAAGCGAGCGGAGGCAATGCGATGACGACGGCGACCGCGGAGAGCACCGCCGAGCGGACGAGGGCGCCGCTGGTCCGGCTCGTCGACGCCGGCAAGCACTACGGCAACATCATCGCCCTGCAGGGGGTCAGCCTGGAGGTCGGCGGCGGCGAGGTCACCTGCGTGCTGGGCGACAACGGCGCCGGCAAGTCCACCCTCATCAAGATCATCGCTGGGCTGCACAAGCACGACGAGGGCAGCTACGAGGTCGACGGCAAGCCGGTCCACTTCGACTCGCCGCGCGAGGCGCTGGACCGCGGGATCGCCACGGTGTACCAGGACCTGGCGGTGGTGCCGCTGATGCCGGTGTGGCGCAACTTCTTCCTCGGCAATGAGGTGCGAAAGGGCGTGGGGCCGGTCAGTCTCATGGACATCAGGTTCATGAAGCGGACCGCCAAGAAAGAGCTCTCCGACATGGGCATCGACCTGCGCGACGTGGACCAGCCCATCGGGACGCTGTCCGGCGGCGAGCGGCAGTGCGTCGCCATCGCCCGGGCCGTCTACTTCGGAGCGAAGGTGCTGATCCTCGACGAGCCGACGGCGGCGCTCGGGGTCAAGCAGTCCGGCGTGGTTCTGAAGTACGTCCTGCAGGCAAAGGAGCGCGGACTGGGGGTCATCTTCATCACCCACAACCCGCACCACGCCTACCCGGTCGGCGACCGGTTCCTGCTCCTCAAGCGCGGCCGGAGCCTCGGCTACTACAGCAAGGGCGAGATCAGCCGCGACGAGCTGACTGCGTTGATGGCCGGCGGCGCCGAGCTGGAAGAGCTGCATCACGAGCTCGAACGGGGCGGCGGGGCCCTCGCCGAGGCGGCACAGGAGATGGAAGAGGACGTCAAGGAGTTGGGCATCACCCCGGCCGGGGGACGGACGTGACTGTTGCGGCGCGGCCGGGGGCTCAAGCTCGGCAGCTGTCCCGACTCGTGGGGCGTCTGGTTCGCCGAGGACCCGCGCCAGACACCCTGGCACCGGTTCCTGGACGAGCTCGCCGGGGTCGGCTACGAGTGGCTGGAGCGACCCGGCGCCGGCCAGATCGTCTTCGTGCCGGTGCCTGGTTTCCGCGACGACACGACCGGGGAATACCTCGAGCCCGTGACCTGGACGACGACGGTCGGAAAACGCTGGTGCGGTCGACGAACGAGCTCGGCCGGGCCATCGCCGAGGAGTACGGCGTCGCGCTGCAGTTCCATCACCACGCCGACAGCCACGTGGAGACGCCCGAGCAGGTCGAGCGCTTCCTCGCCGACACCGACCCGCGCCACGTTTCGCTGTGTCTGGACACCGGGCATTACGCGTACGGCGGCGGCGACGCCGCGCAGTTGATCCGGTCGCACCCCGACCGGGTCGGCTACGTCCACATCAAACAGATGGATCCGGCCGTCGTGGCCCGCGCCGAGGACCTGGCCTTCGGCCAGGCCGTGGCGCAGGGCGCGAGCTGCGAGCCGCCCAACGGGCTGCCCGACATCCCGTCGGTCGGGCGGGCGCTGCTCGAGCGAGGCGCCGACACGTTCGTGATCGTCGAGCAAGATCTGTACCCGGTCGACTTCGACGTCCCGGGGCCGATCGCCGCACGCACGCCGCGCTATCTGCTCGGCGGCGGCTTCGGAGCATAGAGATATAGGAGGGGCACCATGACCGTCCGCGTCGGGGTGATCGGCGTCGGCATGATCGGGCAGGCGCACATCCACCGACTTACTCATGTCTTGCCGGGAGTCCGTGTCAGCGCCGTCAGCGACGTCGAAGCCCAGCGCGCCGCGGCGGTCGCCGCGGACGTGCCCGGTTGTCGCGTGCACCTTAGCGGCCAGGAGCTGATCGCGGACGACGCCGTCGACGCCGTCATGGTCACGTCATGGGGCGGGACGCACGAGGAGTTCGTCCTGGCCGGAATCGCCGCGGGAAAACAGGTCTTCTGCGAGAAGCCCCTGGCGACCACGCAGGGGGCGTGCCGGCACATCATCGATGCCGAGACGGCCGCCGGCCGCCGGCTGGTCATGGTCGGGTTCATGCGGCGATACGACGAGGGGTATAGGGCGATGCGCGAGGTCCTCACCGACGGCTCCCTCGGCGCGGCGCTGCTTGTCCACTGTGCTCACCGCAACTCGTCGGTCCCGCCAACGTACGTCGAGGACATGGCGATCAACGACACCGCGGTGCACGAGATCGACGTCACGCGCTGGCTGCTCGACGACGAGATCGCGGCGGCGCGGGTGCTGACCCCGCGGCGCAACAGCAAGGCCGAGGCGCATCTGCGCGACCCCTTGGTGGTGCTGCTCGAGACGTCTCGCGGGACCCTCATCGACGTCGAGGTCTCGGTGAACATCCGGTACGGCTACGACATCCGGTGCGAGGTCGTGGGCGAGCTTGGCACGGTGGCGCTGGCCGATCGCCCCGAGGTCGTGGTGCGCCGCGACGGGCGCGTGAGCGCCGCCGTGCCGCCCGACTGGCGGGAACGGTTCCGTCGTGCGTACGACACCGAGCTGGGGGACTGGCTGGCCGC
>DATDJX010000557.1:0-6187 GCA_036520275.1 Asanoa sp.
GGCCTGTGTCAGCGTCCCGCCCACACTCGCAGCGGTTCCGGCCCACACAGCCGGCTGCGGGCCAGCTGGGGGAGCAGCCGGGTAACCGGCAGCACGCGCGACAGTTTGCGGCTGCGCGGCGGTGGGCGCGTGTCTGCGATCTGCACCGAGTGCTGCTGCATCGAGTTGGACGCGGCGTACAGGAACGCCGCGACCAACGCGACAACGATGGCCAGCATGATGAACGGTCACCTCGTTCGCTTTCGCCGCAGCCACGGGAACGTGAGGTGCCTGCGCGAGGTGGGCGCCGGCATGGAGACACCAACGTCGGCGTCGTCGTCGGGAATGGCCCGCGTGGCCCGTGTGGCGTCGACACCGGCGAAGACGATGGTGTCGGCAGCTACGCCGCGCATAGCAACGGCCGTGTCCGCCGGCGCGGAGTCGGAAGCGGCGTCGTGGATTCGGTGTCGGATCGGAGCCGGCCCGTACCGATGGCGAACCGTGGCACGGCATACGCGCTGAGCCAGCACGTCCCCGATCCCACTCACTACGTGCGAAGCGACGGGTCCCCTATCGCGGATGGTCAGTGCTCGTCGTAGTGGCCTCGGTGGGCGGCGTGCCGATGTCCATCGTGTACGTAGTCCAGGTGTTCGCCGTGCAGGACGGGGGAGTGGCCACATCCGTCGCCGTGAATGTGGGCGTGCGCTTCGGCCGGTACGTGCGTGTGGGATGCGCACTCGTCGTAGTGGTCGTCGTGTCGCCGGTGCACGTGCTCGTCATGGAGATAGTCGACGTGGTCGTCATGGCGTACCGGGACGTGGCCGCAGTGCTCCCCGTGTTCGTGGTCGTGGGGTTCGGACCGGGTGTGGTCTGCGACGCCGCACTCGTCGTAGTGCCCGTCGTGGGCGTGGTGGAGGTGTCCGCCGTCGAGGTAGTCGACGTGGCCTTCATGCTCCACCGGGTCGTGGCCGCAGTCCGGCCCGTGGATGTGGGCGTGTTGCCGGTGGATCGGGTGAGTGGTTTCGGTGGTCATCGCGTCTACCCCTCGTCACGAGGCGCCACCCGGCCCTCGCGAGCGGGTTACTGGATTCCCGGCGTCCGCGAGAGCGGGCAAAGGAATCGAATCTCCGCCCGTCGGTCGTGGTGTCAGAGCGAACATAGCACGCAAGTCGGATTCATACTGGGGAGAGGGCAAAAGCCGGAAATGCCAATAGCCAGCGTTGCCAGGCTGAACCCGGTCGGTTCCGATTGACGACGGGAGGAGCATCGATCACCGGGAGCGGTGGGTGCGTCGGATCCGCGGAGTGTCCACCGTGGACTTGTCGAGCAGCGCCCTGGAGCGGTGGTGCGGGCGCAGGTAGAACTCCTCGGCCCAGGCTGTGAACGCGCGCAGCTCGGCGCCCGCGTTGGCCAGCAGCTCGGCATGCACGCCCAGCCAGGCCGCGAACGCCATCCGGCCGTGCAGCTCGTGCCGGTGCTCGCCGATCTCGGCGATCGCCGCCCGCCGGCCGATCATCGCCATGATGCCCTTGTCCCGGTAGACGAACGGCTCCGGGCGCGCGTGCTCGATCGACGCCATGACGTTGCGGGCCGCCCAGTCGCCCGACTGCGCGGCCACGCTGCCCAGCTGGGGTAGCACCGCGTCGCCGTTCGGGACGTTGGCGACGTCACCGACCGCGTACAAGTGGGGGTAGCCCTCGACCGAAAGGTCGGGCCGCACGTCGATCCGGCCGCCGTGCCCCTGGTCGACGCCGGCGCGCCCGGCGACCTGGGCCGCCTTCTCGCCGCCACCCCAGATCACCAGGCGGGTGGGCAGCACCGTGCCGTCGCTCAGGGTTACCCGATCCGGCGCCACCTCCCTGGCGGACACGCCCAGCTTGAGGTGCACCCGGCGGTGCCGCAGCTGGTCGGCCGCGTAGTCGTGCGCCTTCGCGGAGAACGCGCCGAGCACCCCCGGCGCCAGGTCGACGAGGATGACCTGCGCCCGCGCGCCGTCCAGTTCGGGGTAGTGGTGCGGCATGACCTCGTGGACCAGCTCGGCGAGCGCGCCGGCCGTCTCCACACCGGTCGGGCCGCCGCCGATGACGACGAAGGTCAGCGCGCCCTCGTCGGCGAGCTCCGGCCGCTCGGCCGCCTCCGCGTACAGCTGCAGCACCCGGGCCCGTACCCGGACCGCGTCGTCCACGCTGTAGAGCGGGAACGAGTGGTCCGGCGCGCCGGGCGTGTGGAAGAAGTTCGGCTGGGCCCCGGCCCCGACGACGACCACGTCGCCGTACAGCGTCTCGCCGTCGGCGAAGGTGACGCTCGGCGCCGCCGGGTCGACCGAGACGACCTCCGCGATGCGGACGGTGACGTTGTCGTACGGCTCGAACATCTCGACCAGGTCGAAGCGGACGTCCTCCGCGGCCAGCTCGGCCGACGCGACCTGGTAGAGCAGCGGCTGAAACTGGTGGTACTCGTTGCGGTCGACCAGCGTCGCCCGCACCTGGGGCTCACCCGCGAGCCGGTTGGCGCAGGCGACGCCGGCGATGCCGCCGCCGACCACGATCACGTGCAGCGGTTCGTCCGTCATGTCTTCACCCCCGTCGTTCCCCGGCCGTGACCTGCGACCACGCTGCCGTCACGGCGCGGCCGGCTCGCCGTGCAGCGCCTCCTGGAGCTGCTGCTCGTCCTCTTTGGACAGCGACGACGTGAGCACCGTGCCGCCGAAGGGGCGCAGCGCCTCGACCGCCTTGTCCGGGGTGACCTTGTCGACCACCAGGAACAGCGCCGACGTGCCGGGCTGCAGCAGGTCGCGCACCTGGGCCTCGAACTCCTCGTCCACGCCGTTCTTCTCGATCTTCGCCATCAGCGCACCGAGCCCGGAACCGACCGCCATGCCCAGGAACGGGACGAAGAACAGCAGGCCGAACAGCCCGCCCCAGAGCATCCCCCACATGGCGCCGCCGCCCACCGCGTGGTGGTTCGTGCTCACCTTGAACCTCCCGTCCGGGTCCCGGACGATCACCGCGATGGCGTCCGGCTCGATGACGAGGTCACCAGCCAGCCGCTCGGCCTCCTGCTGGGCCGCGTACGCCGTTGTCCCGTCGGGATACCCGATCGCCACGAGTGTCGCCATTGCTCGCCTCCGTCTCGGGCGCCGGCCCGGCGGTGGCCGCGGAATGCCTCGCGCCCGACCGGGCCTCCCGTCCATGAAACCCAGGCACCCGACCCCGTGGGCATCACCCGCACCGGGTGAAGCGGGGGTTACAGGGCCCTTCGGGATTGTCCCGGCTTTCGCCGCAGTTG
Organism: Asanoa sp.; assembly: GCA_036520275.1. Classification (GTDB taxonomy): domain Bacteria; phylum Actinomycetota; class Actinomycetes; order Mycobacteriales; family Micromonosporaceae; genus Asanoa. The sequence continues at coordinate 3,268 of DATDJX010000557.1, forward strand.
GGGTAAACCGTCGCTACGATCGATCCCGTCGGTGGGGATTCCGGCGCCCACCACGGTGAGGGGATTCCGATGTCGGGCCCGACCACGCGGCTGTCCCACCGCTCCCGGCCCGCGACCCGCCTGCGGCGGGTCAGCCGGCTCAACACGGCTCGTCTCGCGGTGCCCCAGCCCCCCGTGCCGCTCATCGTCCGTGCGCGGTTGCTGGCCCGGTTGGACGTGGCCACGCGCGGACCCGTGACCCTGGTCAGCGCGCCGGCCGGGTCCGGCAAGACGACGCTGGCCAACTCGTGGGCCACCGCCCGGCCCGACCGGCACATCGCGTGGCTGACCCTCGACGACGCGGACAACGACCCGGCGCATCTGTGGCGCTACCTGATCGCCGCCCTCACGTCGGCCGCCAACAGGCCCGCCGCGTTCCCGGTGGACCGCGTCGCGGTGCCCGACGAGGCGCACGCTCTCGCGGAACGGATGCCGCCGACCGTGCTGGTACTCGACGACGCGCAACGGCTCAGGGCAGGGCCGGCGACGGCGGCCCTGGCCGCGTTGGTGCGGCGGCCGTCCCCGGTGCGCCTGCTCCTCTGCGCGCGGGGCGCCCCGCCGCTTCCGCTCGCGCGGATGGCGCTGGCGGGTGAGCTCGTCACGGTCGGCGCCGACGACCTGGCGTTCACCGTCGACGAGGCCCGCGAGCTGGCCCGCGCGCACGGCGCGGCGGTCACCGAGATGGAGCTTCGGGCGTCCGTCGACCACAGCGAAGGGTGGGCAGTCGGACTGCGGTTCGCGCTGACCGGCGAGGGCCCGTACGGCCTGGCCGACTACTTCGCGCAGGAGATCCTCACCGAGCAGCCCGCCGAGGTGCGCGACTTCCTGTTGCGGACCAGCATGCTCGACCACCTGTCGCCGGACGCCGCCGACGCGGTCACCGAGAGCGACACCGGGGCGCGGCTGCTCGACCTCATCGTCCATGGCGACCTGTTCGCGCGCCAGCGGCCAGACGGCGAGACCGTCCGGTTGCATCCGATGTTCCGGGCCTTCCTGCGCCGCGAGGCCGGCGTGCGGCTCGCGGCAGAGATGCCCTCCCTGCATCTGCGGGCGGCGCGCTGGTACGCCGGCAACCGGCAAGCGGTGACCGGCGCCCGGCACGCGCTCGCCGCGGGAGAGTCCACGATGGCGGCCGAGCTGCTCGCCGGACCCGCGGCGCCGCAGATCTTCGGCCCGCAACGCGATGTCGTACGGCGGCTGCTGGAGCGGATCCCGCCGGCGGCCGCGGACGGCGGCCCATACGTACCGGCCGCCCTGGCGCTCGCGGCCATGTGCCGGCGCGACCCGGCCGCGGTCGCGCGGCACGCCGCCAGCGCGCGCGACCTGCTGCCGTCGGTGCCGTCCGAGGAGCGCGCCGCTACCCGCGCGGTGCTGTCCATGGTGGACGTGACGAGCGCCCGCTGGCGCGGCGACCTGTCCGTGCGTGCCGAACCGGACGGCCCGGGCGTCTCCGATGTGCCGGGCCTGCGCGCGGTAGCCCTGGTCCACAGGGGACTGACGCAGCTCTGGGAGGGCTCGGTCGACGACGCCGAGGAGACCCTCGCCGCCGCGGTCGAGGCCACCCGGGCGCGCCGCCTCGACCTGTCCCTCGTGGACGCACTCGGCCAGGCCAGCCTCGTCGCGGCTTCGCGCGGCCGGCTGCGGGAGGCCGCGGCCCACGGCCGGGAGGCGGCGCAGCTTGCCGGCAGGCGCGGGTGGACCCACGCCATGCAGGCCACGTCCGCGTTCCTCGGCCTCGCGGTGGTGCACTGCCAGCGCGCCGACCTCGACGGCGCCGAGATGCATCTCGCGGTCGCCCGCGCCGGATGCCGGCGCGACCCGGAACGGACCACCGCCGTCGTGGTCGATCTCGTCGACGCCCGGATCCGGCTGGCCCGCCAGGACGTCACCGGCGCGGCGGCGGCCGTCGCGGCGACCCGCGACGCCGTACGGGGATGGCTGCCGCCGCCGTTGCTGCGCGACTGGATCACGCTGGTCGGCGGCGACGTCGACGTAGCGGCAGGCCGTGCGGAGGCGGCCGTCGAGCGGCTCGGCCCGCTGTCCGGTGCCGGACCCGCCAGCGCTCTCGCCGCCCCGGCGTCGGTCGCCGCGGCGCGCGCCCAGCTGGCGCTCGGCCGGCCGGAGGCCGCCCGCGACCTGCTCGCGCGGGTGGTGACCCGCAAGCGCAAGGCCGACGTGGCCGCACGGGTCGAGGCGTGGCTTGTCGACGCGCTCGCCGCCGCCAGGCTCGGTCACGACGGAGCGGTGGCGATCGGCATCTCGGAGGCGTTGTCGCTCGCCGCTCCGGAGGGCCTACTCCGTCCGTTCCTGCTGACCGGCGCGGACCTGGGCCACGTGCTGACCCGGCACCACGACCTGCTCACCGGCGCATTCGGGGAGCGCGTCGACGCGCTGCTCGACGCGCATGCGCCCGCGGCGAAGGTGCTGGACCCGGTCACCGACCGGGAGGCGGTTGTCGCGCGCTACCTGCCGACGTTGCTGACCACGACGGACATCGCGAAGGAGCTGTACGTGTCGGCGAACACGGTCAAGTCGCACCTGCGCAGCCTCTATCGCAAGCTCGGCGTGGGTAACCGTCGTGACGCCGTCCACGCCGCGCGCAGGCTCGGGCTGCTGTAGAGCTCGGTGCCGCCGGGCTCGCGCAGCGGCGCCGCGACCATGCTGCGGCGCCGCCCCCGGAGCGCGCCGCCCGCGGTTCGGCCGGTGTCGGCCGGTGCTGCCCGCCGGAGAACCTCCGGGGCGTACGGCCTGTGCCCCTCGCGCCGTCGCCCGTGACGTCACGCCCGCGTTGACCAGTGGACCACCGTCGGCGGCCACGCACGTCACCCTTCGCGGGTGATCGGCCGCCGGCCGGAGCGTTCACTTCGTCGGGCGCCGTGAC
>DATDJX010000558.1:0-6179 GCA_036520275.1 Asanoa sp.
TACCAGCGCCGCCCTCGTCGTCCGCGGCCGGCTGGAGATGGCCGAGGGCGTCATCAACCTGATCGCCGACCGCCTGGACCCGATCGCCCCGCCGGTCACTCCGGCGTCCCGGGATTTCCGGTGAGCCGCCGCACGAGCTGCGCCAACTCGATGCGGTTCGCGCACCCCGTCCGGTCGAGGATCGCCGACACGTGCGAGCTGACCGTCTTCGGGCTGATGTAGAGCGCACGGGCGATCTCGTCGTACGTCCGGCCCGCGACGATGTGCGCGACGATCTCCTGGTGCCGCTTCGTCAGCCCCGCGAGCACCGCCGGCGCCGGCACCGGGGTGGCGAGGTTCACCTTGGCGGTGCTGGCGAGAGCCTCCACGTCGGACAGCACCGGCGCCATCTCCAGGTCGACCGCCAGCTCGTACGCCCGCCGCAGGGCCGCCACACCCTCCGGCGGACGCGCCCGGCCCCGTAGCAACGCCTCGGCCACCCGCCATGAGGCATACGCCTCGTCCCAGGCCAGCCCGACTTCCCTCGACGCGGAGGCAACTCGTTGCCAGCGGTCGGCGGTCGTTGCGTCGCCCGTGCCGCGGGCGAACTCCGCGTCGTACAACTCCTGCATCGCCCGGACCACCGCCCGGTACACGTCGCCGCCGATGGTGTCCGCGTAGACCTCGGGATGATTGCGACGCAACTCGCAGAGTCGGTCGAGCACCGCGCTGTCGTCATCGCCGCGCGCTCGGGCACTGTCCGCCGCATCGACCAGAGCGCGAGCCGCGACGGGCAAGAGCCGTTCGGAGAGGTTCGGCGCAAACGGGAGGGCCAGACCGGTGAGCGCCGCCGCTACCGCCTCCTCCCAGTCGCCGGCGGCCAGGGCGAGCTCGGCGCGCGTCGTGTCGAAGGCGTGCCGGTGCGAGCTCTCCTGAAGCACGTTGAGCTCCTCGGCCCGGGCGTAGTGGGCCCGTCCCTCGGCGATCCTTCCCTGCCGGCAGGCCAACTGGGCTGCGGTCAACCGCCCGTCTGCGTCGGCCAACGGTCCCGGGTTGCCGGCCAATGCGAGCCGGAGCCGGTCTAGGCACTCCCGCCAGCGGCCGACGATGACCAGGCCTTGGGGTCTCCCAGGCGCACAGCGTGGCGACGTAGGTGTGCGGTGCGCCGACCGAGATCAGTTCCTCGGCGCAACGTCGCGTTTCCGCGAGATGGCGGGGATCCTCCTGCGTCCCGAACGTTCCTCCACTCCACGCCGCCGCCGACGCGTAGGCCCAGAAGTCCCGGGCCTGCTTCGCCGCGTCGAGGGCCTCGCGGGCCCGGTCCGCTCCGGACACCTCGCCCTTGAAGTCGTGCGCCTCGGCCGCCGCGGTCAGGGCGTAGGCGAGGGCCCGAGGCGATCCGCAGGCGCGGGCCAGCCGGACCGCCTCGCGCGATCGCTCGCGCGCCTCCGGGAGGCCACGCGGCCATTCCGCCTGCGCCAGCTCGGACATCGCCAAGGCGTGCTCCATGCTGGCCGGATACGGTGCGGTGAGCCGTACTGCTTCCCGCATGTCGTCGAGGTCGTCGCAGTGCCGGGCGCAGCTCATGCACAGGAGCTTTCGACGGACCAGCAGTTCCGCCGCGACCAGTGGTGTTTCGTCGCGGTCGACGAGGGTGAGCATCGCCTCGATCGCCGCCAGCTCGGCTTCCTGGTCGCCGGCGCGGTCGGCGGCGGCGCGGATGCGGGTGAGCAGCTCCAGGCGGGACAGGCCGGCGTCCGGCACCGACGGCAGCAGGTCGAGCGCCCGGCGCAGCAGGCGCAGGCCCTCCGTGGCACCGCCCACGCCTTCCGCGACCTCCGCCCCGCGCAGCGCCGCGCCGAACGCCTCCGCGACGTGGCCGGCGCGGTGATGGTGATCTGCGAGGTCGATCGTCTGCTCGACGTCGCCCAGGCGCGCCTTGAGCGCCGTGGCGAACGCCGCATGCAGCACCCGCCGTTCGTCGGGCAGCAGGCCGTCTTCGAGAACCTCGGCCAGCAGCGGGTGGACGAACCAGTATCGATCGCCGGCGACCACCTCGAGCACGCCGGCGTCGACCGCCGCCCGCAGCGCCGGCACGATGGCGCCGTCGAAACCCACGTCGGACAGCAGCTCCACGCCGGTCGGGCGGCCGGCCACCGCGATCAGCCGGGTCAGTGCCCGTGCCGGGGCCGACAGGCCGTGCCAGGCGCGTGCCACCGCCTGCCGGAGGTCGTCCGGCAGGTCGGTCGGCACCGCGTCGGCGTCCGGGTCCAGCCCGCGGGAGAGAAGAACGTTCAAATAAGCGTTGCCACGGGTCCGCGTATACACGTCGTCGACGAGCGCCTGGCGTGGCGGCCGACCGAGCAGGCCGGCCAACTGCTCCGCCGTCGCCGGCCGGTCCAGCCGGTCGAGGCTCACCTCGGTGAAGCCGGGTTGCCGCCGGGTGTCGGCCAGCCACCGCTGCAACGGATGATCGGCGTAGACCTCGCCCGACCGCACGGTCGTCATGACCGCGAGCCGGCGCCGCGGCGGGAGGGCGAGCACGTACATCAGCACGTCGAGCGTGCTCCGGTCGGCCCAGTGCAGGTCGTCGACGACCAGCAGGACCGGCCGCGCCCGGGCGGCCTCGTCGAGCCAGGCGTCGAAGGCGAGCGGGTCGGGCGGCGGCGTCGTGCCGCCGTGGACGGCTGTCCACTCCCGCAGGGCCGACCTCAACGGCAGGTGTGGCACGGCGAGCGACGTCAGCGGCAGGCAGGTGGCCCACAGGACGCCGAAGCGGTCGCCCACGTGGCGCGCCGCCGCCCCCACGAGCGCGGTCTTGCCGACCCCCGCCTCGCCCGAGACAAGCAGCGCGCCGGACTCGCCCCGGGCCGCGGCGGCCAGCAGCCCGTGCACGGCGTCGAGCTCGACCGCCCGTCCCACGAGCGGCCGGCCATCGGCCGCCCCGCGCGCCATGTGGCCAGTGTCCCACCGAGCGCCACCCGATTACCGCTGGCTGAACGGGCGGCTCCGGAGGGTCAACGGCCGAATTCGACCGGGACCGGCCGCGGGTGCGCCTCGATGCACCCACGGCCGGTGGCCCGGACGGCGCAGCCGCGATGAGCGCCGGCGTCAGGAGGGACGCAGCGAAGTGGACAGCGTCAGCTCGCCGATCTTCGTGCCGTGGATGCCGCCGGTGTCGACGGCGTCGCGGAAGTGGAACCCGACGTAGATGCGCGACAGCTGGTTCTCCCGCGATGCCTGCGCGAAGCTCGTGTACAGCCGCACCACCGGGTGCGCGTCGTCGCATCGCGATCCGTCCGGCACCGTGCCGCTGCACGCCGCGAAGGCGACCCGGCCGAGCAGTCCGGTCAGGACGGCCGCGGCAGCCGCAGCCGTGACGCTGTGCCCGGAGTCGTATTCCGGGACGGGCGGCGTCGTCACCAGCGGGGTCCAGTTCGGGTCTGCTGTCGTCGCCGGGTTTCCGTCTGTGTCCGCCAGCCGGATCGCCGTGACCGGTCGCCAGAAGTTGTAGTGGTACTTGGTGTCGAACGTGGCGATGTATCCGTCCGCCACCGCGAGGTTGACCAACCCGAACAGGCGGGCGGCCTGCCACGGATCGAGGTTGCGCTGCCGGGTCACGGTCCGGGCGATCCCGTTCCACTGGGCCGGCACGCTACCCACCCAGAACAACGCGATCTCGGTCTGCTCGGCGGTGCGGTCGCTCGGCGTGGTGACGCCGTCGCCACCCAGCCGCTGGACCTCGGCGACGTCGGCGGCGTACCGCCGACTCGTGACCGGGTACGGCGGACCGGGCCGGTACTGTGCCCCGTCGCGCAGCACGAACGGGGTGACGTCTGCCCATCCGGGCGCGAACGCGAACGGTGTTCCGGGCGTGAAGTGGTAGGCACCCGGCTCGGTGCCCTGCGGGTAGCCGGTGTCCTGCAGCAGCGTGTCGGACCCGTCGTGGGCGCGCAGTTCGCGGATGGCGGCGGCGGCCTGCCGGCCGACCCCGACGCCGGCGGCCTTTGCCCGGCCGTCCGGGATGGCGGCGAGGGCAGCGGTGTAGGCCTCCTCTACCACGGCCGTTCCCGCGTCGATGCACGACGCGGGCAGGAACGTCGACAGCTCGGCGAGGCCGGGCACGAGGACGCCGTGCGCGGCGGCGGCGATGGCGGCGTCGGGTGCGGCCTTCGACCACGCCGACAGCCGCGCGGCGTACGGCTGGTAGCGGTGCCGGATGCCGTTGAGCGCGTCGTGGACGGCCACCTGGGTCATCGCGAAGAGGCGAGACTCGGCGATGGGGTTGCCGTCGGCGCCGGGTGAGAAGCAGGCCGCCACGGTCGCCGACGTCGCGACCGCGTTCCAGGCCAGGACGGCATCGGGCCCCTCGCGGGTCCGGGCGTGCGCGGAGCCGGCAGCGGGGACGACCAATGCGGTCGCGACGAGCGACGCCAGGATGGTACGGAGTACAGGGCGCATGGAACCTCCCGTGAGGAACGCTTCGGTTGGCTCCACGTTTCGCCGCCGGGCCCGCGCCGACATCGGGCGACGCCCCTCAGATTCCGGCCGCGTCCCCCTCAGGCGGATCTCCCGCCCCGAGCCGGCGGGTTAGCTGGGCAAGGTTCGACGCGGTTGCCGCACCTGGTCTGTCAAGATCATCGGGATGTCCTAGACGGTCTTTCTCCGTGACGAGGAGGGCACGGGCGATCTCGCCATACGACCGCCCGGCCACGAGCCGAGGACCCGTCGCCGCCGCGGCGACACGGCGGAAGAAGCCCATCGACGGTGGGCGGCGGCGCGACGGGAGCGCCGAGCCACGCGTGCGCGTCGTGGCACGAGCCTCCACTTCGGACAGTTCGGGCACCGCCTCCAGGCCACCGCCAGATCGTGTGCTCGCCGCAGCACGACCACCAGCACCATCGCTAGCAGACGGCGCGGCGGCAGGGCGACCAGGGACATCAGCACGTCGACGGTCCACCGGTCGGCCCACATGAGCCGGGCTCGCGCAGCGTTGTCGAGCCACGAGTCGAACGAGACGGGTCGGGGCCGGCACCGCGCCGCCGTGCTCGGCGGTCCGGGTCTGCCACGGTCCGGCATCGGTACCCTGGCCCGATCCGGTGGATCTGAGGGATCGCCGAGGAAGCGCTGAGGGTCGATTCCCATTGCCCACGCGTGCCGGTCGGTGCACGCTCGGTAGTACACAGTGTTCGGAGGTCGACATGTCAGGCAGCACCCCAACCGCGACCCTCGTGGAAGCAATCCGCCACAAGCAGGCCCTTGTCGACGCCTATCTGCAAAGGGCGGGGTCGAGACAACGCCGGCTCGTGACCATCGCCATCGTAGGCGGCGCGGTGGCGGCGTTCCTGACGGCCGCGCCCGCCATCGGCGGAAAGTCGTTCGGAGACTGGCTGACCGAACTGTCGGGGTTGGACACGCCGGCTTGGCAAATTCTGTGCGCGGCGGCGGCGGCGTGCTCGCTGGCGGCGGTCATCGCGACGCAGCTGCTCAAGTCGCAGAGCCTGGACGAGCACGTCGCGCGGGCCCACGAGGAGCGTGCCCGGTTGGAATGGCTGGACCTGAGCCTCGCGACCGGTCTGGCGAGCTATGACCAGGTTGCCGCCGAATACCACAAATGCCTCGAGGGTCTGGCCTTCCTCGACGAGGCAGAAGCTTCGCGGAGGCATCGGCACCTCTCCAAAGAGCAGCTTGGAACCGACGCGCGGCGGTGAACCCGGTGGCCCGCCGTGCAACGTGGCGCTCGTGGTGCTGGTGCTCGAGTCCGCGGCGAGCTGGACGGACCTGATCGAGCGGCTGACTACCTGCGCGACGAGAGAGCCTGGTGACGCCCCGCGGGGGTTGAAGGTGGTGCTCGAGCGGCTCCGGTTGGGCGGCGAGCACGACGGGCACATCGTGCTGGCGGGCAGCGCCAAGGCGACGACCCCGATGATCATCGTGTTGTTCCTGGCGCAGCGGCACTTCATCGACGGTTCGCGACGACCAGCCGCAACGGGCAGCGGCCAGGGGGCTCGGCACCGGACGGGCGGTGGAGGAGGCTGGAGGAGGTCAGCGTCCGCGGACGCCCCCGCCTCCTGCGCCGGCACGGACGGGCGGCCCCGTTAGGCTCGTGCCGTGGAGCGAACAACGGCGCGCCCGGGCCCCCGCACCGCGGTCGTCTGGGCCGTGCTGCGACGCGAGCTGGCCCGCGCCCGGTCGTCCGG
>DATDJX010000559.1:0-2605 GCA_036520275.1 Asanoa sp.
GGCAAAGCGATATCGACCAGGCCAAGGTGCGGGACCTCAAGCTGGTCTATGACCTGCAGTTGGACCGCGAGATCTCGGCGCGCCGGGAATACGAGCTGACCGTGGAAAGCCAGCTGCGCCGCGAACTGACTTCCGAGATACGGGCCCAGGCCGCCGACGAGGTCGCTGGGTTGCGGGCCGAGTTGGCCGCGCTGCGCGCCAATTTGGAGATCCTGTTCGACGCCGACCTGTCGCACCGGCCTGCGCTCGAAACCGATCGGCCCCGCGCCTACGACGACTGGCCAACCGAAATTCAATCCACTGGCCGGGTCACTGCCAGCCGCATCGACACGGAAGACCGCGAGGACGTCGAGGCCAACACCGATGAAAGCCCGATCATCGACGTGCCGGCCGAACCCCATCCGCCCGAGGCCGAATGGGTACCGCCGGGGCCGAGTTACGGGGGTGCGCACCGCAGGCCGTCGGAGACCGAGCAAGAAGGGCGGCGACGTCGTGCCGAAGAGGCGTCGCGCGCGTGGTCCCCGCCGCCACCGTCACCGCCGCCGGCGCCGGTCCCGCAGCCCACGCCCGAGCCCCAATTCACTTGGCAGCCACCGGAACCTGAGCGCCGACCCGCCACGCCGCCGGAACCGCCACCGCCCCCGCCGCGCCCCGAGCCGGAGCCTGCCGCGCAGACGGCGCCGACGGATTGGCAGCCCGCTCCCGCGGATGGACAGTGGATACCCGCGGGCGCACCGGGCAGCAACTGGGTTGCGCCGGCTGCGCCGACGGTGTCCGATTTGTCGGCTCAGCCGACGGTGTCCGATTTGTCGGCTCAGCCGACGGTGTCCGATTCGTCTCAGCCGACGGTGTCCGATTCGTCGGCTCAGCCGACGGTGTCCGATTTGTCGGCTCAGCCGACGGTGTCCGATTCGTCTCAGCCGGCTGGCGAGAACGGGTCCGCCCGCGAATACGTCGGCAGGCGACGCGCACCCGAGCCGGCGATGCAGTCGCCCCCTGAACCCCGCCGCGGCCGCCACTCCGCGCCACCGGACGCCGCGGATCCTGGCCGCGCGCCTGCGCCACCGACGCTGGCCGCAGAATCCGGAGGTCCGCCGCCGCATGCCGAGCCCGAGCGGCCGCCGGAACCGCCGCCTGAGCGGCCCGAGGCGCGGCGGCATCGCAGCGCAGAGGACACCGGCGGGCAGTCGGTTGCCGATCTGCTGGCGAGGCTGCAGGCCACCCCGACCGGCGGCGGCCGTCGTAGACGCCGCGAAGAGTGAGCTAAACTCACAACGACCGTCCGGTACCCGCAACGCAGGACCGGAACGATGAAACCAAGACAACTTGCGAGGTCGTCTGCGATGGAGCACGTCGACGGACTGCGTCCGGCGCGGCTCACGATCGGCATCATTTCCGCTGGTCGGGTGGGCACTGCGCTCGGCGTGGCGCTGGAGCGCGCCGATCATGTGGTGGTCGCATGCAGCGCGATTTCGCGGGCGTCCACCGAACGCGCCCAGAACAGGCTGCCCGATACCGCCGTCCTGCCGCCCGACGAGGTCGCCGGCCGCGCCGAACTGTTGCTGCTGGCCGTGCCAGACTCCGAGCTCGCAGGCCTGGTGTCGGGCCTGGCCGCCACCTCGGCGGTGCGGCCGGGCACGATCGTCGCCCACACCTCGGGCGCGAACGGCATTGTCGTGCTGGCGCCGCTGACCGAACAGGGCTGCATCCCGCTGGCCATCCACCCCGCGATGACGTTCACCGGCTCGGATGAGGACATCGCTCGACTTCCCGACGCCTGCTTCGGCATCACCGCCGCCGACGAGGTCGGGTACGCGATCGCGCAGTCGCTGGTGTTCGAGATCGGCGGCGAGCCGTTCCGGGTCCGTGAGGACGCCCGCACGCTGTACCACGCGGCGCTGGCACATGCGAGCAATCACGTCGTCACTGTGCTGCTCGACGCGGTCGAGGCGCTGCGGGCCGCGCTGTGGGGCCAGGAGCTGCTGGGGCAGGAGTTGGTCGGCGACGCGCCAGGCGGCATCGCCGAGCGCGTAATCGGCCCGCTGGCGCGAGCGTCTCTGGAGAACTCGCTGCAGCGTGGACAGGCGGCGCTGACGGGCCCGGTGGCCCGCGGCGATGCGGCCGCGGTCGCCGGTCACCTGCGGGCACTCGCCGAAGTGGATACGCAACTCGCGCAGGCATATCGGGCCGTGTCGTTGCGTACGGCACAGCGTGCGCACGCACCGGACGACGTCTTCGCGGTACTTGCCGTGGGCCCACGCGGCAGCCGGGGACCGGGACAGCCATGACCAAGTCCAAGCCGCAGTTCACGCCCGGTGATCTCAACGTCTACCCCAGCCCGCGCGACGTCTCCGAGGTCACCAGGGCGCTGCGACCGACCGGCCGCAGGGTGATGTTGGTGCCGACAATGGGCGCGCTGCACGAGGGCCACCTGTCGCTGATCCGGGCCGCCAAGCGGGTGCAGGGCGCCGTCGTGGTGGTGTCGATCTTCGTCAACCCGCTGCAGTTCGGGGCGGGCGAGGATCTCGACGCCTACCCACGCCCGCTCGACGACGATCTCGCGGCACTGCGCGCAGAGGGCGTCGAGATCGCGTTCACGCCGAGC
>DATDJX010000560.1:0-4207 GCA_036520275.1 Asanoa sp.
TACCACGTGCTGCTCAAGCTCGCCGGCGCGCCCGGCTGCCGGATGCGGATGTCCGAGCTCGCGGGCGCCCTGCTCTACAGCAGCGGGGGGCCACGAAGCTGCTCGACCCGCTGGTCGCCGCCGGCCTGGCCTGCCGCGAGCCGGACCCGGCCGACCGCCGCACGGTTTATGCCGCCCTCACGAACGCCGGCCGCGAGCGGCTGGGCGCCGCCAACCGCGACCACCTGAAGGCGATCCAGCGCGAGTTCGGCACCCACCTGCGGCCCGACGAGGTCGCCACCGTCGCCGCGTTCCTGCGGCGGCTGGCAGGCGGAGCGGACTGAGATGCCCGACTATGGCCACGACCTGCTCGTCGGCGCCTTCCTGCCGCCCGCGGCGGAGGTCGCCGACGACACGATGCACCTGGCCGAGGTCGCGGACGAGGTCGGCCTCGACCTGGTCAGCGTGCAGGACCACCCGTATCAGGGCCGGTTCCTCGACGCCTGGACCCTGCTCACGGTCATCGCCGCCCGGACGGCGAACGTGCGCGTCTTCCCCAACGTGGCCAACCTGCCGCTTCGGCCGCCCGCCGTGCTCGCCCGGGCGGCCGCGAGCCTCGACCGCCTGACCAACGGCCGGTTCGAGCTCGGCATCGGCGCCGGTGGCTTCGTCGACCCGATCGTCGGGATGGGCGGCCCGCGCCGCACGCCGGCGGACTCGGTCGCCGCGCTCGACGAGGCGATCGAGGTGATCCGCGGGCTCTGGACCCCCGGCCGCGGGGTCAAGGTCGAGGGCGCCCACTACCGGCTGCGCGGCGCGCATCCGGGCCCGTTCCCCGTGCACGACATCGGCATTTGGATCGGCGCGATCAAGCCCCGGATGCTGCGGCTGACCGGCCGGGTGGCCGACGGGTGGCTGCCCAGCTCGCCGTATGTGCCGGCCGAGCGGCTCGCGGAGAGCAACCGGATCATCGACGCGGCCGCCGAGCGGGCCGGCCGTCCGCCGGCCGCCGTCCGCCGGCTCTACAACATCGTGGGCTCGTTCGCCGGCACCGGCGCGGCGTTCCTGCGGGGTTCGCCGCGGACCTGGATCGAGCAGCTCGCGGAACTCGCGGTGACGGACGGGATGAGCGCGTTCGTGCTGATGGTCGACAGCGACGGCGAGACCGACCTGCGGCGGTTCGCCGAGGAGGTGGCGCCGGGCGTGCGGGCCCTCGTCGAGGCGGAACGGTCCGGGGGCGGCCGGGCCACGCCCGAGGAGGTACGGCCCGCGGCCCTCGCCGGGGCGCCGCGACCGGAGCCGGTCGGCCCCGGTGTGACGACGGCTACGCCCGACGACGGCCGGCGTTTGTCCGACGAGCGCGTCTGGGACGAGGCCCGGCGGCCGATCGGCCCGCGCGCCGCGGCTGGCGCGACCTACTCGGCGGCCGAGCGCGCCAACGGCCAGCACCTGGTCGACGTGCACGACCACCTCCGCGCCGAGCTGGCCGCGCTGCGCGATCTCGTCGACCAGGTAGCGGCGGGCGCCGTCGACATCGCGCGGGCCCGCTCGGTCATCAGCACGATGACGCTGCGGCAGAACAACTGGACGCTGGGCACCTACTGCGAGTCGTACTGCCGGCTCGTCACCACCCACCACACCCTGGAGGACCGCGGGATGTTCTCGCAGCTGCGCCGCGCCGACGCCCGGCTCGCTCCGGTGATCGACCGGCTGGAGGAGGAGCACCACGCGATCGCCGGCGTGATCGAACGGGTGGACCGGGCGCTGGTCGCGCTCGTCGGCGCGCCGGGCGGCCCAGGGCTGGCGGACGTGCGCGCGGCGGTAGACCTGCTGACCGACACGCTGCTGTCGCATCTGTCGCACGAGGAGCGTGAGCTGGTCGAGCCGCTCAGCCGGCTGCGCCTGCTCGGCTAGCCAGCTTGTCGCGCAGCCGGAGCTTGCCGCCCACCGTGCCGCAGACCGGGTCGCCCATCGCGCGGTAGGGCGTGAACAGGCCGTCGCGCAACAGTGCCGCCAGCGCGGCGCGGTTGCGCATCAGCACGACCGCGGCGAGCGCGAGGTAGGCGGCGGACAGCAGCAGCAGCTCCTTGCCGCGCAGCGCGTGCGGCAGCAGGGCGGCGACCGCGAACTGGGTGAAGAACAAGACCATCAGCAGGACGGCACCCCGTACGCTCAGCGTCAGGTCGGCCAGCACCGCGATGGCGAGCAGCGACTGCGCCGCCGTCAGCAGCAGCTCCTCGCGCTGGGCCGGCTCGATCGGCAGGCCCGACAGGCCGCCACCGGCGGCGGCGAAGACGATCGGCAACGTGCCGACGAGCAGGGTCCACTGGTTGACCTTGCTCGAGACGAGCGTGCCGAGGGCCTCGCCGGTGTGCAGGCGCCACGCGTAGAGGCCGGCGATGAGCAGCTCGGGCGCCTCGGAGGCGAGCGGGGCGAGCCATTGCACGAGCAGGAACTCGCTGATGCCCAGCTGTGCCCCGGTTTCGACGAGCGCCCCGGCGAAGTGCTCCGCGGTGGCGAGGATCGCGCCGGCGGCGACGACGAACAGCGCGACGACGGTGATTCGCCGCGAGCGGCGGGGCAGGCTGCCGACCCATGCCGACGGGCCGATGAGGTCCGGCTCGCCGGCGGGCGCCCGGGAGACCCGCCAGCTGTAGGCGACGAAGATGCCCAGCAGGACCGCGGTGTCCACAAGCGACAGCGTGCGCCGGAACGGCAGGGTGAGGCAGTAGACGGAGGCCAGGGCGAGGAACGCGAGCGGCACGGAGTCGGGCCGCGCCAGCCGGACCCGACGGGCCTCGTGGGCCGGCGTGCCGCGGGCGCGGGCCCGGCGCCAGGCGATGAGCACGACCAGCGCCCAGCCGACGCCGACGAGGATCCGGTTGGCGCCGGTCATGTTCGCCAGCGCCAGCGAGCACGCCGACGTGTCCTCGCCCGGCGGGCGGCAGTCCGTGCCGTACTGTGCCACGGCGGTCCCGCCGCGCCAGGTGAACACGAAGTCGACGGCGTACTCGGGCAGGACGGCGATCAGCGCGAGGACGGCGACGGCGAGGCCGGCGGAGATGTCGACCTGCGCGGCTTCGGCCGCCCACGCGAGCAGGAACGCGGCCCCGACGATGGCGGCGCCGAAGAGCACCACGCCGAGCGGCGCGGGCACGTGTCGGCCGGACAGCCCGACCGCTACGCCGGGCAGCATCACCCCGGCGGCGAGGATCCCGAAGGCCGGCGGCGTCCCCCTGCGCGCGGCGGCGGGCGTTGCGGCGTCCGGCATGATCCGCACCCTATCGCCGGGATGCGTCGGTGCACCGTAGCCGGGTAGACCCGCCGGAGTCAGGCGAAGCGCTCGCCCATCTGGGCGATCATGCGGTCGACGAGGACGCCCAGGGGCTCCGCACCGCCGCGTTCGAGCCACACGTCGATGCCCACCCGCACGGCCGCGAGGTGGGCGGCGGCCGTCAGGCGGGCACGCAGCGGGTCGCGCACCCGCCGGCCGAGCTCCTCGGCCAGGTCGTGCTCGTACGCCGCCTGCAGCGAGAACTGCGCGGCGTGCAGCGAAGGCTGGCGGCGGACGAGCCGGGTCTGCGCCACCCACTGCGGGTCCGGGTCCTCGTCGGTCTTGAAGAGGACCGCGACGCTGCGGCGCAGCGCGAGCCATGGCGGTTCGTCGGCCGGCCGGTCACGGAGCTCCTCGACCATGCGGCGCATCCCGGCCCGGTTGCCGTGCAGGACGGCGTCCTCCTTGTTGGCGAAGTAGTTGGAGAACGTGCGCCGCGACACGTCCGCCTCGTCGGCGATCGCCTCGACGGTGACATTGCTCAGCCCGTGCGCGACCGCGAGCCGCATCGCCGCGCGATGCAGCGCGTCGGCGGTCGCCGCCTTCTTGCGGTCGCGAGCACCTGGAGACACGTCCATGAGCTCGGCCAGCGTCGCGGTCCGGACCAAGCGAACCCCGCGCGCCGGAGTCGATGAGCCATCGGGAGATCCTCGAGGCGCTGAGCGGGCTGCTCCTCGTGCTGTTCATCGCGGTGATGAGCGGCACGGTCGTCGCCACCGCGCTGCCCACGATCGTCGGCGCGCTCAACGGCACCCAGACCCAGTACACCTGGATCGTCACCGCCACCCTGCTCGCGGCGACCGCCACCACCCCGATCTGGGGAAAGCTCGCCGACCTGTTCAACAAGAAGGCGATGGTGCAGGCCGCCATCGTCGTGTTCGTCGTCGGCTCGTT
>DATDJX010000561.1:0-2342 GCA_036520275.1 Asanoa sp.
CCGGGGCGATCCTGGACCCATCCGCCGGGCCAGTAGTAGTAGTTCGTGTCGAGGCGGATGCCGTGCGCCAGCTCGGCCACAGGCACGTCGACCCAGCCGCTCCACATGATGCAGTGATTGCGGTTGGTGACCGGCGCGGCGATGCTCGGGAAGTTCGCCGCGAACTGACCGAGTTGCTTGGTGAGGTCGGCGCCGATCCCCCCCGCGACGTTGTGGCAGGTCTCGTCGCTCGGGTTCGTGGATCCGATCGCCGTGCCCGAGCTCCACAGGTGCAGCGCGACCTCGAAGCCCGCGGCCTGGAAGCTGGCGGCGTCGGCGTTCGTCATGTTCGCGTTGGGGAACAGGTAGCTCGTCGAGCGCACGCACTGCCAGTCGGCGACCGAGCAGCCCGGCGCGCTGTAGACGTCGCGGTAGCGGGCGAACTGGGCAAAGGTGCCTTCGCCCGAGCCACTCGGCTGGTGCGCGTGATCGTCCCCGGTCATGACCACGGCGGCCTTCAGCCCCTGGGGGAGGTACCAGAAGCGCGGCAACGGCATCCGATCCTGCTGCGTGCCGATGATGAGGTTGGCCAGCAGCCGCTGCTGCTCGTCGGCCGACGGCACCTGCGCGCGATCGAGGTCGACCCAGTCGGGGAAGAACAGGTCGTCGGAGCGCAGGGTTTGCGCGGCCGGCGGCGTGTCGGCGTTGTCGCGCTCCTGGCCCGTCCATGCGGGATTGCCCTGGCGGGTGTAGACGACCGACTGGGGAAGGTTGTACGTGAAGGTCGCCGCCTGGCCGCCGGCGGTGCCGACGGTGCGCAGGGTGACCGCCGGGCGGCCGGTGGCCGAGCCGGCGTCGGTGAACGTGGCCACCGGGCTCGCGCCGTTGAGCGCGTAGAGGTCGGCCGGGCCGTGGAACTGCATGCTGTTCGTGGTCACGCCGTTGCCGGGCGCCGCGGCGATGGACGCGTCGCTGATCGACCCGCCCGTGTAGGCGAGCCCGAGCAGGGGGGCGAGCACGGTCGAGGGCTTGATCGCGACCAGGTTGCCGCCGCCCTGCACCCAGCTCGTGAGCATCGCCGCCTGATCGGCGCTGACCGACGTCGAGCCGAGCACCACCACCCCGTGGCCGGCCAGCAGGCCCGGGCTGAGCGACGCGACGTCGGCGACGTCGAACTCGTTGAGGCCCTCGCCGCGCAGGATCTCGGGCAGGTAGCGGCCGAAGCCGTCGCCGGCCGACGTCACCACGAGGATCGGCCCGCCCGGCGGTGGCGGGACGGCCGCCGGTGCCGGAGGCGACGTCGTTGCGAGAAATGCGGCGGCGGCTCCGAGAGCCGCCGCTCGGGCCAGGAACCGGCGGCCTGCGGTCATCGGTCACACGGTATGCGCCGCAGCGCGAGCGCGGGCGAAATCCCAGACGATGGGTCAGGTACCACTGTTCGCTGACCGACGTCCGCTGACCGACGTCCGCGGGCCACCGTCCGCGGCGTGGAAAGCGCCGGCCGTCGGCTATCGTCCGGTGAGAAGCGTGCCGCCCCTTTCGCCCGCCCCGGCGCAACCTGCGCAGGCGGGCTCGCGTTAGCAGAGTTGTGAGCCGTCCGTCCATGCGCATCGTCGAAGCGCGCGCCGTGGGAGCGCGCGCCGTCGGGAACCTCGACGGCTGATGGGGGCTGCGCGATGGGGGGCGATGGCCGTGTGCCTGGCGGCCGTGGTTGCGGTCCTCGCGCTGGTGGCGGGCGCCATCGGCGAGCAACGCCGTCCCGCACCAGCGCTGCCCCCGACCTCGGGCCCGACCGGCGCGCGCGTCCTCGACGGCCCGTGGGTGGTCCGCGGCGACCGCGCGGGCCGCGGCGAGGCGGTCGGGTGGCGCCGCGGGCACTTCGCCGGGCGCCAGGTCGAGCTGCCCTTCTCGCCCAACGCGCGCCACGTGCGCGGCGTGGCCGGCGAGCGCTCGTTCGCGGGCTCCGTGGCGTGGTACCGCACCACGCTGATCGTGCCGCGCGCGGGCGTGTACGCGATCCGCTTCGAGTCGGTCAACCACCGCGCGACCGTGTGGGTCGACGGGCGCCACGCGACGCAGCACGCCGGGACCTACCTGCCGTTCGAGGCGCACGTGCGCCTGACCGCCGGGCCGCACAGGCTCGTCGTGCGCGCCGACTGGCGCAACCCGGCGGCGATGAAGGCCGACGCCTGGCACCGCACGTGGTTCAACTTCGGCGGCATCAACCGGCCGGTGTCGGTCCGCGAGCTCGGGGCCAGCGAGCTCGACTCGCCGTCGATCGTGACGCGGCTGGACGGGACCGACGCCGTCGTCGACGTCGGCGTCGGGGTGAGCAACCGCGGCGCCGCGCGGACGATCGCCGT
>DATDJX010000562.1:0-2083 GCA_036520275.1 Asanoa sp.
CCCCCGGTCGGGCGCCCGACGCAAACGGCTGGTACAACCACGCGCTCACGGTCGGGTTCACCGGGGCCGACGCCACATCCGGGGTCGCGAGCTGCACACAGCTGAACTACGCGGGCCCGGACGATCCCTCGGTCGCCCTCACGGGCACGTGCAGCGACGCGGCCGGCAACGTCAGCGGCACCAGCACCTTCACGCTCAAGTACGACGAGACCGCTCCCCAGGCAACTGCGACGCCCAGCAGGCCGACCGACGCCAACGGCTGGTACAACCGCTCGCTCGTCGTCACCTTCGCCGGCTCGGACACCACGTCCGGGCTCGACGTCTGCGATCCGGCGAAGACCTATTCCGGCCCTGACGCCGCGAGCGCGTCGGTCAGCGGTTCGTGCCGCGACCTCGCCGGGAACGCGTCGCCGCGCTCGTTCGGGCTGAAGTACGACGCCACCGGCCCGCAGGTGACGGCCACGCCGGGGCGGGCCGCCAACGGGAACGGCTGGTACAGCGCGCCGATCGGCGTGACCTTCACCGCGACGGACGGAATCTCCGGTGTTGCGTCCTGTGACGCCCCGAAGACCTACTCGGGCCCGGACAGCTCGACCGCCTCCCTCAGCGGAACCTGCCTCGACCAGGCCGGCAATGCCCGCAGCGCTTCGCTCCCCGTCAAGTACGACGCCACCGCACCGGCCACGACCGCGACGCCGGGGCGCACTCCGGACTCGAACGGCTGGTTCAACCGCGCGCTCACCGTGACGTTCGGCGCCACGGACGGGATGTCCGGGCTCGACACGTGCGATACGGCGAAGACGTATTCGGGCCCCGACGTCGGCTCCGCCACCCTCAGCGGCGCCTGCCGTGACAAGGCCGGGAACAGCGCGTCGAGCTCGTACACGCTCGCCTACGACGCCACCGTGCCGTCGGTGACTGCGGCGGCCGACCGCGCCCCGAATGCGGCCGGCTGGTACCGCGCGCCGGTCACCGTCAGCTTCACCGGCGGAGACGCGACCTCAGGGCTCGCCTCCTGCCAGGGCGCGAAGAGCTACTCCGGCCCGGACAGCTCGACGGCCTCCGTCGCCGGGACCTGCACCGACAGGGCCGGAAACGTCGGTAACGGGTCGGTCGGTCTGAAGTACGACGCGACGGCCCCGGCCGTGACGGCGACTCCAGGCCGCAGCGCGAACGCGAACGGTTGGTACAACGCCCCGGTCGGCGTGACCTTCGCCGGCGCCGACGCCACCTCCGGAACCGCCGCGTGCGATGCGGTCAGGACGTACTCCGGCCCCGACACGGCCAGCACCTCAGTCGCCGGCAGCTGCTCGGATCAGGCAGGCAACTCGGCCTCCGGCTCCCTGACGCTCAAGTACGACGCGACCGCCCCACAGGTCACCGGCGCCACGCCTGCCCGTCAGCCGAACGCGACGGGCTGGTACGCGGCTCCTGTCGTCGTCAGCTTCGGCGGCGCCGACGCCACCTCCGGGATCGAAGGCTGCTCGGCGCCCTCCTACTCCGGCCCCGACACGGCCTCGGGCTCCGTCACCGGCTCCTGCTCGGACAAGGCCGGCAATCCGAGCGCCTCGAGCTCCTTCGCCCTCAAGTACGACGCCACCGCGCCGGCGGTGACCGCGGCTTCGTCGCGGGCCGCCGACGCGAACGGCTGGTTCAACCATCCCCTGAGCGTGAGTTTCTCGGGCACCGACGGAACGTCGGGAATCGCCTCGTGCGACGCAGCCAAGAGCTACGCCGGGCCGGACACCGCCTCCACCTCCCTGGGCGGTTCCTGTCGAGACGAGGCGGGCAATGCGGCGTCCGCCTCGCTCGCGCTCAAGTATGACGCGACGCCGCCCGCGGCGTCCGCCTCAGCCGCTCGCGCGGCGAATGCGGCCGGTTGGTACAGCGCCCCGGTTGCGGTCTCCTTCACCGCGACGGACGTGACCTCTGGTCTCGCTTCCTGCGATGCCGCCAAGACCTACTCCGGCCCCGACACCACCGGCGCGTCGGTCGGCGGCACCTGCACCGACAAGGCCGGCAACCCGGCGTCGCCCTCGCTCCTCGTCCGCTATGACGCGACGGCGCCGGCAGCCACGGCGGC
>DATDJX010000563.1:0-8163 GCA_036520275.1 Asanoa sp.
CCCCTTTTACGGGGCCTTTGTTCCTGATGCGCGGGCCACACGAACAAGATCGCGGGGGAAGTGTCAGCGCAACAGGCGGACGGCGGCCGGGACGGCCTCGACGGTCACCGGGAGGTCGATCGTCCGCTCGCCGTCGGCGTACGCCGTGATGCCCGAGGCGTGCAGCTCGACGGTCTTGGCACGGTACGCATGGACGGCCGGGTGGTCGACGTGGGTGCCGGCGTAGATGCGCGGCTTGACCCGCACCAGCGTGATCCGGCCGATCGCGCCCGCGACGACCACGTCGAGCAGTCCGTCGGTCGGGTCCGCGGCCGGGCAGATCCGCATCCCCCCGCCGTAGCTGGCGCAGTTGCCCACCGCGACCAGCACCGCGTCGAGCTCGTGCACCGCGCCGTCGAGCACCAGCGTGTAGCGCCGCGGCCGCAGCCGGGCCAGCTCCAGCACGATCGCGAGATCGTACCGGCGCGGGCCGCGTGGCCAGCGCAGCGCGTTGGCCTTCTCGTTGACGATCGCGTCGAACCCGGCGGCCAGCACGCCGCCGTACCAGCGGGTGGTGCCGTCGACGCCGGCCAACCGGGCCAGGTCGACCGGGTGGTCGCGGCCGTCGCGCAGCGCCGCGGCGATCGTGTCGGCGGCGGCCAGCGGGTCGGTCGGAAAGCCGGTCTCCCGGGCGAAGTCGTTGCCCGTCCCGGCCGGCACCGGGCCCAACGGCACCCCGGTGCCCGCCACGGCCTGCAGTGCCAGGTGGACGGTGCCGTCGCCACCGACCGCCACGACGGCGCCCGCGCCGCCGTCGACCGCGGCGTGGCAGGCCGCCTGCGCCGCGACGGCCGTCCGGGCGGTCAGCACCGTCACCGGCCGCCCGGCGGCGCCGAGGCGGGACAGCACGGCCGGCAGCAGGCCGGCGTGGCGACCGTGCCCGGCCGCCGGGTTGGCGAGCACGGCCACCGCCCCGGCGTGGCTGTCGGTCACGTCCGGTCAGGTGATCTCGTCGTAGCGCTCGTCGACCGGCAGCGACCTCGGCACCGGGGTGAGGGCCTCGATCCGCTCACCCGCCTCGACCGGCTCGCGGTCGTCTTCGAGCGCGGAGATCTCGTCGTCGTCGAGCCCGGCGTAGATCTCCTTGCCGCGGCCCGTGCGCTTGTCGTGGACGAAGGCGATGCCGACCGCGCCGAAGTAGAGCGCGGACAGGCACAGGCCGAGCGCGGTCATGCCGAACGGGTCGGGCGTGGGCGTGACGATGGCCGAGAAAACGAAGAAGACGAAGATGGCGACCCGCCACCAGCTGAGCAGCCGGCGGGCGCTGGCGACGCCGACGAAGTTGAGCATCAGGGCGACGAGCGGGAACTCGAACGCCACACCGAAGATCAACAGCATGTTCGTGACGAACGAGACGTAGCGCGTCACCTCGAGCTGGATCGCGCCGTCGATGACGCCGCTGGCGAGCAGGAAGTGCAGGCCCTTCTGGATCACGAAGTAGGCGAGCACCGCGCCGGCCGCGAACAGCGGCGCCGCGAGCCCCACGAAGAAGTATGCGTATCGCCGCTCGTGGCGGTGCAGGCCCGGGGCGATGAACGCCCACAGCTGGTAGAGCCAGACCGGCGCGGCGATGATGATGCCCAGCCACATCGCGATCTTCAGGCGCAGCAGGAAGCCGTCGGCCGGGCCCAGCTGGGTCATCGCGCACTGGCCGTTGACCTTCGGCACGTTGGGCAGGCTGCAGTAGGGCTCCTGGAGCAGGTGGAAGACGCCCTTGGCGAAGAACATGCCGATGCCGAAGCCGATCAGCACGGCCAGGGCCGCCCAGAACAGCCGGTTGCGCAGCTCGCGGATGTGTTCGACGAGCGTCATCGAGCCGTCGGCGGCCCGTTGGAAGTTGCTCGGGCCGCGCCGGCGGAGCCTCAGGGCCACCGGGAACTGGCCCTAGATGATGTCGCGGGTGCGCTGCACCGGATCGACAGCCGGCGGCTGCTGCTGCGGCTGTGCGGTCGGCGGCGGCAGCGGCCGGCGGGCGTGCTGCGCGTCGGCCTTCTCCGCGAGGTTGTCCCCGTCGTCGTCGACCAGTCCCTTGGTCTCGGCCTTGATGATCCGCAGCGACCGGCCGAGGGACCGCGCCGCGTCGGGAAGCCGCTTCGCTCCGAAGAGCAGGATCAGCAGGACCACCAGCACGGCGATGTGCCACGGCTTGAGGGCGCCCATGGTTACTCCAGTCGGTCTTCGTGGTGCGGGATGACCAGCCCATCGTACGTGGGGCAGGTACGTATGCCACCGGCCGGAAGCCTAGTTTTGGCCATCTGCGGCCGGAGCAGTCTCGATCAACGGATGCCGGACGTCACGCGGCCATTCCCGCGAACGCGCGCGAAACGGGGCCGTTTCACTCGGCTCGGGTCTTCGCCTTGATCAGCTCGATCCGCTGCCGCGCGTCGAGCACCCGCTGCTGCACCACGGCGGTCGCCGCCCGCAGCCGCGCCGCGTCGGCCTGCAGCGCCTCGGCCTGCCGCTGGCGCTCCCGCAGCCGGCGCAGCGCCCGCTCCACCCGCCGGCGGCGGGCGAGCAGCGGCCGGGCCGACATGCCCAGCACCAGCAGCCCCACCAGCACCGCGGCCAGCACGATCCACGTCACCACGGATGGCAGCCTAGTGCCTCGGTGGGGCGCCGGCGCGGCGTCGGTCAACCGGCCGCCGGCGCGGCGTACGCCTCCAAGGCGGCGCTCGCCGCGGCACGGACGTCTTCGACCAGCTCGGGAGGCGCGACCACGGTCGCGTCCGGGCCGAGGCCGAGCACGAACCGGCGCGCCCAGGCCAGGTCGCTGACCCGCAGCGACACGAGCCACTCGTCGCCGTCGCGGCGCACCGACTCGCACGGGTAGTACTCGGTGATCCAGCGCGCGCCGCGGCCCACCCGCAGCGTGGCCAGCGGCAGGTCGGGACCGGGCAGGAACACGCCGGCGCGCAGGTCGTGCAGGCGGACCTGCGGCGGCGGCGCGGCCGGCTCGTCGAGCTCGCGGAGCGCGTCGATCCGGTCCGCCCGGAACAGCCGGACGGCCTCCGCGCGGCGGCACCACGCCTCCACGTACGCCCGGCCCTCGACCATCAGCAACCGGATCGGGTCGATGACCCGCTCGCTCGTCTCGTCGCGGGTCGCCGTGTAGTAGGTGATCCGCAGGGCGTGTCCCCGCTCGACCGCGCCGCGCAGCGTGTCGAGCCGGTCGACGTTGCCGGGGATCCGGACCGCGACCGGCGCGTCGGCGAGGTCGCCGGCGGCGTTCTCGATCTTGGCGAGGGCCCGCTCGATCGCGTCGCGGTTGGCCATGCCCGGCGTTTCGGCGAGCATCCGCAGCGCGACCACGAGCGCGAGCGCCTCGTCGGGCGTCAGCCGCAGCGGCCGGTCGATGCCGGCGGCGTAGGTGACCGTCACCCGGTCGCCGTCGAACGCCAGGTCGATGAGGTCGCCCGGCCCGTAGCCGGGCAGCCCGCACACCCACAGCAGCTCGAGGTCCTCGCGCAACTGCCGCTCGGAGACGCCGTGGTCGGCGGCGGCCTGGGCGACCTGGATGCCCGGCCGGGCGAGCAGGTAGGGCACCAGGTTGAGCAGCCGGGCCAGCCGGTCGGCCGAGGCGCGCCCGGGAGCGGTCATGCCGGCATCCCGGCGGCCGCGTCGTGCCGGGTGGCGATCTCCTTGAGCCGCTGGATCACGGCCTCGCGGACCTCCGGCGGGTCGAGCACGCGCACGTCGGGGCCGTAGCCGACCAGCCGGCTCGCGATGAAGTCGACGTCGGCGTACCGCAGCTGCAGCCGGTCGCCGGCCGGGCCGGGCGTGGTCTCCTGCGCCCATCGCCGCAGCCCGGCCGCCCGGCCGGGGCGGACCTGCACGGTGGCCTGGCCGACGCTCTCCCGAGGCCCGTCCGACCAGCGGGCGACGTAGCTGATGAGGTCGAGGTCGGCCGGCGGCGTGTAGGCGCCCGGCCGGCCGGACGTGCGGACCGCGCCGGCCACCCGGGACAGCCGGAAGCACCGCGCGGCGCCGCGGTCGAGGTCATGGCCGACCACGTACCACCGGCCCCGCCAGCACACGACGCCCCACGGCTGCACCTTGCGCGTCGTCGGCCCGTCGCCCTCGGGCACCCGGTAGGAGAACGTGACCGTACGCCGGTCGCGGGCCGCCGCGGTCAGCGGCGCGAACGCCGGGTCCACCGTGACGATCGGCTCCATACCGAGCGTCGCCTGCGGGTCGACGTCGACGCCGGCGGCGCGCAGCTTCGCGAGCCCGGACGACGCCGCGGCGGACAGGCCGGCGTGCTGCCAGAGCCGGCCTGCGATGCCCACCGCCGCCGCCTCGTCGACGGTCAACGGGATGTCGGGCAGCGCGTAGTCGCGGCGCGCGATCCGGTAGCCCGGCTCGCTGTCGAACGCGCTCGCCGTGCCGGTCTCCAGCGGCACGCCGAGGTCGCGCAGCTCGGCCTTGTCGCGCTCGAACTTGCGCTGGAACGCCTCGTGGTCCTTCTCGTCGTCGGGGTCGTGCTCGTAGCCCGGCACGGTGGCCGCGATCTGCGCGGCCGTCAGGAACCGCCGCGTGGACAGCAGGCAGATCACCAGGTTGACCAGGCGCTCGGTGCGGGTCCGCGACACCCCACAGACGCTAGCAGTGCCCGTACGCGTGTGCGCATACCCACGCGGGGCATAGCGTGGTGCGGGTGAGCGAGGGTGAGGAGAATGCGCAGGGCGAGTCCGTCCTCACCGTCATCGTCGCCGGCGGCGCCAACCTCGCCATCGCCGCCGCCAAGGCCGTCGCGGGCCTGCTCTCCGGTTCGTCCGCGATGCTGTCCGAGGCCGCCCACTCGGTCGCCGACACCACCACCGAGGTGCTGCTGTTCACCGCGCTGCGGCGCGGTGCCAAGGAGCCCGACGAGCGGCATCCGTTCGGCTATGGCAAGGAGAGCTACGTCTGGGCATCCATCGCGGCGCTGTTCACGTTCGTGGCCGGTGCCGGCTTCTCGGTCACCCACGGGGTGACCACGATCCGCCACGGCGAGCGGACCACCGACTTCGTCGTCTCGTACGTCGTGCTCGCCGTCTCGTTCGTGCTGGAGGGCATCTCGCTGCTGCGGGCGGCCCGTCAGGTGCGCGGCCAGGCGCGGCGCTCGTCGACGACCGCGAAGCGGTTCCTTCAGGTCACCCCCGACACCACCGTCAAGGCCGTGTTCCTCGAGGACAGCGCCGCGCTGGTCGGGCTCGGCCTGGCGGCGCTGGGCCTGTTGCTCACCCAGGCCACCGGCAACTCGGTCTGGGACGGCGTGGCCTCGATCGGCATCGGACTGCTGCTGTTCGCGGTCGCCGTCATCCTCGCCCGCGCCAACGTCTCGCTCCTCGTCGGCCAGTCGGTCTCCGACCGGTTGCGCCGGCGGATCCGTGACGAGCTCGACGCGGTGCCGGCCGTGGAGCGCATCGACCAGCTGCTGACCATGCAGCTCGGTCCCGACGACGTGCTGGTCGCGGCCAAGGTGGACTTCGCCGACGACGCGCGGGGCGTCGAGATCGAGACCGCGGCCGACGACGCCGAACGGCGGCTCAAGAGGCTCTCCCCGGCGATCCGGTACGTGTTCCTCGATCCGACGCGCGGACGGGCCGGCCATGCCCGGGCGCCGACCGGCCTGGCGGGACCGGTCGGCCCGGCGGAGGCCGCGCAGCTCCGGGAGGAAGCGCGCGCCGACCCGGACGGCCGACGCTGACCCCGTTACCGTCTGCAGTCATGGTGAGGTGGCGGGCCGGGACGGTCGCGGCGGTGCGGCGGGCGTGGCACGGCGCGGTCGAGCTCTCGGTCGACGTCCCCGGCCAGGACCCGGTGCTCGCGCTCGCGTACCCCGAGCTGGTGGGCACGCCCGAGGTCGGCGACCGGGTGCTGCTCAACGTCGGAGCGCTGGAGATGGGGCTGGGCACGGGCGGCTACGCGCTCGTCGTCGCGCTGCCCGACCGGTTGCCGCCCGACCCGCCCGGTGAGGGCACCACCCGCGCCGGCGGCCATCTGGTCAAGGCCCGCTACACGCCGCTGCAGGTGACCGTCCGCGGCGCCGACGAGGACTCGTCGCCGTACCGCGCGGTCCTCGCCGGGGCCACCGGCCTGGGCGGCCTGCCCGTGGTGACGGCGGACCTGCACTCGGCGCTGCCCGCGGTGCTCGCCGGGATCCGGGCCGACGCGCCGCGGGCCCGGGTGGCGTACGTGATGACCGACGGCGGGGCGCTGCCGGCCTGGTTCTCCCGCATCCTCGACGGCCTGCGCGGCACGCTCGCCGGGACGGTGACGGTCGGGCAGGCGTTCGGCGGCGACCTGGAGGCGGTCACCGTGCACGGCGGCCTGCTCGCGGCACGGCACGCGCTGGCGGCCGACGTCGCGGTGGTGGCGCAGGGCCCGGGCAACCTCGGGACGGCGACGGCGTGGGGCTTCTCCGGCGTCGCCGTGGGCGAGGCCGTCAACGCGGTCGCGGCGCTGGGTGGCCGGCCGGTTGGGGCGTTGCGGATCTCGGCCGCCGACCCCCGGCCGCGGCATCGCGGCGTCTCGCACCACAGCCTCACCGCGTACGGCCGGGTGGCGCTGGCGCCGGCGGACCTGGTCGTGCCGGCCGGGCTGGACGACCTGCTGGGCGCCCAGCTGGCCGGCTTGGCGAGCCGGCACCGCCTGGTGCGCGTGGCCACCGACGGCCTGGACGCGGCGTTGCGCGCGTCGCCCGTCCCGCTCTCGACGATGGGCCGCGGCCTGGACGCGGACCACGCGTACTTCCTCGCCCACGCGGCCGCCGGCCGTCACGCGGCCGCCCTCCTCCGGCAAGCGCCCTGAGCCGGAGGTCCGCATGATCCGGCCCGCCATGATCATGGCGCTGCGAGAGCCATCATGGCGACGTCAGGGCGGCCACGATCACGGGGTCAGAGGAGGATCAGCGCGAGCCAGCCGGCGACGACGACGACCAGGGCGAGCCCCATCACCCAGGTGGGAACCTTGTACTCGCCGCGGCGGTTGCGCTGGATCTCCGCGACCATCCTTTCCCGCCTGCGGTGCAGAAAGCCCTGGCGCACCTGAGCCTGGGTGCGCTCCTGCGGGGGGTCGGGGTCGCGCTCGGAGAACGGCATGGCGCCCTTGAGGTTACCCGGGCGCCGACCCGGCCGGCGACACCCGTTACATGCTCGCGATCAGCCGCTCGACGCGCTCGTCGTACGCCCGGAACGGGTCCTTGCACAGCACGGTGCGCTGGGCCTGGTCGTTGAGCTTGAGGTGCACCCAGTCGACGGTGAAGTCGCGGCGCTTCTCCTGGGCGTGGCGGATGAACTCGCCGCGCAGCCGCGCGCGGGTGGTCTGCGGCGGCGTCTCCTTCGCCTCGAAGATCTCCAGGTCGGTGGCGACCCGGTCGACCTCGCCGCGCTTCTCCAGCAGCCCGTAGAGGCCTCGGCCGCGGCGCAGGTCGTGGTAGGCCAGGTCCATCTGGGCGACCCGCGGGTGCGACAGCGCCAGGTCGTGCTTGTCCTGGTAGCGCTCGATCAGCTTGAGCTTGGTCACCCAGTCGATCTCCCGGGAGACCGGCTCCAGGTCGCCGCTCTCGATCGCGTTGAGCACGCGACCCCACAGCTCGACGACCCGCTTGGCGGTCTGGTCGCCGCCCCGGCGCTCGACGAACTCGCTGGCCTTGGCGAGGTACTCCTGCTGGATCTCCAGGCCGCTGATCTCCTTGTTCGACGCCAGCCGCACCTTCCGGCGACCGGTCACGTCGTGCGAGACCTCGCGGATGGCGCGGATCGGATTCTCCAGCGACAGGTCGCGCATCACCACGCCTGCCTCGATCATCCGCAGCACGATGTCGGCGCTGCCGACCTTGAGCAGCGTGGTGACCTCGTTCATGTTGGAGTCGCCGACGATGACGTGCAGCCGGCGGTACCGCTCGGCGTCGGCGTGCGGCTCGTCGCGGGTGTTGATGATCGGGCGGCTGCGGGTGGTCGCCGACGAGACGCCCTCCCAGATGTGCTCGGCGCGCTGGGACAGGCAGTAGACCGCGCCGCGCGGCGTCTGGAGCACCTTGCCGGCGCCGCTGATCAGCTGCCGGGTGACCAGGAAGGGGATCAGCACGTCGGCCAGCCGGCCGAACTCGCCGTGCCGTGACACCAGGTAGTTCTCGTGGCA
>DATDJX010000564.1:0-2548 GCA_036520275.1 Asanoa sp.
ACTCTACTCGAGTGTAGATCTGCGTCGTTGAGATGGACGCATGGCCCAACAGCTCCTGGATGGCGCGTAGATCGGCTCCACCCTCGAGCAGATGGGTCGCGAACGAGTGGCGCAGCGCGTGCGGGGAGATGCCGCCCTGCACCGAGGCCTGGCGCGCCCAGACCCGCAGGCGGCGGCGCACGTCGGAGGTCGACAGCCGCCGGCCGGACTTCGAGAGGAACAGCGCCGGCTCGCCATCGCCGGCCGCGAGCGCCGGCCGGGCGCGCTCGAAGTAGCGGCCCAGCGCGCGCATCGCGTACTCGCCGGCCGGCACGATCCGGGTCTTCGATCCCTTGCCCTCGACGCGCAGCTGCTCGGCATCGAAGTCCACCGACGTCGCGTCGAGGTTGACGAGCTCCTCGGCACGCAGGCCGCAGCCGTAGGCGACCTCGAACAGCGCGCGGTCGCGCAGCTCGAGCGGCGTGGAGGCCGGGATGCGGTCCAGCAGCGTCGCCAGCTCGTCGGGCCGCAGGACCTTGGGAAGCGTGCGCGGGCGCTTGGGCGACGGAATGAGATCGGCTGGGTTCTGGCTGATCTGGCCGTGCTCGCGCAGGGTGCGGTAGAAGGCGCGCAGGGCGGCGAGCTTGCGGGCGACCGTCGCGGCCACGGCGTCGCGGCCGGAGAGCACCGCCGCGTAGCGGCGCAGGTCCTTCGGGCCGACCGCGGTGGGGTCGAGCTCCTGGGTCGTGCACCAGAGGGCGAACTGTCCGAGATCGACGCCGTAGGCGCGGCGGGTCTTCTCGGCCATCCCGCGCCGGCGCAGATCGGCGTCGAAGAGGACGAGCGCCTCGCGCCAGGCGGCGCTCCTATCCTGCTGGCCCGTGGGGCTGTTCTTCATCGACACCGGCACCGGTCAGGTCGCCACCCAGCGCCAGCTCGTCGAGGCCGGGATCACGGGCCGAGACGATCCGCCGCCGCGGCCCTGGCATCGCATCCAGGGCACGATCGACGCCTCGACGATGTGGTACGCGGTCATGCGCAAGCGTGAGCGGGGCGTCTTCATCGGCACGCTGGTGCTTCGACACACGGCCCACCATGACCTGCTTCTCCAGCGCGGCTGGGAGGAGATACCCCCGCAGGACATCGGCGTCACTCAATAGGCGTCGGCGTAGGACAGGTCCGGATCGGTCGCCGCGCCGGCCGCCCGCAGGTCGAGCTTCGCCCCGTCCGGCGGCGCGGTCGTCTCGGTGTTGTCGGTGTAGGTGTAGCTCGGCGTCCCCGAGACGCCGTCGCTGTAGATGCCGACGGGCCGTGGCAGCATCGCGAACGCGTTGGCGTCGATCGTCGCGGCGGCCTTGAGGCCGGTGAACACGAGCACGCCCGCGGTCGTGTTGACCTGGCGCACCGTCCCCGAGAGGTCGCGGACCTGTCCGGCGATCGTGTTGCCGGTCAGCCGCGTCGTACCGCTGTCGCAGCCGGCCTGCGATCCCGCGCGGCACTCGAGGAGCACGCCCTGCTGGGCCTGCTCGATGACGTTGCCGCGGATCGTGGTGGCGCCGTTGACGTGCCAGACGCGGATCGGCGAGCGCAGGTAGTAGACGACGTTCGCTCCGTTGCGAACCCCGTAGACCTCGCGGAAGACGTTGTACTCGCCGACCAGCGACCCACGCTCGTTGTCGACCGGCAGCTTGGTGAAGGAGTACGGACCGTTGTGCGGGATGTTCTGACCGAAGAGGAGCGCGGTGAGGGCCGAGCCCTCGAAGGTGTTGTAGCCCGCGTAGGCGTCCCAGTCGCCCTCCTTGAACGACAGGGTCTGGTTGAACACCCCGAAGAAGTAGTTGTGCTCGACGCGCGGCTGCAGCGAGCCGTAGACGACGACGCCGTAGTCGCTCTGCGAGTCCGTGATCCCCGGCGGCGAGGTGACCGTGGCCGGGGTGTCCTGCGCGAGGTACGGGTCGAGCAGCTCGTTGCAGCGCACCTCGGCGTTGCGCGTGTCCCACACCTGGACGCCCGCGCTGAACATGCTCACCGCGCGGTTGAACTGCACGAGCGTGTCTGCGACATCGCTGACGTCGACCGCGATGTCGTAGTAGCGGAACTCGATGCCCTCGATCGCCGTTCCGCTCGCGCGGACGGCGATCGCCCTGACGACATGGCTGCCGAGGCCGGTGTCGTTGGCGTAGCGCGGCGTGGGACCGCCGACGAAGACGGCGCCGAAGCGGTGCGCCGCCTTCAGCCTGATCGGCTTGGTCAGCGTCACCGACGCCCGGTCATAGGTGCCGTCGGCGAGCTCGACCGTGTCGCCGGCTGCCGCGCCGGCGATCGCCGACGCCAGCGTCGCGGGCGTCGCGGCGATCGTCCTACCGGTCCCCGTCCACGCGTTGACGACGGGATCGGAGGCGCAGTAGCCGGTGGTCGGCGGCGGTGGCGTGATCGTCCATGCGCTCATCGCGGGCGTCGGGTCCACGTTGCCCGCCGCGTCGATGGCCCGCACCGCGAGCTGGTGGTCGGCCGGCGCGAGTCCCTGGTAGGTCGTCGGGCTCGTGCAGGCCTCATACGGGCCGCCGTC
>DATDJX010000565.1:0-2827 GCA_036520275.1 Asanoa sp.
GCCGAGGTCCACGAGGGGGGAGAGGCTGTCGCCGACGTCGTGGACGATGTCGACGCGCCGTGTGCGGTAGGCGCCGGTGAAGCCGTCGACCTCGACCTCGGTGGCGGCGA
Source organism: Asanoa sp. (assembly GCA_036520275.1). GTDB lineage: Bacteria > Actinomycetota > Actinomycetes > Mycobacteriales > Micromonosporaceae > Asanoa. The sequence goes on from DATDJX010000565.1 coordinate 111, forward strand.
CGCCGTAGGCGAAGTACTTGAACGGAGAGCCCCGCATCACCGACGAATCCCAGTGGAGCCCCTCGGTCCGGTAGTAGCCCGCTGCCCACAGCTGAACCCGCTGGAAGTACGCCGTGCGGACGAGCTCCTCCCAGTCGACCTGCTCCTCGGAGGTCCCAAGGCCGCGTGCGACACCGTCCACGATCCGGATGTCCGACCCGTTCATGCCCAGCATCGAGCCGGCCACGCCCTGCAGCCGCTCCCTGATCTGCTCGCAGGCATTCTTGACGGCGCCGCCGTTGAGGTCGGCGCCCGAGCTGGCCGCGGTCGCCGAGGTGTTCGGCACCTTGTCGGTGCGCGTCGGGGCCAGCCGGACATGGTGCAGCGGGATGCCGAGAGTGGTGGCGGCGACCTGGAGCATCTTGGTGTGCAGGCCCTGGCCCATCTCGGTGCCGCCGTGGTTGATCAGCACCGAGCCGTCCTTGTAGACGTGCACCAGCGCACCGGCCTGGTTGAACGCTGTCAGGTTGAAGGAGATGCCGAACTTGACCGGCGTCAGCGCCAGGCCGCGCTTGGTGTCCGGGTGGGCGGCGTTGAAGGCCTCGATCTCGCCCTGGCGGTTCACGATGTCGGCGCTGGAGACGACCTCGTTCCAGATCGTCGAGATGCGCTCGGGGTGGCGGACCGGCTGACCGTACGGCGTCGTCTGGCCAGCCTGGTAGAAGTTGCGCTCGCGCAGGTCCATCGGGTCGAGCCCGAGCAGCGGCGCGCAGCGGCCGAGGATGTCCTCGATCACCAGCATGCCCTGAGGGCCGCCGAAGCCGCGGAACGCGGTGTTCGACGCCTTGTGCGTCTTGGCGATGCGCCCGTTCACCCGGATGTTGGGGATCCAGTAGGCGTTGTCGATGTGGCACAGCGCGCGCGACAGGACCGGCTCCGAGAGGTCGAGACTCCAGCCGCCGTCAGCGGTCAAGGTCGCGTCAAGGGCGAGGATGCGCCCGTCCTCGTCGAAGCCGATCCGCCAGTCGGCATGGAACCCGTGCCGCTTCCCCGACATGGTCAGGTCCTGGGTGCGGTTCAGCCGGACCCGGACCGGCCGCCCGGTGAGCACGGCCCCCAGCGCGGCGACCGCCGCGAACCCGTGCGGCTGCATCTCCTTGCCGCCGAAGCCGCCGCCCATGCGCAGGCACTGCACGGTGACCTCGTGGTTGTGCCTGCCCAGCACGTGGGCCACGATCTCCTGGGTCTCGGACGGGTGCTGGGTGCTGCTCTGGATGAAGACCTGCTCACTCTCGTCGACGTAGGCCAGCGCGCAATGGGTCTCGAGGTAGAAATGTTCCTGGCCGGAGAACTCGAACTCGCTGCTGAAGACGTGGGCGGCGGCGGCGAAGCCGGCCTCGATGTCGCCCCGCTTCAGTTGCGGCGTCGCGCCCTGGAACGACTCGGCCTCGATCGCCTCGGTCACCTTCACGTACGAGGGGTGTGGCTCGACCTCGACCTCGACCGCCGCCGCGCCGAGCCGGGCGGCCTCCGGCGTCTCGCCCAGCACCCAGCACACGGCGTGGCCGTAGAACATGACCTCGCTGGGGAACAGCGGCTCGTCGTGCTTGACCCCCGCGTCGTTGACCCCGGGAACGTCGGCGGCGGTGAGCACGCGGACGACGCCGGGCACGGCGAGCGCGGGGTCGGTGCGCAGGGCGGTGATGTGGCCGTGGGCCGATGGGACCTGCACCGGCCAGGCGTGCAGCACGTCCTTGGTCCGTTCCACCAGGTCGTCGGTGTACAGCGCTGCGCCGGTGACGTGCAGGGCCGCGCTCTCGTGCGGGATCGCGAGTCCGACAGACGGGCCCTCGGGCCGTTCCGACAGCGCGCTCATGCCGGCACCTCCTCCTGGCTCTCGGCGTACAGCTTGCGCAGGCTCTGGCCGAGCATGGCGGCCCGGTAGGCCGCACTCGCCCGGTGGTCGTCGATCGGGGTGCCCTCCTCGCGCAGGACCTCGGCGGCCGCCTGCACCGTGTCCGCTGTCCACGGCCGTCCTTCGAGTGCCGCCTCCGTGGCCAGCGCGCGGACCGGCGTCGCCGCGACCCCGCCGAGCCCGATGCGGGCCTTGGCGACGACGCCGCCCTCGACCTCGAGGGCGAAGCCGACGGCGACGCTGGAGATGTCGTCGAACCGCCGCTTGGCGATCTTGTGGAACGCCGCCCGCCGGGCCAGCGGCAGCGGGATGCGCACCGCCTTGATCAGCTCGCCGGCGCGTCGCACGCTCTGCCGGTAGCCGGTGAAGTACTCCGAGAGGGCGACCTCCCGCTCGCCGTCGACACTGGCCAGCACCAGGGTCGCCTCCATGGCGAGCAGCACCGGCGGGGTGTCGCCGATCGGCGAGCCGGTGCCGAGGTTGCCGCCGAGTGTCGCCCCGTTGCGGATCAGCCGCGAGGCGAATTGCGGGATCAGCTGGGCCAGCAACGGCACCCTGCCGTCGAGACGGCGCTCGATCTCGGTCAGCGTCAGCGCGGCGCCGATCTCGATCCGGTCGTCGTCGACGACCAGGCCGCGAAGCTCGGGAAGGCGGTCGATCGCGATCGCCGACGCGGCCCGGGCGCCGCGGAGGTTGACATCGACACCCCAGTCGGTCGAACCGGCGACCACGGTGGCCGCCGGGTCGTCGTGCAGCAGCCGCAGGGCCTCGGCCAGCGTCCCGGGGCGGTTGAACGAGCGATCTCCCTGGCGCAGCTGGGTTG
>DATDJX010000566.1:0-2943 GCA_036520275.1 Asanoa sp.
GTGATGCACGACTGGCAGGTGGACCGCACGACGAACGGGACCGGCTACCTGACCGACCTCACGCTCGCGCAGGTGCGCAAGCTCGACGCCGCGTACAACTTCGTCCCCGGCAGGAACGCGGTCTCGGGGCTGCCGGCGAAGCGCTACCCGTTCCGCGGCGTGCGGACGGGCGCGAAGAAGCCGCCGAAGAACTTCTCGCGCAACGACTTCCGGGTGCCGACGCTCGCCGAGGTGCTGAAGGCGTTCCCGCACACCCCGATCAACATCGAGATCAAGGGCCGGGACGACGACCCGGCGCAGTTCCTGCACAACGCCGACCTGCTGGCGGCGATGCTCAAGCACACCCATCGCAAGGACCTGATCGTCGTCTCGTTCAACCAGGACGCGGTCGACCGCTTCCACGCGCAGGTTCCGCAGGTCGACGTCGCACCCGGCATCAACGGGATCGCGGCCTTCCTGCTCGCCAGCGCGTCGCCCGGGCCGGGCACGGTGGCGCTGCAGATCCCGATCACGTTCGAGTTGAGCGGCCAGACGCTCCAGGTCACGACGCCGGCGAACGTGCTCAAGGCGCATCGCGCCGGCTACGCCGTGCACGTGTGGCTGAGCAACGACGAGGAGAACAGCAAGGTCTACGACCGGCTGCTCGACATGTGCGTCGACGGGATCATGGCGGCCAAGCCGCGCCTGCTCGAACGGCGACTGCGCGCGCGCGACGTCGTCCGCCCGGGCGGCCACGGGACCGACCCGTGCTCGGTGCGAGCGGCGGGCGCCACCGTGAAGCAGCGCGCGGTCGCGGTCACGCTCGCGCGACGCGGGCTCTCGCCGCAGGCCTACAAGGGCAAGGTGCGGATCACCGCCGGCCGGAAGCTGCTGGGCCGCGAGGCGTTCACCCTGCCCGAGGGCGCCGACGCGGGCGGCGTGACGGTCCCGCTGACAAAGGCCGGCCGGAAGCTGCTCGGCGCCGCCCACACGGTGCGCGCGCAGGTGTCGGTCATCACGCGCGGGGCGCAGGGCGAGCCCGTCGTGAAGCGATTCCGCCTTCATTCTTGACGCGCGGGCGGACGGCCGCGATCCCACCCTTTCACGGGCCTGACCGCAACTGTCGGGCCCGTCGTGCATTCTTATGTCCCGTCAGGCCGAACTCGCGCCCTTCTGGGGGCGTGAGCCGGGGGACCCAACAGCGGCGCAGTTGCCGCGGGGGCGAATCCTCATCGGGGGATGAGGTAGCGCGACTTCTCCGCGCGAGCCCGTCAGCTCACCTCGGAGGCAGAAGAGAAGAAGGGAGCACCAAGCGTGGACTCGCGTCCATCCGAGCTGGATCCATACCCGAGATTCCGTCGGGATCTCGGCTCCGCCGTGCTGTGGGAGCGGTCGCTACACCGGTCCCAGGGGCGGCGGGAACGTGCGCGCCGCGCCCGGCGTAACGCGCCCCGCCACAAGGGCGTGACGCTCGCCGCGGGCGCGGCGATCTTCGCCTCCCCCGTTCTGGCGCCGCTAGCGGCGTCGGCGTCGTCGGCGCGCCCGGGGGTCACCAAGACCGAGGTCGCCGAGAAGGCCGCCGTGAGCGGCGACACGACCGCGCTGCTGTCGTACGGCGATACCGGCGACGCGGTGATGGCCGTCCAGCACGAGCTGAGCATCCTCGAGGACGGCATCTTCGGCCCGCAGACAGAGGCGGCCGTCAAGAACTGGCAGCGCGGGCAGGGCCTGGCGGCGACGGGGATCGTCGACGCCCGCACCTGGGCCTCGCTGTTCCAGGCCAAGGTCCTGTTCTACGACGACTCGGCGACCGCGTCCTCGTCATCTTCCTCGTCGTCATCCTCGGTGCCGGTGTCCTACACCGGGTCGACGGACGAGCCGGAGGCCACCGGCGGCCCTGACCTCGCCGATCGCGTCGAGGTCAAGGACGAGATCACGGACACCTCGTCGAGCGCGCCGTCGACGACCGAGGGTTCGGCCCCGGCCCCGGAGGCCGCGCCGGAGTCGACGCCGCTCTCCACCGGCGGCGACGGCTGCTCGACCAACGGCCACATCGTCGCCCCGGTCAGCGGTGGCACGATCACCGGCAACTTCGGCGAGGACCGCGGCGACCACGCCCACAGCGGCACCGACATCGCCGTGCCCACGGGCACGACCGTCCGCGCCGCCGACTGCGGCACGGTCAGCATCTCCGGCGAGGAGAGCGGCTACGGCCAGATGGTCTGCATCCAGCACACCGGCGAGACGACCACCTGCTACGCCCACCTGTCCGAGCGCGACGTCTCCGTGAGCGAGTACGTCAAGGCCGGCCAGAAGATCGGCGAGGTGGGCTGCACCGGCAACTGCACCGGCCCGCACGTGCACTTCGAGGTCCGCCAGAACGGCACGGCCACCGACGCGGCCCCGTACCTCGCGGGCGCTCGCTCGGTCAACGGCCAGACCGTGACCATGGCCCACGGCTCAGGCGGCATCGGCGACGCCACCCCGAAGCAGCAGGCCGAGGTCTTCGGCGACACCGGCGGCACCGCCGCCCCGACACCGACGAAGCACAACCAGCTCGCCCGCCCCGCCACCCCGGCCCCGGCGGCGACCACGCCGGCCGCGGCGACGCCAACCTCGTCGGGCACGGCGACGACGACGGGCGCGGCGAGCGCGCCGGCGGCGACGACGTCGTCGGACGCTGCGATCACTGCGTCGGGCGACACGGCGGCGACGACGAACACCGCGGCGACGGACACGGCGTCCGCGGGCGGATCGACGGCCTCGTCGGACACGGCAGGCGCGCCGACGGACACGAGCGCGGCATCCACGGGCGCGGCGACGACGACCTCGTCGCCCGCGGCGCCTGCTCCGGCCGCGACGACACCGGCCGAGGCCGCGCCCGAGTCGGCCGCGACGGCACCGGCCGAGGCCACGCCCGCGGCGCCCGAGCCGGCCGCGGCGGCACCAGCCGAGGCGGCGCCC
>DATDJX010000567.1:0-7822 GCA_036520275.1 Asanoa sp.
GGTTTTCGCACGTCCACGCCGTTCCTTGACGACTGGATCAAGCGGTCCGCGGCGGGACAGATCGGCACGACGGTCAACTTCCGCAGACGATTCTGTGCCGCGAACCATTTCGAGGTGGACGTCCCGATCAAGGGACGAACCAGGACACTTCATGTCGCCGAGATCTGGGGACTTCCGATGGTCTACTTCTCGGGCAACGGTCCCAAGCCGCTGCTGTCGAGGATCATGCCCCGAGGGTGGCACCTGTCGCAGGTCGGACGATCGGTTGGGCCGCCGCGGTTCTGCAGACTGAAGCCGTAAGCAGGAATGCTTCTACGGGCCGGGGCGGCGCCCGAGCCGTCACTCGGCCCTGGTCGGTCGCTGGTCCGTCGGCGCACGGTGGTGGGAGGCGCCGAAGAGCTGCGCCACCATCTCGGCTCGGCTGTTGACGCCGAGCTTGGCGAAGATCCGGCGGATGTGGGTGGACACCGTCCAGAGGCTGATATCCAGCACGCTGGCGATCAACCGGTTGGTCGCACCGTCGGCGATGAGGCAGGCGATCTGGGACTCGCGAGGGCTGAGGCTGTGCCGGGGGCCGGGGGCCTGGACGACCAGCACGCAGCGCACGTTGGCGTGCTCGAGCACCATCGCGACGCCGTCGGACGATTCCTCGGCGATGTCCAACCGGCCTCCTTCGGCCCGCTGCAGCAGCTCCTTGAGCGCGTCGACGACGCTCGCGCGGACCCGTGGGTCGGGGTGGTGGCGCGCCGGCGGCTCCCGGCCCGGCTGGCGCGTCGGGACCGGCGGCTCGTCCGAGAGCGTCCAGCTAGTCATGATCGCCGCCCGCAAGCGATGACGGCGGGCCGCCGTCGATTGGCTGCCCGGCGATGCCGGCCAGCAGCGCGACGCAGCTGTCCACCGAGCACCACCAGCCGTCGAGGTCCATGCGCTCGTCTGGACCGTGCGCTCCGCCTGCCGGCGTCCCGAGGCCGAGCAGCAATGGCGTCGTGCCGAAGGCGTCGGCGAGCATGCCGACCGCCGGGATGGTCCCACCGGACCGCAGGTATGCAGGACGGCGGCCGAACCCGATCAGGCTCGCATCATCGACCGCGTGTCGCAGCCCCTGGTCGGGAACGAGATCGCGTCCGCGATGGATCGAGACCGGCTCGGTGACGACCCGTACGCCGGGGAGGCCGCGCTGCCGCAGCCGGCGGCGGATGTCGTTCATGACCGCCTCCGGGTCGATGCCTGGCGGGAGCCGGAGGTCGAGTCGGGCATGCGACCGGCCCGGAGAGGCGCCCGCCGTGTCGCCGGCGCGCAACGCCGTCACGGTCACCGCCGCGCCGAGGCCGATGCGCCGGTGCAACTGCCCGTCCACGGTCGCGCGGCCACTCGCCAAGGCCCGGACGCCCGCGTCGCTGAGGCGGGCGAGCCCGAGCCGCGGCCCCCGGCCCGGCCGCCCGCTCCATCGGCTCGAGGCGTCCTGGATGTCGAGCAGCGCCGCGGCCAGCACCAGCGAGGGATCGACCAGCGCCCCGCCCAGCCGCCCGGCGTGCAGCGCCGGCCCGCCGGCGTCAACCGTCACTCGCAAGGCGATCTGGCCACGCTGGGAGATCGTCACGGCAGGTCGGCCGGCACTGGCCCGTTCGGTGTCGGAAACGACGACGGCGTCGGCCTCGGTGCGGCGCCGCAGCACCGAGACGGCTTCGGCGAAGCCGCGGCTACCGACCTCCTCGGCGCCCTCTGCCACGATCACAGCCGACACCGGCGGCCCGCCGGCCTGGCGCCAGGCGCCGAGGGCTGCCAGGTGGGCGAACAGCTGCCCCTTGTCGTCGTTGGCGCCCCGCGCATAGAGCATGCCGTCACGCGTGGCCGGGGTGAACGGATCGCTGGTCCACCCAGGGCCCGGCGGCTGGACGTCGTAGTGTCCGTAGACCAGGACGACCGGCGCGGCGGGCGGCCCCCCGAGTCGGCCGACGACGACCGGTGGCCCTGCCGGCGTGGGTAGGTGCTCGACGTCCGCACCGAGCACGCTCAGCCGCTCCGCGAGCCAGGCCGCGGCCTCCTGGACCGCGTCGGCCCGCGCCGGGTCGGAGCTCACCGAGGGGATCGCCAGCCATCGTTTGAGCTCGGCCAGGCGCGCATGGCGCTGTTCGGCGGCCACGGCCAGCGCGGCTCCGAGCGCTGTGTCGGGCGCCGCGCGAGGATGGCCGTTCGGCGTCGCCGATCGCGGCGGGGTCATCGGATCCCGTTCCTCGTGTTGTCGCCGGTCAGACTAGGAGCGCGCCGGCCGGGTCGCCGCACGGGTCGGTCGCATCCCGGACTGGCCGCCGCGATAGGTGCCGAGCCCATCCCGCCTGGGGTAGATGGGGCCTCCCCGCCGCGCGCTCGGAGGCATCGCCGCCGGGGTTCGCTGCCCGTACGGCGCAGCGATCCCGGACTGGCCCATCTGCTCCCACGGCAGGACCCGGTCGGTACCGGTGCGGCGGGCCAGGCTCATCGCCTGCGCGGAGGTCAGCCACTCCTCGGCGGGCTCGGCGATCTCCATCAGCAGCGCCTCGAACTCGCCACGGGTCGTCTCCATGATGTGGTTGCCGGACAGCCAGCGCAGCACCTCGCGGCCGTTGACGGCCATGCGCTGCCGAGGGCTGCTCTGCAGCCGCACGTCGAAGTAGCGGATCAGGACCTCGTCCACCACGTCCCACGCGTTGTCGGCGCCGAACAGGTCGATCACGTCCGTCGAGCCGAGGATCCGGAAGCACTCCTCCAGCAACTGCATGACCTCGACGCGGAGCACGTTCAGGTGGCCGTACGAGGTGAACTTCAGATTGTTGCGCAGATCCAGGCCCGCCCGCCGCACGACGGCGATCGACCCGAAGCTCGGGTCGAGGGCGCGCTCCCGGATCACGTCGCTGATGCGCTTGTCCCGCCAGAACAGCGTCACCTGGTTGACGAAATGCGCGAACAGCATGTGGAAGTCGGTGTTCGGCCTGCTCTGCCCGGCGCCGAGCCCTCTGCCGTAGCCCAGGATCCGCCGGTAGGCGGCGATGCGGTCGTTCTTCGTGTAGCGCAGCACGTCGCGACGGTCGAACTGGTAGAGGCGGTAGGCGCCGTCGCCGCCGGACAGCCGCACCGCGCCGGCCTCGAACAGCTGCTTGAGCTTCTGCACGACGCGGAACACGCCGATCTTCTCGTGCTGGTAGATGTAGTAGAGGTCTCCGACCGCGACGATGCGTTCGGAGTTGACGTTCTCGTCGTAGGGCGCGACGCCTGGTGGCACCTTGACGGTGCCGAACTGCTGGGCGGCGTCCGGCCCGACGCCGATCAGCTCGGCCAGGCCGCGGTCCGGCGGGACAGGCGCCTGGGCGTCGGCATCGGTGGCCGCTTGGACCAGGTCGTCGATCTGCCGGTTCAGCTCCTCGGCCAGCGCCGGGTTCGACACCAGGCTGCCGGAGAGCCGCTCGGCGACCTGCGTGCGCAGCGCTTGGATCCGGTCGAGCCGGTCCTGGTACTCCCGTTCAGAGAGCATCGTTCTCCACCCTCTCCTCGCGCTGGACTACTTGTTCCGGGTCCGCTTGCCGGGGGGATTCCTCCTGCGCTTTTGCCTGTCGTTGCCCGCTGACTTGTTGTCGGTGGCCCCCTCGTCGGCCTGCGAGGGCGTCGGCTCGGCCGCGCTCGCGGCCCGCTCCTCGATCAGCATCCCGAGCTCGGCGATCCTGGATTCGCGCTCGGCCTCGGTCACTCGCTGCATGGCCACCCGTTGCTGCCTGGCGGCAAGGGTGGCGTTGCGGGAGCGCTGCTGGGCGCGTTCCCGCAACGCCGTCGCCTGCTCCTCGGCTTCACGGGCCGTGCGCATCGCCTCCTCGGCGGCACGGGTATCCTGCTCGGCCAGGCCGGCCAGCTGCTTGGCGTTGTCGTCGGCATCGGCCAGCTCAGCCCTGGCTCGTTCGATCCTCGCCGTGGCGGCTTCGGCGCGCCGGTCCGGGTCCAGTGATGGCGCCAGCCGCCGTCGGAAGGCCGGCTGCTCGGCCGGGGCGGTCGGTCGGACGTCCTGCAACGCCTGCAGGAGCGTCCCCAGCTTGGCCGGCACGTCGTGCTCGCGGGCCCGTTCGATGAAGCGCGTGGCCTCGCCGACGGCGTTCTCGACCCGGTCACGGGTGTCGTTGTCGACGAGCCGCGCCTCCTTGACGGCCTCCCAGAGGCCCAAGGCGGCCGCCTGCACCGCCTGGTCGTCCAGGTACCTGGCGGCACCCTGCATCGCCGCCGAGATCCTGGTCTCCAGGTGGCAGTCGCAATCGCAGTCGCAGTCGGTGCCGCAGCGCGGGTCGCACTGCTGCCGGCAGGGCTCGGTGCAGTCGTCGGTGTCGAAGTCCTCCTCCGTGGGCAGGCTCGACGTCGTGCTCTGTGGTGTCCACCGCTGGTCTTCTGGCTGCCGGTCCCAGTCGTCGTTCGGCCCGCTGCTCCCGCTGGGCCGCGCCGCGGGCCGCAGGTCCGGCCAGGTGATCACCGTGGGCGCGGCGACGATCCGGCCCGTCTCGCCGTCGACCAGGGCCAGGGGGACCTCGGCGGCCGCGAAGATGGCGCCGTCGGTCAGGTCGAGATCGGCCAGTGGCTCGGGCAGCGAGTCCGCAGCGAACACGCCCACCACCGAATCCGAGTCGGCGGTGGCGCTGCCACGGACGGGCAGGACCAGCTCCTCGGTCTGTCGGCCGGGGCCGCCGCCGGTGACGAATGCCGGCAGGTAGGTGGGCCGCAGGTGCAGCCCTCTGACCTCGACCCGGACGAAGCCGGTGTCCTCCAGGGTCGCCTGGCCGGGCTGCTGGCCGGTGAGGTTGACGTCGTCGAACGGCGTCACCACCACGTCGAGCAGCACGGCTCCCGAGAAGCGGCCGATGCGCGCCGCCGCCCGCCCCAGCCGTTCGAGCAGCCCGCAGAGCCCGGACACGGCGATCCTGGTGCGGCCGGCGTACATGCCGGGCGGCAACGGCGAGCAGCATCCCAGCGGGATGTAGGAGACCAGCCCCCTGCGGCCGCAGCGGCAGATGCCGAGCCCGCCGCATCTCGCCGACCCGCAGGGGACCAGCCGGGCGACCAGCGTGCACCGGACGGCCTGGAGGATGGCGAGCACGGTGGGCGTGAACGAGGTGGTGAGCCCGTCGCGCCCGGTGTCGCGGGCGATCCGCGGGCCGTCCTCGGTCAGGAACGACCGAACCCAGCCGAGCAGGCCGTCCAGGGTGAGCCGCGTGCGGGTGTCGAGCTCGATCGTCTGCCGCTCGGCCGAGGAGACCAGCGCGGACTCGAGCACCGCCTCCAGCTCGTCGACCTGCTCGGCGGAGGCGGCCATGAGCCGGTTGATGAGCACCAGCTCGGTGCCGAGGAAGCCCCGGCCGATGTCGCTGCTGAACGCCAGCCGCTGCTGGCTCCAGGACCGCTGCAGGTCGACGACGAGGTCGACCAGGGTCACGAAGGCAGTGCGGATCTTCTCCTCGTCCACGGTGTTGACGTTGTCGTCGGTCAGCCCGAACCGCTCACGCAGCGCCCCCAGCTGTCCCGGGATGTCGTCCGCGGTCTCACCGGGCGGGGCGAGGGCGACCGGCACGCGGCCGAACCGATTCACGTTCCCGGGCACCAAGCCGCGCTCCGTCTGTGGAATGGCGCCGGAGGAGAAGCCCTGGGCCGGTCCGAACTGCTGGCCGGTCAGGACCGAGAACGCGGAGTCGACCAGCTCGACCCTCGGGCCGCCAGGCACCCCCAGCTCGCTGACCACCTGCCGGACGGAGTCCCGCACCAGGACGCGATAGGCCTCGCAGTCCTCGGGGTCGGCGTCCGGCCGGAGCGGCTTCAAGGCGTCGAGGATGCGCGTGATCTCCACATGGCTGGTCCTCGCCCGGGTGTAGAGCGACGCCTGCCCGCCGGTCACGCCGCCGAGGTCGGCCTGGATGGCGTACCCGCGGGGGACGTACCGCGCCTCGATGTGTCCCTCGACGGTCGTGAGCTGGAACGAGGCGTCCAGGGCCGCGGTGAAGGCCTTGGTGTCCTGCCGGCGAGGGCGCCAGCCGAGGACGTCGCGGATGACCTCGGTAACCGCGGGCGTCTGGTCGGTCGCCCCTGTCGACTGCCTGCCGCCGCGGGCCGCCCCCTCGGTCGTCAGCAACGGGAACGCCTGGTCGACCTCCACGACAGGGAGCTCGGGCTTCTTGTGACTCACGACGACCTCCTGGACATCGGCTGCTGGCAGATCTCCTGCCAGCAGGCATTGAGCGTCGCGGCGACGACGGCGAACGGCTCCTCACAGCGGGCGGCGCTGACCTCGACGGTGCCCTCCCATGCCGGCAGCTCCCCTCCCTGCCGGCCCACCGCCTGGCGGAGCGCCGACACCGCGGGATACGAGCGGAGCTCACGCCAGTAGCGCAGGAGCGCCGCATCGAGATGGGCGGCGAACCGGGGAAGCCGGGGCACCAGCATGTCGCCATCCCGGAGTAGCGCGCGGGCCGCGGCCACCTCCCCCTGCAGCTCGCTGACCCGCTCGCCGAGGTCGTCGACGGCGGCCAGGTCGACGTCTCCCGGCCGGTCCTCGTGCACGATCAGGACGAGCTCGGACACCGCCTGCCAGAGATCCTCGACGGCGACGGCGAGCCGGGCGTGCGCCTCAGGCAGGGTCACCGCGGTCACCGCCTCGACAGCTCGACATAGAAGTTGCGCATCAGGCGGTCGGCGGGGGCGAGGCGACGGTCCAGGGCGGTGCGGACGGCGCCGATGAGGAAGCGCTCGGGGACCACCCCGGGGTCCACGCCCTTGGCCAGCCGGTCCGCGGCCTCCTCGATCATGAGCTGGTGCCGCGGCTCGAAGAAGATCACCTCGCGCAGCGCCTTGTTCCCTAGCGAGGGGAAACGGGTGTAGCAGACCGCCTCGACGACCAGCGGCACCACGCGGGGCCAGGTGCCGAGGACGGCTCGAGGGATGGTCGTCCCTCCGAGCGAGGGGTAGAGACGGCGCCAGGCCCGCCGGAACGCCTCGGCGCGCTCCTGGAACCCCATCCTGGCCAGCAGCTCGCAGGAGAGGAAGGTCCGCAGGTACGGCGTCGGGTGCACGCTGTGGGGGGAGTAGGCCAGGGCCTGCGAGGGGGCGCGGCCGATGACGTCCATCAGCGAGGAGACGAACGCCTCGCCGCCGAGCATCACCCCGACCATGTCGCCGAAGATCTCGCGGTTCCAGCGCGCCCACACCCGCCCGACCCCGTCGGGGACGCCGCCGGAGCGGAGCCGGCGCAGGATCGCCAGCGGCACCGCGCGTTCCAGCTCCAGCTCGTTCTGCAGGTTGTGGCTGACCTCGTGGAGGACCGCCCCCATCGTCCACGGGTTGACCAGGCGGTGGTAGGGCAGCTGCACCAGCGGGAACGGGTTCAGCTGCCGACCCAGCCGCCGGAGCGGGATGCCGCGGCGGAAGGTCGCCGGCGAGAACCCGGTCCGCATGTAGGCGAACGGCGGCGGTGCCGGGATGCTGCGGGCCGACCCGAGGTGCATGTAGACGTGCTGATAGCAGTCGAGCGCGATCCGGTCGCACGCGACCAGCCACTCCCCGAAGGCGCTCTGGCGCTGGCCGAACAGCTCGAAATAGAAGTCCCAGATCTTCTCGGTGGCGCGTACCCAGTCGTGCGCCTGGGTCTTGAGCTCCAGGAGCCGGGTCGTGGCCGACGGCTTCGGCTCGCGACGGGCGGCGCTCGACGCGCGCTCCAGGTCCTCGACGGTCGCCTCCAGCGGGCGCCGAAGGGTCGCCAGCAGCCGGTTCACCGCCTGGATGTGGCCTTCGCTCGGCCGGGCGACTCCCTCGCCGAACTCGCTCC
>DATDJX010000568.1:0-12532 GCA_036520275.1 Asanoa sp.
GGCCTGGTCACGATCCGCGACGACTACGTCTTCCGGTCCGCGGTCACCGACGCCGAGCGCGAACTGCGGGCGACCACGATCGCGCACGAGATGGCGCATATGTGGTTCGGCGACCTGGTCACCATGCGCTGGTGGGACGACCTGTGGCTCAACGAGTCGTTCGCCGAGTACATGGGCACCCGGGTGACGGCCGAGGCGACCCGGTTCCGGACGGCGTGGACGACGTTCGGCATGCGCCGCAAGGGCTGGGGCTACAACGCCGACCAGCGGCCGTCGACCCACCCGGTCGCGCCGGCCGCCGTCAGCGACGCGGCCGAGGCGCTCACCAACTTCGACGGCATCTCCTACGCCAAGGGGGCGTCGGTGCTGCGCCAGCTGACCGCGTGGGTCGGCGACGCGGCGTTCCTGTCCGGCGTACGTGCGCACTTCGCCGGCCACGCCTACGGCAACGCGACGCTGGCCGACCTGCTCTCGGCGCTGTCGTCGGCGAGCGGCCGCGACCTGTCCGGGTGGGCGCACGACTGGTTGCGCACGGCCCAGCTCAACCGGTTGCGTTCCGAGGTCACTGTGGACGATGCCGGCAGCTACGCCGACGTCGCGATCGCGCAGACGGCGCCGGCGAGCCATCCGACGCTTCGTCCACATCGGATCGGCGTTGGGCTCTATGACGACACAGCCGACGGCGCCGTGCTGCGCGAGCGGGTCGAGGTCGACGTGCTCGGCGCACACACGGCCCTGCCCGGGTTGACCGGCATGCGCGCGGCTCACCTGCTGTTGCTCAACGACGGCGACCTGACGTTCGCCAAGGTCCGGCTCGACCCCGCGTCGGCGGCGGCCGTCCCGCGGCTGCTGCCCCGCCTCGGCGACCCGCTGGCTCGCGCCGTGGTGTGGACCGCGACGACCGACGCCGTACGCGACGCGGAGCTGCCGGTGACCGTCCTGGTCGACCTGATGGCGGCCGCGTTGCCGGGCGAGTCCGAGGTGGCGATCGTGACCGACACGCTCGCCACGGGACGCAACCTGGTCGAGCGCTACCTCGCGGGCGACGCGCGCCGGATCGAGCGGGCCCGGATCGCGGGCGTGTGCGACACCCTCGTGGCCGCCGATCCGGGCCCGTCGATCCGGCTCGCGGCGATGCGTGGCCTGGTGGCCACGACGGTGGACGCGGCCCGGCTGCGGGGCTGGCTGGCCGGCGACGGGGTGCCCACGGGCATCCGGGTCGACGCCGACCTGCGTTGGCGGATCGTCTATCGGTTGGCCATCCTCGGCGGCGCCGACGAGGAGCTGATCGACGCCGAGCTGGCGGCCGACCGCAGCGCGCTCGGCGAGGAGTGGGCGGCGCGGTCCCGGTCTGCCCGGCCCGACATCGCAGCCAAACGGCGGGCGTGGCAGATCCTGACCGAGGACTTCGCCGCCTCCAACCGGCTCGTCGAGGCGACGGCGGAGGCAATCTTCCAGCCGGAGCAGGACCCGGTCACCGACCCGTACGTCGAGCGGTTCTTCGCGGAGATGCCCGAGGCGGCGCGCAACCGTACGGCCTGGACGGCCGAACGGGCCGCCGAGCTGGCCTATCCCCGTTTCGCCGTGGCTGCGCGCACCCGGGAGCTGGCCGCCGGGCTGTTGGCCCGCGACGACCTGGTGCCCGGCCTGCGGCGGGCCGTCACCGACCTGGACGACGACCTTCGTCTCGCTCTGGCGGCTTCCGGGAGGTAGGCCGGCTTACGATGCGGCGATGAACGACCTCGGCGCCCGGCGGATCGGCATCATGGGTGGCACCTTCGACCCGATCCACCACGGCCACCTGGTCGCCGCCAGCGAGGTGGCCGACCGGTTCGGGCTCGACGAGGTGGTGTTCGTGCCCACCGGCCAGCCCTGGCAGAAGGGCACCAAGGAGGTCAGCCCCGCGGAGGACCGCTACCTGATGACGGTGATCGCGACCGCGTCGAACCCCAGGTTCCAGGTCAGCCGGGTCGACGTGGACCGCGGCGGGCCGACCTACACCGTCGACACGCTGCGTGACATGCGGGCGGCGTACGGGCCGAAGGCCGAGCTGTTCTTCATCACGGGTGCCGACGCGCTGGAGAAGATCCTGTCGTGGAAGGACACCGACACGATGTTCGAGCTGGCGCATTTCGTCGGGGTTACCCGCCCCGGGTTCCCACTCACCGACCAGCATCTGCCGGCCGACACGGTGAGCCTGGTCCAGGTGCCGGCGATGGCAATCTCGTCCACCGACTGCCGGGCGCGGGTGGCCGCGGGCAAGCCGGTCTGGTATCTCGTACCGGACGGGGTGGTGCAATACATAGCGAAGCGCCGCCTTTATCGCGAGTGATTTGGGGGTCTTAGTACCTAGTTGTCCTTTGCCGGAGGACGCTGTTCACCCGGATGTGAGACCCTTGAACCGACCCGAACAGAAGGAGCACGGTGACCGCTTCCGACCGCACCCGCGAGCTGGCTCTCGCGGCCGCACAGGCCGCCGCCGACAAGAAGGCTCAGGACATCGTCATCATCGACGTGGCGGACCAGCTGGTCATCACCGACGCCTTCCTGATCGCCTCCGCGCCCAACGAGCGCCAGGTGCACGCCATCGTCGACGCCATCGAGGAGCGGCTGCTGGAGCTGCCCGAGAAGGCCAAGCCCGCGCGCCGCGAGGGCGAGCGGGCCGGCCGCTGGGTGCTGCTCGACTACGTCGACCTGGTGGTGCACGTCCAGCACAACGAGGAGCGGGAGTTCTACTCGCTCGACCGGCTGTGGAAGGACTGCCCGACGATCCCGTTCGCCGACCGCGACCTCGTGCGCGCCGAGGCCGAATGACCCGCCTGATCGTCTGGCGGCACGGGCTCACCGACTCCAACGCGTCCTCGCGGGTGCAGGGGCAGCTCGACATCCCGTTGAACGCTGTCGGCCGCGCGCAGGCCGCTGCGGCGGCCGCTGCCCTCGCCGCTTGGCACCCCGACGCGCTGGTGTCCTCGGATCTGTCCCGGGCCCTGGACACGGCGGCGGCGCTGGCCGCGGTGACCGGGTTGCCGGTGTCGCACGATGCGAGGCTGCGCGAGCGGCACTTCGGTGTCTGGCAGGGGCTGCTGCTCTCCGAGATCGAGAGCCGCTACCCCGCCGAGTGCGCGGCGTGGCGGGCGGGTTCGCCATCGCCGGGATGCGCCGTGGAGAGCCTCGACGACATGGGCAAGCGGGTGGGGGAGGCCTTCCAGGAGGCCGCCGAGTCGGTGCCCGGCGGCACGATCGTCGTGGTCACGCACGGCGGGTCGGCGCGGCAGGGCTGCGGGCACCTGCTCGGCTGGCCGCCGGCCGTGCTGCTCACGATCGGCGGGTTACACAACTGCCACTGGACCGAGCTGCGCCACGACGGCGTACGGGGATGGCAGCTGCGCGCTCACAACGTCGGCGTCTGAGCCGGGCTCGCCGTGGCCGTCGCGGTCGTCACCGACTCGAGCGCCTGCCTGCCGCCCGGTTCGCCGGCGTCGGTGGTGCCGCTGGTCGTGGTGGTGAACGGGGTCGAGGGGCTGGAGGGCGAGTCGGTCTCCGCGGCGTCGGTGGCAGCCGCGCTCGGGGAGCGGCGGGTGTCGGTGACGACGTCGCGGCCTGCGCCGGCCGCCTTTTCGTCGTTGTATTCATCGTTGCTGTCCGCCGGTGCCTCCGGCGTGGTGTCGGTGCACCTTTCCGCGGCGCTGTCCGGGACCGTCGACGCGGCGTCCTCGGCCGCTTCGTCGTTCGGCGGGTCGGTGGTGGTGGTCGACTCGCGGTCGACCGGGATGGGGCTGGGCTTCCCGGTGCTCGCGGCCGTCTCGGCTGCCGCCGTTCCGGGTGCCGACGTCGCGGACGTACGCGCGGCGGCCGTCAACGCGGCGGACCGGACCTGGGCATTCTTCTACGTGGACACGCTGGAGTTCCTCCGGCGGGGCGGCCGCATCACCGCGGCGGCGGCGCTGCTGGGCACGGCGCTGTCGGTAAAGCCGATCCTGCACGTCGTCGACGGTGCGGTGATGCTGCGCGAGCGGGTACGGACCTCGACGCGCGCCCTGGCCCGCCTGGTGGACCTCGCCGTCGAGGCGGCCGGCGAGTCCGATGTGGATGTGGCGGTGCATCACTTCGCCGCGCCGGAGCGGGCTGCCGCGCTGCTGGAGTCGCTGGGGTCGCGCCTGGGCCCGCGCCTGCGCGACAGCTACGTTACGGAGATCGGGGCCGCGGTGGCCGCCCACGTGGGGCCCGGCATGGCGTCGGTGGTGGTCCACCGCCGGCCGGCCTAGTTATCCACAGTACGGCCGCCAACCAACGACACGAGGAGGGCATCGGTGATCGCGCGCGTCCGGCCCGTGCACCGCCGACGCGGTTTCGGTGAGCAGATCTACCGGCGCGGACTGGCCCGAGCGTAGGAGCTTGGCGCGCAAGTGAACGAGACCGTCGTGCTCGAATCCAACAACGACGGCCTGCGATTCGCACGCCAACACGGCTTGGTCGAGATCGAGCGGTACCTCCTGCCGAACACACCATCCCGTTCGTGGACCTCAGACTCAACCTGACGGCCTACCCGAGCGGCACCAGGAGGGAAAGCGCCTACCCGGTGGCAACCACCATCAAATCACTTGCGACCCTGAGCACCAGGCCGTAAAGATCAGCCTCACCGGATTGATCGCGCATGGCAACACCGGCCGCCGGAACCGGCGACGTACTGGCTGATAGATCGGTATAGGTAAATCAGTTGGTGCCAATTGTCGCCAGAGTCTGGACGTGGCTTTATGCGCGCCTAAGCTGAGTTCCGAGCTACGGACCGCTCCTGATCCGCCGCCTGTCGCGCCCTCCTCTGCTACGGGGCAACAAGGCCTCGTAGGCGAGGAAGGAGCTGTTCCGTGGTTCGATCGGTTCGGCCGACCGGCCGGATCAGGAAGGCCCGGGCAACCGTCTCCAGGTGGGGGCGGGAGCACCAGGACGTGATCATCAACGTCGCGCGTCTTGCGATCGACGTGGCGAAGCTGATTATCGTCCTGAACGGGAACGACCCCGCCTGAGCGGGGCCATTCCACCTGTGGGTCCCCCGTCTCGGCCTTGCCAGCATGGGGCGGGGGCGTCCCACCCAACTGTCGCACAGAGGATGTGTATAACAAACCCCGTTCCCCCCAACGAGGCGAGTTAGACCCCCGTTCTGTCCGGTATTGCCGGCCGGATCGGAGGGCCTCGCCATTCGTCCGATGCGGATATGGCGGTGCATCACCTCGCCGCGCCGGAGCTGGCCACCGCGATGGCGGGAGTCGTTGGGGTCGCGCCTGGGCGACCGCTCCGTCACGGAGATCGCGGCCGCCGTGCCGGCACACCTGGGGCCCGGCATGGCCTCGGTGGTGGTCCCCCGTCGGGCGGCCTGGTTATCCACAGTCCACAGGGTGGTGGTCGCATGGCAGCGCCGGTCCCGCCGTGAGCCCTACGGTCTGCCCGTGTCCGACGACGAGACCCTCGTGCGCCAGCGCCTGGCCCGCCTCTCCCGCTGGGCGCCCGGCGTGCGCGATCCGGCATCCTCGCACCCGGAACGCCGGCCATCGCCGATTGGCTGGCCGCCGCGGTCGGGCCCGTTGGGCGACCCGTCGGCCCTGGGATGGCTTGACGGGTCCGCGGGTTTGGGCCGACCCGCTGCGCTGGGCGAGGAGGGCGTGCCTGGCAGGTCGTCGCTGGGACCGCCGCAGGGATGGCCGGGCGCCGCCGAGCCGACCGACGCCGCCGAGGGTCCGGCGCGGTCGGCACGGTCCGGACTCGCCTACCCGTTCGTGGGCGCGGACGAGTCGTCGCGCGGGCGGCTGCTGGGCGGTCCCGGCCCGTTCGATCCGGGACGCACGGGGGTCAAGGCCCTCGCCGTCGTCGCGGCAGTGGTGGTGCTGGCCGCCGCGTTCTTCGCCTACCGCGCCCGGCCCACCGTCGAGCCGCTGTCGGGCACCTCGGCCGCGCCGCCGCCGCCGCCCACCCAGGCCTCGCCGCAGGAGGTCGTGGTCGCGGTGTCCGGCCGGGTGCGCAAGCCCGGCCTGGTACGCCTGCCCGCCGGCGCCCGCGTCGCCGACGCGGTCGACGCCGCGGGTGGCGCGCTGCCCGGCACCGACCTCACGCCGGTCAACCTGGCACGGCGGGTGGTGGACGGCGAGCAGATCCTCGTCGGCGTGACCCCGCCGCCGGGCGTGGCCCCCGCGGCGGCCGCCTCCGGGCCCGCGGCGAAGGTCAACCTCAACACCGCCACCGTCCAGGAGCTCGACGCCCTCCCCGGCATCGGGCCGGTGCTCGCTCAACGCATCGTCGACCACCGCGAACGCAACGGCGGATTCAAGGCGATCGGCGAGCTGCGCAGCGTCGACGGCTTCGGCGCCGCCCGCTACGAGGAGCTGAAGGATCTGGTGACGATATGAGCACGCTGCTCGCCGGCGCCGATCTGCGCCTGGCCGGCCTCGCCGTCGCCGCGTGGCTGTCGGCCCTCGCCGGCCTCTACCTGAACGCGGCCGCCGGCGCCCTCCTCGCCGCCGCGGCGGCCGTCCTCGCGATGACGGCCGCCGTTGCGCGCCACCGCTGGTCATGGCCGCGCGCGGGCGGCTGGACCGCGGTCGCGATCCTGCTCGGCATCGGGTGCGGCGCGGGCGCCACGGCGCCTCGGGTCGCCGTCCGCGACGCGCCCGCGCTGGCCGCCCTGGCCGCGGCGCGCACCGACGTCACGGCCTCCGTGATCGTGCGCGACGACCCGCGACAGGTGGCCCGCGCCACCGGCCGCCCGATGTTTCTGGTCCCCGCCCAGCTGCGGTGGGTCCGCGACGACGAGCACCGGATCGCCACGTCGGCGCGCGTCCTGGTCCTCGGCAGCCACGCCGGGTGGGCCACACCGTTGCCCGGGCAACGCCTCACGGTCGAGGGTCGCCTGGCCGCCGCCCGCGGCGGCGACCTGGGCGCGGCCGTCCTGTCGACCAGCTCGGCGCCGATCCCCGTCGGACGCCCGTCCTGGGCGCAACGTGCCGCCGGCGCGTTGCGGACCGGCCTCCAGCGCGGCTGCGCCGCACTGCCGGCCGCGCCCGGCGGCCTGCTGCCCGGCCTCGTCGTCGGCGACACCAGCCGCCTTGATCCGGCCGTCGAAGACGACTTCAAAACAACCGGCCTCATGCATCTGACCGCCGTGTCGGGCGCCAACGTCGCCATCGTCGTCGGCGTCGTCCTGCTCCTGGCCACCCGGGCGCGCGCCGCGCCGTGGCTCGCGGGCCTCCTCTGTGGCCTCGCGCTGGCCGGCTTCGTGATCCTCGCCCGGCCGTCGCCGAGCGTGGTCCGCGCGGCCGCGATGGGGGCGATCGGCCTCGTCGGGCTGGCCACCGGCCGGCCGCGTTCGGCCTTGCCGGCATTGGGAGCGGCTGTCGCCGGGCTCGTCGCCTACGACCCCGCCCTGGCCGCCGACGCCGGCTTCGCCCTCTCTGTCCTCGCAACGGCCGGGCTGCTGCTGCTCGCTCCACGATGGAGCGATGCGTTGCGCCGTCACGGCGTGCCGCGTGGGCTCGCCGAGGCCCTCACCATCCCCGCCGCCGCGCAGCTCGCGTGCGCGCCGGTCATCGCCAGCCTGTCCGGCACGGTCAGCATCGTCGCCGTTCCCGCCAACCTTCTCGCCGCGCCGGCAGTCGCGCCCGCGACCGTGCTCGGCGTGGCGGCGACCCTCCTGTCCACGGCGTGGCCGACCGGCGCGGCGTTCCTCGCCTGGGTAGCGCACTGGCCCGCGTGGTGGTTGGTGCTAGTCGCCCGCTACGGCGCCGCGGTGCCGGCTTCGGCGGTGCCGTGGCCGTCCGGTGTCGGTGGCGGGCTGCTGCTTGCCGCGCTCACGGTGGTCGGGGTGGTCGCGACGCGCCGGCAGCTGGCGCGCCGGTTGGTCGCGGTCGTCGCCGCGGCGGTCGTGGTCGGCGCGCTGCCGGTGCGCATGCTCGCGTCCGGCTGGCCCCCGACGGGGTGGGCGGTCATCGCGTGCGCGGTCGGCCAGGGCGACCTGCTGGTGCTGCCCGTCGCGGCCGGATCGGCGGTGGTCGTCGACGCCGGCCCCGATCCGGCCGCCGCCGACCGATGCCTGCGCCGCCTCGGCGTGCGCGCGGTGCCGCTGATGGTCGTCACGCACTTCCATGTCGACCACATCGGCGGCCTGCCCGGCGTGTTCCGCAGCCGTACGGTCGACGCCGTCGTCACGCCGGCGTGGTCGCAGCCGCGCGCCGGCTACGACGCGGTGAGCCGCACGGCCAGCGCCGCGCCGACACCGGTCACGACGGTGCCGGTCGGATGGCGGTACGCCGCCGGCGCCGTACACCTTGCGGTGCTCGGCCCGCCCTACCCGATCACGGGTACGCGGTCCGACCCCAACAACAACTCGCTCGTGCTCCTCGCCGACGTCGGCGGGGTGTCCATCCTGCTCGCCGGCGACGCCGAGACGGAGGAGCAGACCGCACTGCTCGAACGCTACGGCCCCGCGCCGCTGCGCGCCGTGGTGCTCAAGGTGCCACACCACGGGTCCTCCTATCAGGACGGGGCGTTTCTCGACGCCGCCGATCCGGCGGTCGCGATGGTGCCGGTCGGCAAGGACAACGAGTACGGGCATCCCAACGCCGCCGTGCTCGCCAAGCTCGCCCGCGACGGAGCCCGCGTGCTGCGCACCGACCAGGACGGCGACGTCGCCGTCGTCCGCCGCGGTTCGGGCGTCGGCGTGGTGGTCTCGGGCCACCTCGCGGCCCTCCCGCCCACGGGCGGCGGACCGCCGCCACCGCCGGCCCGTGTGCTGCGCGCACCGCCGGGACGCCGCCGCGCCCGCCCCGGCTCAACGGACCCGCCCGACGCCACACCGGAACACGGCAGCGGCCCGCCGCCCGCTGGTACGCGACCGGCTGGCGCCTCCCCGTCCGGGGCGTGTCCGCCGGTTCTGCCGGTGTCGCGGCTCCGTTCAGCCCCAGCCGCGCCGGCCGCCGTCTCACCGCCCGGTGTGCCGGCTACCCGTACGGTGCCGGTTGTGGCCTCACGGCCCGGTGCGTCTGCGCCGGTCCTGCCGAGGTCGCGCTCCCGGACGGCCCGACCGGTGTCGGCTGGCGCCTCCCCGTCCGGGGCGTGTCCGCCGGTTCTGCCGGCGCCGTGTCCCCTAGCTTCCGGAGCCGTGCCGGCTGGCGGCGCATCGCACCGGGCCTCTCCGCCGATACCGCGCACGTCGCGGCGCCGCGTTCCTGGAGCGGTGCCGGCCGGCGCCGCTCCGCCCGGTGCGTCTCTGGCGGTCCCGCCCACCTCGCACCGCCGCGCCGCTTCCGCCCTGTCCGGCGGCGGGCAATCTGGCGGGACGGGCTGGCGGTGGCGCGGCCGGGGCCGTGATGGGTCGGCGAGTGTCCTGTCCCCGTTAAACATCGCACCGTCGGGCGGGCCGGCGGCTGGCCCGCCGTGGCCTCGGGAGGAGGGGTGGCGGACCTCGCTGGCCGCCGGGCTGGAGAGGCGGGCGGCCCGGGAGGCCGCACGGCAGGAGCTGGCCGAACGGCGCCGGTTCGGCCTGGAGCAACGACACGCGGCAAGGGCGGGGAGGCGTAGATTGTCGGGATTGGCGGTGAGCGAGTGATCCATAACCGCTCCGGGTGAGCCGCGCCCCCCGGCTACGGACACATGCGAATATGGCGGCGTGACCGGCGCCCTTCCCCTGATCCGGCTTGTCCTCGGTGACGAGGAACTGCTGGTGACGCGCGCGGTCGACGAGGCCGCGGCGGCCGCGCGAGAGGAGGATCCAGGCGCCGACGTGCGCGACTTCGAGGCGGCATCGCTATCCGCGGGTGAGCTCGGCGGCACTTTCAGCCCGTCGCTGTTCGGCGGCCGGCGGGTGGTAGTGATCCGGTCGGCGCAGGAGGCCCGCAAGGACCTCGTGGCTGCCCTCCTGGCGTACGCGGCCGCGCCGGACCCCGAGGTCATGCTCGTCGTGACCCACACGGGCGGCGGGCGGGCGAAGGCGCTCGCCGACGGGCTGCGCGACGCGGGTGCGCAGGTCGTGGCGGCCGGCAAGCTCAAGTCGCACCGCGACCGGGTGGCGTTCGTGCGCAACGAGTTCCGCCGCGGCGGCGCCAAGGCCTCCGAGGAGACCGCCGAGGCGTTGCTCGCCGCGGTCGGCAGCGACCTGCGCGAGCTTGCCGCGGCGTGCTCCCAGCTCGTGTCGGACACCGGCGGCAAGGTCGACGCAGCGACGGTCGCCCGGTACTACAGGGGCCGCGCCGAGGTGAGCGGCTTCTCCGTGGCCGACGCGGCCATGGTAGGCGACGTCCCGGGCGCGCTCGAGGCGTTGCGCTGGGCGCTGCACGTGGGCGTCGACCCAGTTCCCATCGCCGACGCGATCGCCGACGGCGTCCGTACGGTCGCCCGGGTCGCCTCGGCCGGCCGGGGCAACGCCTACCAGTTGGCGAGCAGCCTCGGCCTGCCGGCGTGGAAGGTCGAGCGCGCTCAGCGCCAGGCCCGCGGTTGGACGCCGGACGGCCTGGTGACCGCGATGAAGGTCGCGGCCGACTGTAACGCCGCCGTCAAGGGCGGTTCGGATGACCGCGGGTACGCTCTCGAACGCGCCGTGGTCGACGTGGCTGCCGCGCGCTCGGGCGGCGGTCGATGAGCCTGCTGTGGTCGCGCGCCGGCGTCGCCGGGGCGGGGGTGGAGCCCGCGCGACCGCTCTACGCGCGCCTGCTGCGCCTTCGCTACCTCGAGCCGAGCCCGACGCTGTGCTTCCTGTTCCTCGAGGGCGCGACGGCGCTGGCCGTCCTGGTGGCGCTGGCGGAGCTGGTGAGCTGGTGGGGGGTGCTCGTCCTGCCCGGCTGTGTCGCCGCCATGGTGAAGCTCAACGACCTGGTCGCCGGGGCGCTGGTGCGCTCGACCCAGCGGACGACCGCCGACCGTCCGCGCCTGGTGCGGCAACCTCCGGAGCCCGTCGTCGGCCGCGCGGCCGTGCCCGGCAGCCCGGCACCGGACGAGGCCGGTGGCGTCCACCGCGCCGGGGCCGTGCCGCGGGGACCGGGATGACCCGGGATGACCGTGGCGACCGGAACCGCCGTGCCGACGTAACCGACGTGCCCGGCCCTCGCGCCGGTGAGGCCGCCGTGCGCCGGTACGGGCGAACCCTAACCACAGCGACCTTGTGGTTGTGGCCCCCGCATCGCGGACAAATGCCGCACTTGCGGGGCCACAACTACAAGATCGCGGGGGAGGGTGCGGGCAGCACAACGGGCACCGCCGGGGGTGTGACGGCCCCGGGGGTGCCCGTTCGGTGGAGCGGGAAAGCGTCAGGCGGACAGCGACTCGAGGCGCTTGGCGATCGCCGACTTGCGGTTGGCTGCCTGGTTCTTGTGGATCACACCCTTGCTCGCGGCCTTGTCCAGCTTGCGTGCCGCCGCGCGCATCAGGGCGGTGGCCGTGGCGCTGTCGCCGGACTCGCTGGCTTCGTTGAACCTGCGGATGGCGGTCTTCAGCGACGACTTGACCGACTTGTTGCGCAGCCGGCGCTTCTCGTTCTGCCGGTTGCGCTTGATCTGGGATTTGATGTTCGCCACGCGACAGCCTCGTCCTGCTCGTTTCGGTTCGGGGTGGGATCGGGGGCGAGGGCGAGGAACGCCACACGCGAAGAGCCAGAGTACCAGGCAGCGGCGGACCGGATCAAAGCGGGCTACCACCAACCCTGCCGGGCGGCCAGCCACGCCAGCGCGGCCGAGCCGCTCCAGCGCTGGTGCTCGCGCAGGTGGGGCGAGGCGTCGGTCGGGCCGGCGGCCGCCCGGGTCAGCCAGTATCCGGACAGCGACGCCAGCGCCGCGTCGACCGCGCCGGAGGGAGCGCCGGCGAGCGTCGGATGCGCCCGGGCCAGCCCGTCCGCGTCCAGACCGCTGGCGTGCGCGGTCACCAGCAGTGCCACCGTGTCGAACCAGGGCGGCCCGAAGCACACCCAGTTCCAGTCGCAGAACCACACCTCGCCGGCGTCGTCGATGAGGATGTTGTCCACCCGCAGGTCGCCGTGCGTGAGCGAGCGCGACGCGTCGGCCATCGGCGGGAAGGACGCCTCGAGCCGGGCGAGCGTGCGGATGTGGTCGCGCGCCACCGTCGCGTCCGGCGGCAGCGGCGACCGGCCGTACAGGACCTCCTGCCACCAGGACAGGTCGGCGCGCGCGAGCGCCCCCAGCGACGGCAGCCGCAGGTCGCGGGCCGCGGCGGGCGCCATGGCGTGGAGCGCGGATGCCGTCGAGGCCCACGCCGCCAGCGTCGCCGCCAGCGCCGACGGTTCCCAGGGGTACGCCGGAGGCCGGCCGGACAGCGCCTCGAAGCAGACCACGAAGTACCCGACCGCCGTCAGCGTCCACCGTGGCCGAGCGACCGGCACGCCGGCCGGCAGGACCGCCGCGACCGCCGCCTCGTGCGCGTACCAGTCGCACAGATGCCGCTCGTCGCCGAGCCGCGCCGCCTTGACGAAGACCCGGCTCCGGTCAACGAGGTCGAGCACAGCGGCGAAGCCACGCGTGAAGCCGCCCGTCGCGGTGGTCGC
>DATDJX010000569.1:0-8966 GCA_036520275.1 Asanoa sp.
TCCTCGGCGCCCTGCTCGCGGTGATCGCCGCCGTCGATCGGCTCGCGCTGTGGCTGTTGAAGACCGACACCGGCGGCGAGCTGTCCGGGTGAGGGGCGGCGAGGCACGTCAGGCCGCCCGGCGCTGGGTCGCGCGGGCCGCCGCGGCGGACCCCCACTACCGGGGCGCCTACTTCACCGGCTCGATCAACGACCTGCCCGCCGACGCCGAGCTGCCGCCCAGCTCCGATGTGGACCTGGTCGTGGCCGACGCCCGCGCCGACCCGGGGCTCAAGCTCGGCAAGTTCCGCTACGAGGGCGCGCTGCTGGAGGTGACTCATCTGCCGTCGGACAGGTTCGCCGACCCGGAGGCCGTGCTCGCCGACTACCACCTCGCCGGCGCGTTCCGCGCCGACTCCATCATCGACGATCCGACCGGCCGGCTGGGCGCCGTACATGAGCGCGTGGCCCGGGACTTCGCCGATCCGACGTGGGTGCGCCGCCGCTACGCCGACGCCCGTGCCCGAATCGTGGACCGGCTCGCCGCGGTCGACCCGGACGGCCCCTGGCACGAGCAGGTCACCCGCTGGCTCTTCGGCACGGGCGTGACCGCACACCTCCCGCTCGTAGCCGCGCTGCGGAACCCGACCGTACGGCTGCGCTACCCCGCCGCCCGGGCGGCACTGACCGACCTCGGCCGTCCCGACGTCTACCCGGAGCTGCTGCGGCTGCTCGGCGCGGCCCACCTGACCGCCGCCCGGGTCCACCGGCACGTCGACCTGCTCGGCCGGGCCTTCGACGCCGTGGCGGCGGTCGCCCGTACGCCGTTCTTCTTCACCTCCGATCTGTCGCCCGAGGCCCGGCCGATCGCGATCGACGGCAGCCGCGAGCTCGTCGCCCGCGGCGACCACCGGGAGGCGATGTTCTGGGTCGTCGCCACCTTCGCCCGGTGCCAGGCGGTGTTCGAGGCCGACGCACCGTCGCTCGCGCGGGAGCGCGAGGGCGCGTTCCGCGCGGCCGCCGCCGACCTCGGCATCGTGAGTCACGACGACATCCGGCGGCGGGCCGCCGAGGTCCGCGCGGCGCTGCCGGTCCTCGATCGGGACCTCCTGGCCCGGGTGCCCGGCTGACAGCCACGCTGCCGCCGGCCCATTCCGATTATGGTGTGGCCCATGTCACGCGTGGTCGTGGTGAGCGGGGGCGGTACCGGCATCGGGCGGGCGGCCGCGGCCCGGTTCGCGGCCGATGGCGACGACGTGGTGATCGTCGGCCGCCGCCCGGGGGTGCTCGCGGAGGCCGCGGCGGCGATGGGCGGCTCCGTCACGCCGCTCGTCGCGGACCTCGCCTCGCCGGAGGGCGCGGCGCTGGTCGCCGGCGCGGTCGCCGAGGGATTCGGTCGCGTCGACGTGCTGGTCAACAACGCCGGCGGCAACACCGACCTCGGTGACGACCTGCCCGGCCGCGACCGGCTGGAGCGCACCGCGACGGCGTGGCTGGCCAACTACCGGGCCAATGTGCTCACCGCGGTGCTGCTCACCACGGCGCTGACCGACCTGCTGAGCGGGGGCGGCCGGGTAATCCTGCTCAGCTCGATCGCCGCGTACCGCGGGTCCGGCTCGGGCTCGTACGGCAGCGTCAAGGCCGCCCTGCACCCGTACGCCGTCGACCTGGCCGGGGCCCTCGGCGAGCGCGGCGTCACCGTGAACGTCGTGGCGCCCGGCTTCACCGACGAGACCGAGTTCTTCGCCGGCACGATGACCGATGCCCGCCGCGAACGGCTGGTGGGGCAGACGCTGACCGGCCGGGCGGGCACGGTGGCCGACGTGGCCGGGACGATCCATTGGCTCGCCACCCCCGCGGCGGCGCAGATCACCGCGCAGGTGATCCAGGTCAACGGCGGCGCGCTGCCCGGTCGTTAGCGGCGGCATCGATGCGACGGCGCACCGACGCCGGCGATCGAGCTGCGCGACGCCGGGTAGCGGCCCCGGCGGCCGCCGCGCCGTCGAGCTCCGCGACCTGTCGTGCGGCGGCATGTGTCCTCTTTGTCTGCTATCTACGGACCTTTCCCCATTGAGACGTCAATCGCGCCGCAAACTCATCGGCCCCGCCACTGCGCGCGGACGTACTGGCGGGCACTAACGTCTAACCCACGTCCATGGAACATGTGGGAGACCCGCGATGAAGCTGCTCGTCACCGGCGGAGCCGGCTATATCGGTTCAGTGGTGGTGCGCCAGCTGCGCGCCGCGGGCCACGAGGTCGAGGTGCTCGACAGCCTTCTGACCGGCCACCGGGAAGCGCTCCCCGACGACGTTCCGCTGCACAACCACGACATCCACGACGTGGGCTGGGTGCTCACGCAGGAAGCCGGGTTCGACGGCGTGCTGCACTTCGCGGCGCGGATCGCAGCCGGCGAGTCGGTCGAGCGGCCCGAGCTCTACTGGCACACCAACGTCGGCGGCACGCTCCGCCTGCTCGACGCGATCCGGCTCGCCGGGGTCCCGCGGCTGGTGTTCAGCTCGACCGCGGCCGTCTACGGCAACCCGACGAGCGTGCCGATCACCGAGAAGGCGCCGCCGGCGCCGACCAACCCGTACGGCTGGACCAAGCTCGCCGCCGACATGGCGATCCAGCACGCCTGTACGGCGTACGGCCTGGGTGCGGTGAGCCTGCGCTACTTCAACGTGGCCGGCGCCTCGCTCTCGCCCGGGGAGCCGCCGCTCGGCGAGCGGCACGACCCGGAGACCCACCTGATCCCGATCGCGCTGGAGGTCGCCGCGGGAGTGCGGGACAGGCTGCGGATCTTCGGCGGTGACTACCCGACCCGCGACGGCACGTGCATCCGCGACTACATCCACGTCGACGACCTCGCGTCCGCGCACCTGCTGGCCCTCGAGGCGATCGACCCGAGCGGTCACAAGATCTACAACCTGGGCAACGGCACGGGCTTCTCCAATCTGCAGATCGTCGAGGCGGTCCGGCAGGTCACCGGAGCGGACGTGCCGGTGCGCGGCGCGCCGCGGCGGCCGGGCGACCCGGCGCAGCTGATCGCCAGCTCGCTGCGGGCGCGGGCCGAGCTCGACTGGGCGCCGACGAAGTCGGACCTGCAGGCGATCATCGGCGACGCCTGGGAGTTCTTCCAGGCCGAGCGCGCCGCGCAGGCCCATGGCTGACCTGTTCGCGGCGCCGCATCGGCGGCTGAACCGGTTGACCGGCGAGTGGGTAGTCGTCTCGCCGCACCGCACGGCGCGGCCGTGGCAGGGTCAGGTCGAAGACGCGCCGGCCGCGGACCGGCCGGCGTACGACCCGGCCTGCTACCTGTGCCCCGGCAACTCGCGGGCCGGTGGCGTTCGCACCCCGGTGTACACGTCGACGTACGTCTTCGACAACGACTTCGCCGCGCTGCTGCCGGATGTGCCGCCGAGCCGGGCCGCGGACGAGGCGGGGCTGCTGGTCGCGGAGTCGGAGCGAGGAATCTGCCGGGTAGTGTGCTTCTCCCCGCGGCACGACCTCACGCTGGGCGGCATGGCGACCGGGGAGATCCGTACGGTGGTCGACACCTGGGCGACGCAGACCGCCGACCTGGGCGGACGCGACTGGGTCGGCCACGTGCAGGTCTTCGAGAACCGCGGCGCGATGATGGGCGCGAGCAACCCGCATCCGCACGGGCAGATCTGGGCGACGGAGTTCGTGCCGACCGAGCCGGCCAAGGAGCTGGTCCAGCAACGGGCGTACGCCTCCGGCGGCTGCCTGCTGTGCGACTACCTGGCCGCGGAGCTGGCCGCCGGTGAGCGAGTCGTCGAGGAGAACCCACAGTTCGTGGCGGTGGTGCCGTTCTGGGCGGTGTGGCCGTTCGAGACGCTCGTGCTCCCCCGCGCGCACCACGGGGCGTTGACCGGCCTGGACGACGCGGCCCGCGACGGGCTGGCCGACGTGCTGGGCCGGCTGACCCGCCGGTACGACCGGCTGTTCGCGGTGTCGTTCCCGTACTCGATGGGCTTCCACCAGCACCCGACCGACGGCCAGCCGCACGACGAATGGCACCTGCACGCGCACCTCTATCCGCCGCTGCTGCGCTCGGCGACGGTACGCAAGTTCATGGTCGGCTTCGAGCTGCTCGGCCAGCCGCAGCGCGACATCACCCCCGAGGAGGCCGCGCGACGCCTGCGCGACCTCGGCTGATCGGCCGGCGGCCCATCGAGGTCGACGGCCCTGGACGGAGACCTACCGACCGTTCTGGGACGAGAACATCGACCGGCTGGACGCCCACCCGAAGCGCGTCCGGTCCACCTGAGAGGACGATCATGGCTGAGCTGGTGATCACACGCATCTTCGACGCGCCACGGGAGCAGGTCTACCGGGCGTTCACGGACCCCGTGCAGCTGGCGCGGTGGTTCGGGCCGGTGGGTTGGTCGGTGCCGCGCGAGAGCGTCGACGTCGACGACCGGGTCGGCGGCCCGTTCTCCTTCACGATGGTCAACGACGCCGACCCCGACGACACGTCGCCGGTCACGGCGGTCTTCCGCGAGGTCGTGAAGAACGAGCTGCTGGTGGGCCACGAGGAGGACGTGCAGGGCCGCGGCGACATCACCGAGATGACGGTGCGGCTGGAATTCTACGACGAGGGCGAGGGCAAGACCCGCCTCGTGCTGCGCCAGGGCCCGTTCGACGAAGCCACGGGCGAGATGGCCCGCGAGGGGTGGCTGTCGTCGTTCACCAAGCTCGACCGCGCGCTCGGCTAGAGCGGATCGGCCACCTCGTGGTGGCGCACCCGCGGACCGCGGTCGACCAGGAAACGCTCGTCGAAGTCGTAGTACCGGGCCCGCTCGACGTCGTCGCCGGCGAAGGCCACCACCGCGTCGAGCGAGTCCCACCACGAGATCGTGGTGAACCGGACGATGCCGTCGCCATCCGGACGGTGCCACACCTGGGCACCGCGGTTGCCCGGCACCGCCTCGTAGTCCGGGACCGCGTGCCGTCGCATCAGCTCCAGGTACTCCGCCGCGTCGGCCGCGCGCACCGTACCGGACCACTCCCGCGCGATCATCGCACTCCCCTCACCTCGGTGCGTACCCGATGACGGCGACGCCGACCGGGCCCGGGCCGGCACCGACGAGGTCGTAGCGGTCCGGCCGGAAGCCGTCGACGAGCACGCCCGCTAGCTCGTCTTGTCGCTCCTCGCCTCACGATCGACGGACCGCGGCGACCAGGCCGGGTCACGGCCGGCGAAGCCCAACGCGCGGTCGAAGGGTGGGGCGCCCGGTGGGACGGCGACCACCGGGCCGAACAGTCCCTCACGCATGGCCTCGGCGCCCGGCTCGGCGGTGGCCTCGGTGAAGCCCAGCACGGCCGCCTCGCTCGCGGGGGTGACCGTGAACGGCTGGCCGGTGGCCTTCGCCAGGTCCCAGCCGTGCAGCACGAGCTCATCGAGCGCGACAAGACCTATCTCGTCGGCGGCGCTGGTCACGCCGCCGGCCTGGGTCGTGCCGTCCCAGGCCGCAGGGTCCTGCCACGCCTCTGCCAGCGCGCGCAGCCGGCCGATGAGCCGCCTGCGCCAGTCGGCGGGAAGATTGTCGGCGCTGGGCGCCGGGGGCGGGGAGCCGCCGCCGGACGTCTTGCGGGCGGCCGCCGTGAAGGCCGCCGTCAGGCTCATGAAATGGTCGAGCAGGGCGCCGACAGAGGTGCCGCGGTTGGGCGTCGGGTCCGACAGCTGGTCGTCGCGCACGCCGTCGAGCAGGCGGATCACCTCTCGGGCAGCCGGTTGGAGATCGAGCACGCAGCCCAGCCTCTCACAGCACCGCGGCCAGCACCCGGTCCCAATCGAGGTCGTCGTCGTTGGCCAGGCCCACGAGCTGCCGGCCGCCGGGGAACCAGCCCAGCGCCGAGCGGTAGCCGGGGTTGTCGCCGGTGTGCAGGCAGACCGGCCCGCCGTCGAACATGCCGAGGTAGAGCCCGTACCCGTACCCCGTGATCACAAGCCGCCCGTCGGCGCTGCGCTCCGGCTCCGGCAGGGTCGCGTGCGCGGTGCGCATGGTGTGCCGCGCGGTGGCGACGTACTGCCGCGCGACCGCGTCGCGGAGTGCCCGGTGCAGCGTCCGGTGGACGTTCTTGAGCGTCTTCGGCGGCAGTCATGCATATAATCAACTCCAGCCCCGCGAGGTGGTCGGAGCCACGGCCTGAAGTCTGCATGGAACCGGGGCGGTTCAGCACCCCTCACAACCCCGAACCTTCAGGCGACCATGACCCCTGCGAGCCCCGTGCCCGACGCCGCCGACGCCCCGCGACCGGCGCAGGCCCCACCGCCCCCTGACGCAGCACCGCCCGTCGACGACACAGCTCCCGTCGACTCGGCGGTCCGGCGACGCCCGATCCTGCTCACGGTGGCCGCGGCCCTCAGCGGCGTGGTGCTCACCCTCGTGGTCCTGCCGCCGCCCCAGGTCTTCGATTCGTACTACGTATGGGAGGCCGGCCGCCTCTGGCCGAACATCCCGTACGACTTCCCGGTGCTGCACCACGCAATGCGGCTCGGCACGGTGCTGCCGGCCCGCCTCGCGCAGATGGTCTTCGGGCTCGACCAGGCCTCCGTGGTGGCGGCCTCGGCCGCCCTCATCGGGGTGTTCACGGCCGGCATCTACGCGACCGGCCGGGCGCTCTTCAACGACCGTGTCGGCCTGATCGCGCTCGCCCTGGTCATCGTGAGCCCGTTCCTCACGCTGGTGGACGGCTTCACGAGGTTCACCACGGCCTCCACCGGCAGCCTCTACCCGGACGCGCCCGCGGGCGGGGAGTTCGCGCTCGGGGTCGCGGCCCTTGTGGTGGCGTCGCGGCGCCGGGGGCGGCGCCAGCTCGGCTGGCTCGTCGCCGCGGGCGTCTGCTTCGGTGTCGCCTACCTCACCCGCGAGTTCGTGGCGTTCATGTTCGTGGCGATCCCGGTCTTCTTCGTGCTGCTGCGGATCCCGTGGCGACGGATGGTCGCGCCGATCGTGCCGATGCTCGCCATCCTGGGCGCCGAACTTGCGATCAACTACGCCATCTACGGCGACGCGCTTGCCCGCCTCCACGTGGCCGAGGAGCACGGCATACGCCGCGCTGTGCCGCTCACCCTCTGGTACGTGCTCGGCGGCTACTTCAACGGCATGGCAACGCACCCGCTCGGATGGATCTTCACGCTCGGGCTGGTGCTCACGGTGGTCGGCGTCCTCGTCTTCCGGGACCGCCGCCTGATCCTGCTGCTGGTCTGGTTCGTGAGCCTCTGGTTGCCACTCACCCTGGTCGGCGGGCTGCTCGACCCGTACCAGCCGAGCCTGCGCGTACACCTGGTGCGGTACTGGTTCCCGGTGCTGCCTGCGGTCACCGTCGGTGGCGTCGCCACCGTCGCGATGCTCGTCGCGCGCATCCCGACGGCCCGTGCGGTCTGGCGGCGCGTCGCCGTCGGCACGATCGCCGCGCTGACCGCGCTCTACTTCGTGACGGGCGTCGTGGTGCTCGGCGGGGTCGAGCGGGACCAGAACTGGCGGGAGTTCCGGGCCTGGGTCGCCACCCACCCGCAGTACCGGACGATCGTCACGGACAGCCGCAGCGTCCAGGCCGCCCGGTTCTACACCCAGAGCTTCTTCGGCCACCAGTTCTGGAAGGGTCAGTTCCGCTCGATCAAGTACCGCTCGCCGACCCTGCCGACCGAGGTGATCCGCGGGCGGCCCTACCTTGAGACGGTGCTGGGCGCCCAGGAGCACCCCGATCCCGCACAGGGATGGCGCGTGCTGTGGCGCTCCACGGACGGCTCGCTCACCGTCTGGCAGCGGTGAGTTCCGCGCTCAGCCTCCCGGCGGCCGCGTCTCACGGGAGACCACGGCGCTGCTGGCGTCGACCACCCATGTGCCGGGCGGGGTTGCCGGCCACGAGCTGGTAGGGGCGCCATATCGCGGCTGACCACCGAACCGGCGACGACCATCGGATAGTACGGCGGCCGCACTGTGATCTAAGGCGGTGTGGGTGAGGTGATCCGGCGCGGCCACGGCCGGATCGTCGTCTGTTGTGGACAATCGAATGGCTCAGGCGGTGGCCGCTGGCCACAGCGCAGAACCTGCCTGGTGGCGCGCGATGCTCGACGAGGCAATGGCGCGCGTGGCTGGCAGACTCGCGCGGGTCGAGCCGCGGCGCTCGTCGCGGGGATATCGCGCTCGGGCTGCTGTCGGGTCGATATCGCCACCCCGGACGCGCCCGGGCACAGCCTGCTCATCCGCCGCGCCAACGACGGCGAGCTGGCCTGCTACCGCTGCTGGTCCCCGACCCGGCCACCCTGGCCACCCTGGTCCTTGTGACCGGCATCCGCTGGTGCGTCGAAGAGGGGTTCCAGGCCGCAAAGGCCAGGTCGGACTCGACCACCAAGGACGCGCCCGGCACACCCGCCACCGGCGCCGCATCACGATCGAGTTCGGCCCATAACGAGGTGCGGCTGCCGTGCATCGGCGCCGGGCCGCCGGGTCCCCTACTTGCCGACCCGGCAGCCGAGGCGTATGACGGACATCGACGCCGATATCGAGGAGGGGCAATGAGACTCGCGAGCATCGCGCTGACTGCGGCTGTCGTCGCCGCGGGACTGGTCGCCCCGGCCACCCCGGCCGCAGCCGTCGATCCGGCGACGCCCACCGCCATCGGATATGGCGGTGCCGTGTCCACCGTGGACGCCACCGCGACGGCGGTCGGGCTCGACGTGTTGCGGCAGGGGGGCAACGCGGTGGACGCGGCGGTGGCGGCCGCCGCCACGCTCGGCGTGACCGAGCCGTTCTCCTCCGGCATCGGCGGGGGCGGCTTCTTCGTCTACTACGACGCCCACACCGAACTGGTGCACACGATCGACGGCCGCGAGGCCGCCCCGGCGTCGATGGGCCAGAACGCGTTCGTCGACCCGGTCACCGGCCCGTACCAGTTCCAGGAGGCCCGGGTCAGCGGCATCTCCGCTGGCGTGCCGGGCACGCCGTTGACGTGGA
>DATDJX010000570.1:0-10624 GCA_036520275.1 Asanoa sp.
CGACCCGCACCGAGATCGAACCGGTGTAGACGATCGAGCGCTGGTCGACCCTCAGGTCGACCGCGACCCCCGGCTGTGCGGCGGGCGGTGCCGCACCCCCGGCCGCCTGCTTGTCCGCCTCGGCCGCGGCCGCACCGCCCTCCGCCGGCATCGGCGCGGAGCCCGTGTCCTGGCGGCTCGCGCCGCGGCTCCCGCCGCAGCCGGCCAGCACGAGCGCGATCGCCGCCAATCCGGCCGCGGCCGCCGATGCCGACCGCCCCCGTCGTACGCTGCTCATGGGCTCCTCCAGTGTTTGCGTTGTCCGTCAGACGCGCGGTGCGCGCGTGTCGGTTCCGGCAGACTCCCTGTGGAGCAGTCACGATTCGGTGCCGAAGGGGTCACGAGCATGCGACTGACGAAGCACGGGCACTCGTGCGTGCGGATCGAGCACGACGGCGGGGTTCTGGTGATCGACCCGGGCGGATACACGCCGACCCGCACGGCGGCGCTCGACGGGGTCGACGCGGTGCTCATCAGCCACCAGCACGCCGACCACCTCGACGTGGACGCGCTCGCGGATGCCCTGGCCAAGCGGCCGGCAGTCACCGTACACACGCACCCCGACGTCGTGTCCAAGCTGGACGCCGTGCGCGAGGCGGTGCGCGCAGTCGAGGCGGGACAGACGTTCCGGGCGGCGGGCATGGACGTGCGGGCGTACGGCGGCTGGCACGCGTTGATTCATCCGGACATCCCGCGGGTGGCCAACCTCGGCTTCCTCGTCAACGACGCGGTCTACCACCCCGGCGACTCGTTCGACGTGCCGGAGGGCGCGACGGTCGAGACGCTGTTCGTGCCCGTCTCCGCGCCCTGGCTCAAGCTCGCCGAGTCGGTCGAGTTCGTCCGCGCGGTCGCGCCGCGTCACGCGTACGCGCTGCACGACGCCGTCCTCAGCGACGTCGGCGGCGTGCTCACCGACGGCGTGATGGGCCGGCTCGTGCAATGCGACTACCGGCGGCTGGCGACCGGAACCACCGTCGATGCCGGCTGACGACCCGATCACCGCGCTCTTCGCGGCGCCGCCCGACGGGTTCGTCGCCGGCCGTTCCGCCGCGGCGGCCGCGGCCAAGGAGGCCGGCCAGGTCGACCGGGCTCGCGAGATCGGCAAGCTGCGCAAGCCGACCGTGGCCGCCTGGGTGGTCAACCTGCTGGCAATCCGCCGCCCCGACCTCGTCGCGGAGCTCGTCGACCTCGCCGCCGCGATGCGCGAGGCCCAGCGGGACCTGAAGGGCGAGCAGTTGCGCGAGCTCTCCGCGCAGCGGCGCACGGCGGTCAACGGGCTCCTGCGCGAGGCCGTGAAACTGGCGGCCAAGGAGGACCCGCGCAGCCGCGGCAAGCTACCCGAGGCCGAGATCGAGGCGACGCTCAACGCCGCCATGTCGGACGCCGCGGTGGCCGCGCAGGTGCGCTCCGGCCGGCTGTTGAGGGCCGCCAGTTACGCCGGCTTCGGCGAGGTGCCGCGTCCACAGCTGCGCCTCGTCACGGCCGACATCCCCGGTGACGACGGCGCGGGTGCGACGACGGCGAAACCGGCTAAGAAGGATGCTGCCGCGCAACGCGCCGCGCAACGACGTTCCCTCGCCAAGGAGCTGGCGACCGCCCGTACGGACCAGAAGCAGGCCGACAGCGGCCTGGACCGGGCCACCAAGGCCGAACGTGACGGCGCCGACGCCGTGCGGCAGGCGGAGGCCGCGGTGGCAGCGGCCGAGCGCCGCCAGGCCGAGGCGGAGGCCGAGCTGACCCGGCTCAAGCTCGCCCGGAAGACGGCCGAGCGCGCGGCGACGGCCGCGCGCCGGCGGGTCGGCGAGGTCGAGGCGGCGCTCGAGGCGTTTGACGAGGAGTCGACGCCATGATGCCGGAGCAGGCTGCGGGCGAG
The DNA here is from genome assembly GCA_036520275.1 of Asanoa sp. Classification (GTDB taxonomy): domain Bacteria; phylum Actinomycetota; class Actinomycetes; order Mycobacteriales; family Micromonosporaceae; genus Asanoa. Next base: position 1,913 of record DATDJX010000570.1, read on the forward strand.
GCGCGGGACGCCGTGCTCGAGCTGGGCGGCGCGTTCGCGGAGGACCCCCGTACCCTGTGCCGGGCGCGGCAGATGGGCCTGTCGGGGTGGGCGTTCTTTGTCGCCGGCCGCGGTGGCGCCCTAGGCGACGTCCGGTCCGACACGGTCGCGGCGGCGCTCGGCTTCATCGCTCCCGAGGCGGTCGGCGACGGCTGGGACGGCGCGCGTCGCGTCCTGGCGCCGCCCGAGGTCGCGGCGGTCCATCTCGCCGAGTGCTGCCGATGGGGCGTCGAGCACCTGGGCGCGTTCCCGGTGTTGGAGAGGTTGATCGAGCTCACGTCGCGGATCGTGCTGGCCGCCGACGCGGCCGGGATGCCGCTGTTCGCGGCCTGGCGGGCGATGCCGGTGCCCGACGACCGTCCGGCCGCGCACGCGGCCGTGCTGCTGCACCTCATGCGAGAGCACCGTGGCGGTGCCTACCTGCTGGCCGTCCGGGCCAGCGGCCTTACCCCGCTCGAGGCCGTCATCGCCGGACCGGAAGGCGAGGCGGGCGCGGTCGCGTACGGCTGGCAGCCGCCGTACCCCGCCGCGGCTCCGCTGCTGCGCAAGCGGCTGTGGGCAGAGGCGGTGACCGAACGCCTGGTCGCGCCCGCGTACGGGGCGCTCGACGTCGACGAGCGCCAGGAGCTGATCGGCCTGCTGGAGAGCGCCCGGGCCGGGCTGCGGCCGGCCGGGAGCGAGGCCCACGCGTCGGGTCGCGGCTCGGCCGGCCCGGCGGGCAACGGGTGAGCGACCCGCGGGTAATTGCCGCGCGGCACCGGTCATCGCCGGGTTGGATGTCGGACGTGGCGTTCCCCGCGGGCTGGACCACGCGCCGGCCGACCCTCGACGACCTGCCCGAGATCCTCGCGCTGGTGCAGGCGAGCGACGTTGCCTCCGTCGGCAGCCCCGAGTCGAGCGCCGACGACGTGCGGGCGGCGTTGGCCGGCAGCCCGCACACCGACGCCGCGCGCGACATGTGGCTGGCGTACGCCCCCGACGGCACGCTGGCCGGCTGGGCCTACATCGAGAACGAGAACGGTGCGGCGGAAGACTGGGTCGAGGTCTACACGCACCCGCGGGCCGGGCGGCCGGCGATGGCGCCGCTGCTGGAGCGGATCCTGCATCGGGTCAGCGAACGCGCGGGCGAGCTCGGGCACGCGAGGATGCGGGTACGGGCCGGCGCGCTGCCGGGCGAACAGGCCTACCAGGACTCGCTGAAGGCCGCCGGGTTCGGATTCGTGAAGCGCTACGCGCGGATGCGGCGCTCGCTGGACGGGCTCGAGCCCGCCCGCGCGCTCCCGCCCGGGGTCGTGATCCGGCTGGTCCGCCACGAGGACGACGCCGACATGCGCACCTTCCACCACATCCTGGACACCGCCTTCCGCGACACGCCGGACTACGCGCCGAGGTCGTACGAACGGTGGCGCGAATGGGTCGACGAGCAGGCCAGCGTGGCCTGGGACGAGTGGTTCGTGGCCGAGGTCGACGGCGAGCCGGCGGGCATCCTGATGTCGTCAGACCAGGCGCTGGGGCAGAACGAGGGCTGGGTGAAGAGCCTGGCCGTGCTGCGCGGCTTCCGCCGCCGGGGCCTGGGCGAGGCGCTGCTGGGGCAGGCGTTCGCCGTGTACGCGGCGAAAGGTCGGGCGCTGGCCGGGCTCGGCGTCGACCTCGCCAACCCGACCGAGGCGGCGCGGCTCTACCTCGGGCAGGGCATGAAACCGCGGTACGAGGCCGACATCCTCGAGCGCGACGTGCAGGCCGGCTGACGAGGTCAGGTCAACGCGGTCAGGCGGGTCACGGCGATGATCGTGCAGGCGGCCAGGATCGCGAGGTTGCCGAGCGCCGTACGCGGCTCACCGAGGCGCAGGTGGACCGACGCGGCGCCGATCATGATCATGCCCAAGCCGACCGCGGCCAGCGGCGTGAGGACCCGGGCGACGCCGGTCGACCACGGCAGCAGGAGCCCCAGGACGCCGGCCAGCTCCATCGTGGCCACGAAGCGCAGCAACGGCAACGGCACCGGCGCGACGCCGGTCTGGCCGGCGGCCACCAGCCGTTCCTTGGACCAGCTGCCCTTGGTCACGGCCGAGAACAGGAAGACCGCCGCGACCAGCACCTGCAGGACCCACACACTCAGGTTCGTCATATCCGAAGGACGGGACGGCGGGCCCGGAACGTGACATCAGGGCGCCGACGAGGTGCGGGTCGGCCGGGCGCGCAGCGCCGCCACGTAGTCGTCGGGCGCGCCGGCCTGCTCGGCCGCGTTGGCGATCTCGGACAGGTACCACCCGGTGGGCAGGCCGCCCTCGTAGCCGTCGAACACGTACACCCAGGCGACGATCTCGCCGTCCAGGGTGACGGTACGCAGGTGCAGCTTGCGGTAGGTGCCCGCGGTTACCCCCTCGAGCTCGTCGAGCTGGGCCTCGTCCCGCGGATGGACGTCGTAGAGCGCGACGAACACCCGGTCGCCGGGGGACTCGGCGATCGTGCTGACCGCGCCCTCCCAGCCGATCTGGCCCTCGCCGGCGAACGTGAGCCGCCACCCCTCCAGCCAGCCGGTGCCGACCATCGGCGAATGCGGACAGTAAGCACGCATCCGGGCGGGATCGAGGTTCGAGCCATACGCGGCGTAATGGCGCACGGCGATGACGATAGCCCGGCCGGCAGGTGGGGGAGAATACGACACGTGAACCGAATAGTCATCGTGGGTGGCGGGCCGGCGGGATACGAGGCGGCCCTGGTCGCCGCACAGCTCGACGCCGAAGTGACCGTCGTCGAGGCCGACGGCGCCGGTGGGGCGTGCGTGCTCTCCGACTGCGTGCCGTCCAAGACCTTCATCGCCAGTTCAGACGTGGTGACCGGCTACCGCGACACGGAGCGCTTCGGCGTGCACTCGGGTGGGCTCGAGGCGGTGACCGTCGACGCTCGCGTCCTGCACGATCGGGTCAAGCGCCTCGCCCTGGCGCAGTCGGCCGACATCCAAGCCAAGCTGATCAAGGCCGGTGTAACGTTCGTGCACGGCAGCGCAAGGATGGGCGAGGACACGCTCGGTCACACCCACCGGGTGCAGATCGCCCCCGCGGACGGTGACGCGCAATACGCGCTGGACGCCACGACGGTGCTTGTCGCCACCGGCGCGACGCCGCGGGTCCTGCCTGACGCCGTCCCCGACGGCGACCGGATCCTCGACTGGCGTCAGATCTACGACCTGCCGGCGCTGCCCGACCGGCTCATCGTGATCGGCTCGGGCGTCACCGGGGCGGAGTTCGCGAGCGCCTACCTCGCGATGGGCGTCGACGTCACGCTCGTGTCCAGCCGCGACCGGGTGATGCCGCACGAGGACGCCGACGCCGCCACGGCGATCGAGAAGGTCTTCCGCGACCGGGGCATGACGATCCTCAACAACTGCCGCGCGGCGGCCGTGCGGAACACCGGACATGGGGTCACGGTCGAGCTCACCAACGGCCGTACGGTCGACGGGTCACACGCGCTGATGGCCGTCGGCTCCGTGCCCAACACGGGCCGCCTGGGCCTCGAGGAGTACGGCGTCGCCGTCGCGAAGGACGGCTACGTGAGCGTCGACCGGGTGTCCCGGACGAACGTGCCCGGCATCTACGCCGCCGGCGACTGCACCGGGGTTCTGCCCCTCGCGAGCGTCGCCGCCATGCAGGGCCGCATCGCGATGTGGCACGCGCTCGGCGAGGCGGTGCAGCCGTTGCGGCTCAAGACAGTGGCGGCCAACGTGTTCACCGACCCCGAGCTGGCAACGGTCGGCGCGAGCCAGGACGAGGTCCAGGCCGGCACGGTGCCCGCCCGCGAGGTGATGCTGCCCCTGGCCGGCAACGCCCGGGCGAAGATGCAGGACCAGCGCGACGGCTTCGTGAAGCTGTTCTGCCGGCCGGCGAGCGGCCAGGTGGTCGGCGGGGTCGTGGTGGCGCCGAAGGCGAGCGAGCTGATCCTGCCGATCACGCTCGCGGTGGAGAACCACCTCACGGTCGACCAGTTGGCGCACACCATCACGATCTACCCGTCGCTGTCGGGATCGGTCACGGAGGCGGCGCGTCAGCTGATGCTGCACGAGGTGGACTGAGGTCGGTGGCCGGGCGGGTCCGGCGCAGCGCGGCGCCTGGCCCGGTCAACGCCAACAGCCACCCGGCGGCTCCGAAGATGGTCGCGGCGGTCACCGCGACGGCGAACAGGCGCCAGGTGGAGTTGGTCAGCGCGGTGCCGCCTAGGTGGCCGACCAGCCCGCCGTAGGCCGCCCAGCCGACCGCAGCGGCCGTTTCGTAGAGCAGGAACAGTCGGTACGGGTAGCGGGCGCGGCCGGCCGAGAAGCACGCCGCCATCCGACCGCCCGGGACAAAGCGGCACAGCAGGATAACGAGCGGCCCGGGCTCACGAAACCCGCGGGTGAGCCAGGCGGCGGTGCGCCGTGCCCTGCCCCGCCGGACCACCGCCGTCGGGTCAACGGAGCCGGTGGCGCACCGCCGGCGAAGCCGGGCGATCGGTCCGAGCTTGTCGTGAGTGGACCGGCCGAGCAGGTAGCACGCCCAGTCGCCGACAACGACACCGAGGGCGCCGACGGCGATCGTCGTCGGCAGGCTCAGGTCGCCGTAGACGGTCAGGGCGCCAGCAGTGATCATGATCGCTTGGGTGGGGACGACCGGGACGAAGGCATCGGCGACCAGAAGTACGAGCAATCCGAGATATGCCCATGCCGGCGATGCGACCAAGCCGATCCAGCCGGCCATTCGTGCGTACCCCCCTCCCCCGGGACCCCGGGAAGCCAGGATAGTTTCCGTCTGGATCAAGCGGATTGCATTCCGCGCTCAGCGTGGTCTCAGCGTGGACACGGTTCGCCGGGCCGCCCGTGTCGCCGAGCCCCAGCGTACGGTTGACGCCGTGCGCCCCCGGCACGTCGGATCCCCCGTTCCCGCCGGTGCCAGGGCCGCCTCCGGGCCGTCGGCAGGTCCCGTGCCGACGGCCCACCCTCGCTACGCGGACGCGCTGGTCTCGCCCGACGAAAGCTCGTGTTACCGGCGTGCAACGAGTACGGCGTAGCGTGCCACCATGGCGGACCTGTTCGAGGACTATCGGCTCGGCCCGGGCTGGGACGAGATGTTCCACGAGCCGGGGATGCCGCGGGAGAGCTACGAGGCGCTGCACGGCACGCTGCAGCCCCTGTCCAGCGCGGAGCTCGGCGTCCGCGCCGACGTGCTGGCGCGCGCGTTCCTCGACCAGGGCATTACGTTCGCGCTCAAGGGGGTCGAGCGGCCGTTCCCGCTCGACATCGTGCCGCGGATCATCGAGCACGACGAGTGGAAGACCGTGGAGAGCGGTGTGGCGCAACGGATCCGCGCGCTCGAGGCGTTCCTCGCCGACGTGTACGGCGCCGGCCAGGTGCTCGCCGACGGGGTGGTGCCGCGGCGGATCGTCGTGACCAGCGCCCACTTCCATCGCGAGGCGGCGGGCATCAACCCGCACAACGGCGTCCGGGTGCACGTCGCCGGCGTCGACCTGATCCGCGACGAAGCGGGCACCTTCCGGGTCCTCGAAGACAACGTGCGCGTGCCATCCGGGGTCAGCTATGTGATGGAGAACCGGCGAGCGATGAGCCACGTGCTGCCCGAGGTCTTCGCCGCGACCCGGGTGTGCCCCGTCGAGTCGTACCCGGCCCAGCTGTTGCGGGCCCTGCGCGCGGCGGGGCCGGTCGGCGTCGCCGAGCCCACCGTGGTCGTGTTGACGCCGGGTGTGCACAACTCCGCCTACTTCGAACATGCGTTGCTGGCCCGTGAGATGGGCGTCGAGCTCGTCGAGGGCCGCGACCTGGTGTGCGTCGGCAACCAGGTGGCGATGCTCACGACCGCGGGGGAGCGCCGGGTCGACGTCATCTACCGCCGGATCGACGACGACTTCCTCGACCCGGTGCAGTTCCGCGCCGACTCGGTGGTCGGGGTCGCCGGGCTGCTGAACGCGGCGCGGGCCGGACAGGTGACGATCGCCAACGCGGTGGGTAACGGGATCGCAGACGACAAGCTGCTCTACACGTACGTGCCCGACCTGATCCGCTACTACTTCGACGAGGAGCCGATCCTGCCGAATGTGGAGACCCACCGGCTGGAGGAGCCCGACGTGCTGGAGCACGTGCTCGACCGGTTGGACGAGCTGGTGCTGAAGCCGGTCGACGGCTCGGGCGGTGCCGGCATCGTCATCGGATCCCAGGCCACCGACGAGGAGCTGGCGCAGGTGCGCCAACGGCTCAACGCCAACCCCCGCGGCTGGGTCGCGCAGCGCGAGGTGAAGCTGTCGATGGTGCCGACGCTGATCGGCAACCGCCTGCGCGCCCGCCACGTCGACCTGCGGCCGTTCGCGGTCAACGACGGCGAGAATGTGTGGGTGCTGCCCGGCGGCCTGACCCGGGTGGCGTTGCCGGAGGGGGCGCTGGTCGTCAACTCCAGCCAGGGCGGCGGTTCCAAGGACACCTGGGTGCTCGCGGACGAGAACGACCCCTTCGCGGCCGAGCTGGCGCCGGTGCATCCGCCGTCGCCGACGGTCGAGGGTGACCTGCCGGCGCCGCGCCAGCCCGACCCCGGCCCCGCCGGCCTGCCCGCCGAGGAGCAGCAGCAACAGCAACAGCAGATGCGGGGTGCGCCGTGCTGAGCCGGATCGCCGAGTCGCTGTACTGGATCGGCCGCTACATCGAGCGGGCTGAGGACACCGCGCGGATCCTCGACGTGCACCTGCACCGGATGCTGGCCGACCCGTGGGTGGACGAGCAGGACGCCTGCCGTTCGCTGCTCGGCGTCATGGGCATGGAGATCGCGTCGCCGGTGTCCGCGGCCCGTGTCGTCGGGGTGCTCGGCCTCGACGAGGACAACGTCAGCTCCGTGGTCGGCGCGCTGGCGGCCGCCCGGGAGAACGCCCGCGGCGCCCGCGAGACGGTGTCGTCGGAGATGTGGGAGACGATCAACGCGACCTGGCACGGCCTGCCCGACGCCCGCCGCCGAGTCGAGCAGCAGGGCGTCCACGCGTTCTTCCGCTGGGTGCGGGAGCGCTGCGCGGTCATGTCCGGCCTCACCGACGCGACGATGAGCCGCGACGAGGGCTGGCTCTTCCTGGTTCTGGGGCGCAGCCTGGAACGCGTGGACATGACGGCCCGGCTGCTCTCGACGCACGAGCGCGCGGGCGGGTCGATCCCGTCGTGGCTGACGCTGCTGCGCTCCTGCGGAGCGTGGGAGACGTTCTTGCGTACCTACCGGGGCTCGCTGGACGACCGGCACGCGGCGGAGTTCCTGCTGCTCGACCGGCTCTTCCCACGCTCGGTGTTCGCCGCGCTGTCGACGGCCGAGTCGTGCCTCGCGGAGCTGGAGCCTGATCCCGGCCGGCAGGGCGTCGCGACCGACGCGCAGCGCATCGTCGGCCGGTCCCGCACCAACCTCGAGTTCCGCGGCGCCGACGAGATCATCGCGGACCTGGGCAGCGTGCTCGCCGGGCTGGAACGCACCTGCTCGCAGGTCAACGACGCGGTCTCGCGGCGCTACTTCCGCCAGACCTCGGCCGTCGCTTGGGTATCGGAGGCGGTTGCGTGACCGCGCGTGATGGCACGGACGCGAGCGAGGCGCCGGCATGACCGGCGCCGTGGAGAGCTGGCGACTCAAGGTCCGGCACAAGACCTGGTTTACGTACGCGGGCGTGGTCGGCTCGTCGTACAACGAGGCGCGCATGTCGCCGCGCAACGAGCCGCGCCAGGCCGTGCTCGAGGCGCGGGTCGAGGTATGGCCGCCGGCGCGTACCTACCGCTACGAAGACTACTGGGGCACGAGTGTCACGGCGTTCGACGTCCACAGTGCACACGAGCGGCTCGAGGTGACCGCGTCATTCACCGTGGAAACCTTGCCGCCGGGTGACGTCCTGGGCCCGCACGCGGGCGTCGGCTGGGACGACCTCGCCGCGCCGGCGACCGTCGACCGGTGGCACGAGCTGCTGTTGGCCACGCCCCACACCGTCCTCGACGATGAGCTGCTGGCGCTGGCGACGGAGGTCCGCAAGTCGTCCGAAGGCCCGCACTCGGCGGCGTTGGCCGCCTGCGAGCGGGTGCGCGAGGAGGTCGCGTACGAGGCCGGCGTCACGGGCGTGCAGACCGATGCGGTGCACGCGTGGAGGCAGCGTAAGGGCGTGTGCCAGGACATCAGCCACCTGACCGCGGGCCTGCTGCGGGCCATGGGCATCCCGGCGCGTTACGTCTCCGGCTACCTGCACCCGAGGTCGTCCGCCGCGATCGGCGAGACAGTCACGGGGCAGAGCCATGCCTGGATCGAGTGGTGGGTCGGCCGGTGGACGGCGTTCGACCCGACGAACGGGGTCGCCGTCGGCGAGCGCCACGTCGTCGTCGGCCGGGGCCGGGAGTACGGCGACGTGCCGCCGCTGAAGGGCATCTACTCCGGTCCGGCCAACACCGGCCAGGGCATCGAGGTCGCGATCACCCGGCTCCGCTAGCCCACGCTGGCCGATCATGCCAGTCCGGGTGCGCGACCGGCGGGTGGCGACGTCAGCGGTCGTCGAAGTCCTGGCCGACCATCACCCGCAGGGCGTTGGCGTCCAGCGATATCCGCATCGGGGTGCGGCCGTGCAGCTCGCCGTCGACCTCGACGGCTGCCGACGACTCGGTCTCCAGCAACAGCTCGTCGACGG
>DATDJX010000571.1:0-27388 GCA_036520275.1 Asanoa sp.
GAGCACGAGCCGCGCGTTAGCCCGGTTGTCGTCGCTCAGCCCGCCCGCGGATCCGAGCGCCGCTTCCATGGCGTCCTGGACATCCGTAGCCAGGGCCAGGGTGAACAGCAGCGGCCAAATCGCCGAACCCATACGCACCGCGGAGTCGCCGTCGCCGACGGCGAGAAACCATTGCAAGGCCGCGCGGCCGTTGTCCTGGTCGGCGACGTACTGTTCGACAAGCGGCTACCCCGAGGGTCTCCACCAGCTTCTCCACCCGCCGGGTCGACACCCCAGCAGGTACGAGGTGGCCACCACGCTCACCAGCGCCTGCTCAACGCGGCGGCGATACTGCAACAGCCAGATGCTCCTATGTTCGTCAAGTGGCGTGAGCGGCTTCGAAATCGCTGCGGATGGCGTGGTAGACCTCCCGGGCGACGAAGCGCTTCAAACAGCGCATGATGTCGGTCTTGCTCAAACCCTCGGCGGTGCGTCGGGCGACGTAGGCCCGGGTGGGTTGATGACGGCGCATCCGGGTCACGACGACCATGTAGAGCGCGGTGTTTGCTGCGCGGTCTCCGCCCCGATTGAGTCTGTGTCTGTCGGAGCGGCCGGAGCTGGCGGGGATCGGCGCCGCAGCGCAGAGGTGCGCGAACGCGGCCTCGCTGCGAAGGCGCTCCGGGTTGTCGCCCGCCGTCACGAGCATTTGTCCGGCTACCTCGGCCCCGACGCCGAACACCGCCGTCGTTCTTGGCGCGACCGCGGTCGTCAAGGGTGCAACGCGCTTATCTGCCGCGCGGATCTCTTCCTGAAGCGCGATGATGCGGCGGGCGATCGCGCGAATCGCTGCCTTGGTGGCGACTTCTGGCGAACCGATCCGGTGCTCCTCGATGCGGAATGCCGCGCAGCGATCAACCAGTTGCTGCCCGCGCAGCTCCGCCAGGGCGGCCCGCAGTTCGGCCGGCGCGCTCACGATCAGCCCGTGGAGCTGGTTGACCGCCGCGGTCCGCGCCTTGATAGCGCCCCGGCGAGCAACCCGCAGCACGCGGATAGCCTCTACCGGGCCAGAGCGTGTCTTCGGAACGCCGGCCGCTTCCCCGGAAAGCGCGGCGCGGGCGGCTGCTAACGCGTCCAGCGGGTCCGACTTACCCTTGCGGCGACGAGCCCGGCGGTCGGGACGATCTACCTCCACGACCGACACGTGCTCCTTGGCGATCGCGCGAGCGAGACCGGCTCCATAGGATCCCGTCCCCTCCACCCCGACCTTCATCACGTGACCAAGTTGCTTGAGCCACGAGATCAGGTCACGGTAACCGGCCGGGGTTGCCGGTAACTCCCGGTCGCCCAGCACCTTGCCGTTGCTGTCGACCGCAGCGGCATGATGTGTCCGCCCGTGGGTATCGACGCCGCCGTAGACCTGTCGCCTGTGGGTTGCCATCCTGAATGTGCCGTCCTTTCTCGCGTTGACCGTGGCGGCACGCACCGGCTGGGCGGGCGGACAGGACAGTGATGGGGCCTCAGCACAGGCTCCTATGAGCTCACGACGCCCGCGCGGTCGCGTGCAACGCGAGTTGACCGATCCCGCCGACGGATCTGGCTGAGGACACAACGGTCAGTCAGGGAAGGGGTCAGACGCAGCCGATCAACTCACGCACCCCGATTCTCACTGTCCGGAAAGCAACTGCCCTGCCGCAGCTTCGGGATCGCCAGCTGCACTGTGCCGGCCCGGGTGTCCCACTCCCGCGCCCGGTAGCCGTTGCGGGAGTTGACCCGCTCGTCGCTGCGCTGCCCATACGGGGCGCCGCACACCCGCATCCGCCTGCGCGCTCACAACGCCTCAGCAAACGTTTTGATCATCTCCCGGAGCAGGTCCGGGCTCGCCGAGCCCAGCTGCTCGCGGAGAAAGCCGACAGGGTCCACACTCTTGGGTGCGGTCATCGCGTTGGTCTCCTTTGGATAGGACTTAGCCGTCTTAAAGGATCTCCGCGGTGACCGTCTCCTACCACACGACACGCCCGTCAACAGGCCCGCTGTACACCACCACCGTGGACGCAGCCCTGATCTTCGGTGCCCCCGGCAGGACTCGAGCCTGCGACACTCCGTCTAGTAGTTCGAGCGCTGTTGCTCGGTGTCCTGCCAGACGACGGGAACCCAACAGGTGCGGGCGCGCCGTGGCGAGGGGCGGCCTTCGTCCGGCCATGTGGCGCCGGGGGGAATGTGCCGGCCTAGGGAGGAACACTCAAGCCGGGGTGGGTACGAGTGCTCATGATGGTGGCCTCGCCGAGGCGCCACCATGCTTCATGACCCGAAAGTCGCTCCGACCAAGACCCGGCCGCCCGTCCTGGCTGACCGCCGGCGTCCTCACTGTTTCGCTCGGCATTGTCGCGTTGGTCGCCAGCGCTCCCCTGACCCTACTTCGGGACGCTGGCTGGCCGTGGACCTCCACGATGTCGGTGCAGGCCAGCCCGGCGGCGGCGAAGGCGACGATCGTCGAGAACGACGGCACGGTCCATGAGTTCACTGGCACGCCGTCCGACACGGAGACATGGCTAGTGAACAAGGAACATGAGCTGAAGACGGCTCACGGGATCTACACGAAGATCGCCGTGGGCCAGGCTCTGAACAGGGTTGGTTGGGTGCTGCTGATCCTCGGGTGCGTGGTCCTGCTCTGGCGGTCGCTCGCCGTTAGGCCTCGGCGAAGGTTTCCTGGACCCCCGGCATCCCGGATCGAGGCGATCGCCTCCAGGCTCAGTCGAGGCTGGAGACCGCGTTCCTCGGCATGGTCGTCCCGGACGTGATCGTCATGCACTCGCGTCGGTGGAACTGGCTGTGCTGGCTGGTCGGCACGAGCTGGACGTTCATCGGGTCGCAGCAGTTTCGCGCCGGAGCAGGGCGGCATCACGTTGACGAACGACCACGCGACCACCGGCGTACGCGGCGTCCTCTACAACGGCCTGACGGTTGTGGTGGACAACAACATCCACACGAACCTCGGCGCTGGCACGAACGACGACACGATCCTGATGCTCGCGTCGCAGGAAGTGCACCTGTGGGAGGAGCGGGATGCGCCGGTGTCCATCCGCGTGGTGCAGGCGGCTGCCGGCTCGCTCGGGGTGCTACTCGTCGTGCACGGCTGCTTCGCGTACACGCCGGGCCGGTATGCCAGCAACCCTGGGAAGATCACCGGCACGGCCCGGGGCTCCGGCCGGCTTCTGAGCGTCGCCTCTCAGTGAACGGTGCCGCAGAGCGAAGTGGCCTCGACCGAAGTCCAGGCCACCGAGGGTGGAGCTGAGGGGATTTGAACCCCATACACCCACGGACTGGACTCAATCGGATGGGTCGGGCGGCTGACCTGCGCCAACCTTGTCGTCGTCTGACACCGCTTATCGGCGTTTGTGGTTCTCGGTTGTACTGGATCTGTACCTGATGACCTTGGCAGCGCCGCTTCGGTCACGGCTTCGTCCCCGTCTGCCTAGGCTCCGCCCGGACTCGGGTTCTCCCGCCCCGGCAAGCGTTTGCCGCAGCCAAGATCCACGCCCGCGTGGTCCATCCCGCCTGCCTACCGGAGGCATCCCGGAGCCTGCCCGTCCGGCGATGACGAACCCCCTCGCGGTCCCAGAACACCAGGCCCCAGCACACCCCCGCAACCGAGGTCATCTCCTTCTCCAGTGGCACTGCGGTTCCAGACGCGCGCATCCGACTCGCCGTGGGTCGAGCTGTAGCGCGCTCACAAGCCTTGACCCAGTAACTCTGAATATTTAGAGTTAGGACGTGACTCGCGTTCGACGCCCGTCGGCCCAGACCACCACGGTGGTGCTGGCACTGGCGGAGCAGCCCACCGCATGGCGGTATGGCTACGAATTGTGCCAGCAACTGGGCCTCAAGCCCGGCTCGCTGTATCCGATCCTCGTGCGGCTGGCCGACCGCGGCCTGCTGGAGACAAGCTGGGACGCCGAGATCTCCGGCAGAAGGCCGCCGCGCCATCTCTACCGGCTGAGCGGCTCCGGCCGAGCCCTGGCCACCGACCTGGCGACGGCCGGCGCGGACGCGGCACCGGCGCGCCAGCCATATCCGACGGCGAGGTGGCAGGGCACATGAGCTGGACTCGACGCAGGTTGCAGTTCGTCACTGCCGGCCTCGTAGTGTTCGCCTGGGCGCTCGTCTACATCGGAGTGATCACGCTCGCTCCGCCCGCGTACGATCCGGCAGTCGAGGCCGCCTCCAAGATTAACTTTGGGGTAGCCATGATGCTTGCCATCCCGACAGCTGCTTATGTGGTGGCGGCCTTGCTGGTGCTCCACCACTGGCTGGCCGCCGGACGTGCTCGACTGGCCGCGGCCGACTCGCCGGGGCGAATGCTGGCCGCCGCCGTAGCGACGCTGCCGGAGCACCGCCGCGACTGGGGAGCCGCGATGACCGCAGAACTGGCCGAGGTACGCTGCCGGCCACAACGGTGGAGGTTCGCGCTCAGCAGCGCCTGGGCGGCGCTGCGGCTGCCACCCGCCGCCGGCCGGCTCACGCTGACAGTGATCGCGGGCACAGCCGTGGCGGCGACGGTGCTGGCCGGACAGGCGATAGACGCGGCGGTGCCAGGGTTGGACCTGTTCGCCGTCTTCTTCGTCGGGCTGACCGGGGCCCTTGCCGTGCTGGCTGCGGCTCGCTCTCGTCGGATGCGCTTCGCAGCGCCGGTGGCGAGTGTCGTCGTCATCGGCTCGATCGCCGCGGCAATCACGATGACCGTGGTCCTCCTGGTCCGAGAGCCGTCCGCGGCGGATCACCTGTCGCCTGCGCGGGCAGTGCTCCTGGCCGCCCTGCTGTCCGGCTGCCTGTGGGTCGCCACGGTGACCCCACGAGCGCTGGGAACCGACCGGCTCGCTCCCCATCTCGGCGCCGGCGCGGCGCTGCTCTACGTGGCCATGACGATGCTGGCGATCCGCATTTCAACCGACATGCGCATCGAGCCCGACGCACGGGAGGCGGTCACGAGCCTGATCGCGATGGGCATCTTCTTCGGATCGGCCGCCCTCTTCTTCGTCCCCGCGTTCTGGGCCGCGGCAGTACGTCGATCGTTCCGGTCGGGCATGCAGGCCAGCGCCTGGACCGCAATCGTCTACCTGCCGCTGGCCTACGCCATGTCGGTCAACGAGGCGCTGCGCATCTACGCGAACGGCGGCGGCGTCGGCTTCGACCACCTCGCCGGTCCGGTCGGCGTCATTCTCGACGATGCGGTGTTCTGGCGCATCGTCTTCGACCCGATGGTCGGAATCCCCTCCGCCGTGTTCGGGGCGGCGATCGGCGCCACCTTCGCGTCGTACAAGCCCGTCGGTCGCCAGGCGTGAACCTTCCTGCACTTCACCTGGATGCACACCGGTTGGCGTGCATCCAGGTGTGGTGGATGGATGAGCTCATCGCGCCGACCCTGATCTCCTCCGACGCCGCATAACGGCCGCCCGAATCGGCCACGCTGGTGGCACGCGAGTCCGATTGGAAGATCAATACGAAAGACCCTGGTCGGAGCGTCACGCTCTGACCAAGGTCTTTGTGCAGGTGGAGCCGAGGGGACTCGACCCCTTGCCCGCAGCCGGGCTATGGATCAGCATCAATCGGACCAACGGAAGCCTGATCAGCGAAAAGTCGGTCAACGCCTGGCATCGTTCGTCAACGTTTGGCGGCCTCATTTGGGCCGGATCTGGTCCCGTGATCATCGTCACGCCAGCAGAGGACCCTGCCTCAACGGACGCATGTGCTGTCATCCCTGAAGGGGCGGGGCCGGTCAAGCACACGGTGCTGAGTGTTTGACCCGGTTCTGCCCGTTTCCCGGCTCGGTGCGGACAAACGCCGGCGGGAGGGGTCCGGGTCAAGGCTCGACCGGAGGTCGACCCGCGCAAGCGGGCGTGGCCTTGACGCCGACCCTCAGCGGCGCAGAATCGTCGCGTCGGAAACGGGGGTGTGCGGTTGTGGGTGGCCGTGTTCTCCAGCGTCCGATGTGGACGGGTTAGGCAGACCCGGGGGCCCGGTTGCCGGTCATCCCTTCGCCACCGGCTGGGGTGGCATGGAGTTATGCGGCCGCAGTCAGGTCGGGGCCAGTCAGTGTGTGGTCGACCACGCCACCGGGTGGGGGTCAGACAGCAAACGGCCTCGCGTCCTGGCTGCGCCGCAACCATGCTCGCGCCGGTCGGGCCAGTGCGGTCAGGTCCAGCGCGCATCGAGTTTCGTATGGAGCGGTAGTTGGCCGCGACTGGACCGGCGCTTGCGCTGCCAGATGGCTGCGATGGCGCCGAACGAGTTCCTAGATCGACAGGGTGCCGGCTTGAGCGTTGCGGGCCTCTACAGTTGGTGGATTGACACGGCCGGTGCGGCGGACCTGTCACGAGGACTGGGGCTCCCGATCTCCGCGGGACTCATCTACGGGGGGCTCGCCGGCGCCGCCCGGTGGCCGAGCGGCAAGCGATCTACGAATACCCTGTGGTCGCGCATCGCGGACATGCACCTCGGGGGAAACCACGAGTTCGCCACCTCGCTTGGGGGTACGGTACCTACTCAACTGCCGCGGATGGTTCGCTCGCGCCGGTCTGGCGCGGCGGAGTCCCGCTGCGAAGGCGTAGGCGTGGACCGACGTGTCGTCCCTTGGTGTGCCAGGATCCTCCCGTGACAGTGATCGAGATCGTCCTGGGCGACATCACGCAGGAACACGTAGAGGCCATCGTCACTGCCGCGAACGAGTCGCTGCTTGGCGGTGGCGGTGTGGATGGCGCTATCCACCGCGCCGCCGGACCTCGTCTGGCGCGGGCCGGGGGCGCGATTGGGCCCTGCGAGCCCGGCGACGCGATGGCAACCCCGGCGTTCGACCTCGACCCGCCAGTTCGGCACGTCATCCACACGGTCGGGCCGCTCTGGGAAGGGGGTGGCCACGGTGAGGCCGATGTATTGGCCTCCTGCTACCGGCGGAGCCTGCAACTCGCCGACGAGCTTGGTGCCCGGACCGTTGCCTTCCCGGCGATCGGCACCGGCGTTTACGGGTTCCCTGCGGAGCAGGCGGCCCGGATCGCGGTGTCAACGATCAGGACCACGCCGACGACGGTCCAACGGGTACGACTGGTCGCATTCGACGAAAAGACCCAGGAATACCTGCAAGCGGCCATGACAAACAACAACTGACCCGTCCGCAGCTGCCGCGCAGTGGCACCCGCTCTTCTGTCCGCTGATCGGGCGCGTCGGCCGTCGGCGCGCCGGGGTGCGGTCGGTCTCGCGGCGAGGGTGCGACGCTGATAATGCCGATGACAAAGCCGGTTCGCGGGCGATACTGCCGATGATCGGTCCCATCGAGGTCGTGGCGGCTGGCGTCAGGCGCGGCGCTCCCGGATGATGTGGGTGCCGGTCTCGCCGGGGGCTTGCCGTTCGCGGTCGACGCGCTCGACCTCGGTGAAGCCGGCCTTGGCGGCGACCGCAGCTGATGCCGCGTTGGCGGCGTCGTGGCCGATGGCTACCCGGTCGATGCCGGGTAGGGCGAGGGCTACCCGGGCAAGCGTGTTCACCACGGCGGTCATGTAGCCGCGACCGGTGTAGGGGGTGCGTATCCAGTAGCCGATCTCCAGGACACCCCGGCCCATGCGGGTCATCAGCCCGACGGAGCCGATCAGGTCGCCCGCGATGGTGAAAATGGCGTAGTTGAACTCCGTGCCGTGGGCCCATTTGTCGACCGACATTTCGATGAAGGTGCGGGATGTGCCGGCGTCGTAGTCGTCATTGGCCCACGGAAGGAACGGCTTGAGCTCCGGTAAGGACTCGCGCACGGCCGCGGCGGCCTCGTCGGCCCACTCCGGTTGCCAGCGCTTGACCACCAGCTCGCCGGCATCGATCCTCTCTGGCAGTTCCATCGCCCAGAGCTTGCTGGTCAGCTTCTGCGCCAGCAACCTCATCTCGCCCGGCGGCGGCCGGACCCGTCGGTCCGTCGTGGTCAGCGTTCAGAACGCCTTGCAGCGACTCGGGCCGCATCCTGTCATGCCGCTTCGGCGCGCTTCACGGCTCTCGGAACGGCGTCGTCGAACCGAGCCTCGCGCCAACCACCGTCGCCAACTACGACATGTTCGTTCGGCTCTACATCGCGCCAGAACTTGGCTCCCGTCGCTTGGACAAGCTCACCGTGCGGGAGGTGCAAACCTGGCTGAATCGGCTCCGCGCCACGTGCCAGTGCTGCCTCCAGGGCAAGGACGCCGCACGGCCGGCCGGCAAGCGGAGGTGTTGCGCCATCGGCCGATGCTGCCAAGGCTCGGTCTCCGAACGTACGGCCCGCGACGCGTGGACGACCTTGCGGGCCGCACTGAATAACCCCGTCCGAGATGAGCTTCTGATCCGGAATCCGGCCGCGTTGGTGCGTGTCGCTAAGCCTCGGCCGCGCAAGGCCAAGCCATGGTCGGTGGACGAGGTCCGTCAGTTCTTGGAGTCGGACTGCGACGGGGCGAGGTGCTGGGGCTGCGTTGGGACGATGTGGACTTGGACCGCCGGGAACCTACGGTGGCCTTCCAGCTCCAGCGGGTCCGTCGACAGCTGTTGCACCGGGAGACCAAGACCGAGTCGTCAGAGGCCACGCTGCCTCTCCCGGAACTCTGCGTCGGCGGTCTTCGGGCACACCGCGTGGAGCAGGATGCACGTCGAAGCATCGCAGGGAACGATTGGCACCGTTCCGGCCTCGTCTTCACCACGCGTCATGGCACACCGGTCGAGCCGAGCTTTCACCGCGACTTCAAGGGTCGTTGCCGGAAGGCAGGCGTGCGGGGGATCTCGGTTCATACCGCCCGCCGTACCTGCGCCTCGCTGCTCGTCGCGCTCGACGTCCATCCTCGTGTGGCGATGCAGATTCCGCGACACAGCCAGATCGCGATCACCATGAACGTGTACAACGAGGCGCCGTCGAAGGCCACCCGCACTGCGCTCAAGCGGCTCGCCAAGCAGCTGCACAGCTGAATGCCGCTGCTGTACTTGCTGCCGTACAAGATCGAAACAGGCCGCTTCAGCGAGAGCGAAACGGCCTGTGAGCTGGGTGGAGCTGAGGGGATTTGAACCCCTGACCCCCTCGATGCGAACGAGGTGCGCTACCGGTCTGCGCCACAGCCCCTGGTCTTGCGAGGCACAAGGCTAACAGGTCGGACACCAGGGCCGCGAACCGACCCGGTTAGGCGGTATGCGCCCTTCCGCGGCCGGCCTCGTATGCCCTGCCCCGCAGGCCAACGGCCCGGCGGTACGACACCGAACCGGACGCGGACTCAAGGCCCATGGCGGCCCGACGGACCGCCTCGCGCTGGGCGATCAACCGCTTCTGAGCCTCCCGGCGCGCGGTCGCCCGGCGAGCCTGCTCCCGCCGTACCTCGGCCTGCCGCGCCGCCAGCCAGCCGGCGTGGCGCTCGGCGCGCCTCCGGGCGCGGCGGTCGGCCAGGGCCTTGTTACGCAGGTGGGCGACGTACACGCCGAGCAACGTGCCGGTCACCGCCACGGAGACCCAGAAGCCCCGGCCGACGAGGAACACCCCGACCAGTTCGACGGCGTTGAGCAGGAAGAGGGAGGCCAACACGCGCCGGCGGCGGTAGACGGCCAGCGGCTGCCGGAGCAGGTGCCGCGGCGCGGGCACCGCAGACACCGGCCGCAGCCGGCGGTGGCGGCGGGAGACCCGGGGCGCCGAGACGGACGCGTCGGGGACACCGGGACGCAGGGTAACCACGGGCATCCGACCCACCCGAACCGGCCGGCGGCCGGGCACGGTGCGACGGCGCCGCTGCCGGCTGAGCACCCGCGCCGTCGACAACGCCCTCTCCGCCACCAGCCGCTCGGTGGCGTCGTACCGGCGAACCAGCGCCGGTGCGAGAGCGAGCAGGCCAGCCGCGGCGAGGACGGCGAGGAGCACCGAGGTCGGCACCCTGCCCCTCCCGTCCCTCCACAACGGACAACCTGATCATGCAGACCAGTCATCTGAGGTTACGGGTGGTAACCGGCAAGGAGCCGACGCCGCGCCGAGACGAACAGCACTCAGGAGGCGCGCACCCGATGCCAGCGGGCCAGCAGGCCGCCCTCGGCCGCCACCTCGTCGCTGGTCATGGCGTACCCGATGTGGTCGCGCCAGGCGCCGTCGATGTGCATGTAGCGCGGGTGGTACGCCTCCTCGCGGAAGCCCAGCTTCTCCACCACCCGGCGGGACGGCTTGTTCTCCGGCCGGATGTTGACCTCGACCCGGTGCAGCCCGCCCGCACGGAAGCCGTGGTCGACCGCGAGGGCCATGGCTGTCGGTATCACGCCGCGGCCGGCCACCCGGCCGTCGATCCAGTAACCGACGTACGCCGAGCAGAACGCCCGCCGCACGATGCTGCCGAGGTTGATGTGGCCGACGAACCGACCGTCGAGGCAGACCGCGAACGGCATGCTCTCGCCGCGTGCCGAGGACTGCCGCTGGTCGCGGTGTACGAACCGGTACGCGGCGATCGAGTTGAGCTCGTCCCAGTCCCCCGGCGCCGACGGCTCCCAGGGCGCCAGCCATTGCCGGTTGGTCCGCCGCACCTCCGACCACGCTGAGGCGTCGGAGCGCCGGTAGGGCCGCAGGGTCACCGGTCCGTCGGCCAAGGTGACCGGCCATCCGGGTGTGCCGCGGAGAAGGCTCATCGTCTCCGGTCCAGCAGCAGGACATCCACCGTGGAACCGGCCACCGCGGTGGCCACCCGCTCACCGAGCACCACCAGGCCGTTCGCCTCCATCAGACCGGACAGCGTCATCGGGCCGCCACGCAAGGGCTGCACCGTATAGCCGCCGCCCCGGCGCTCCTCAACGTGTGCGGGACGGAACTCGCGCAGCCCGGACGGCGACGCGACGGTCTCCAGGAGGTGGGCGCGCACGCTGGGGCGGAACACCGGCTCGGAGCCGGCGAGCAGGTTGATCGCCGGCCGCGCCAGGACCTCGAAGCCGATCAGCGCGGCACCGGGCTCACCGGGAAGACAGACCACCGGCACCTCCTCGTAGCCGACCGTACCGAAGCCCAGCGTCGTGCCGGGATAGAG
Organism: Asanoa sp.; assembly: GCA_036520275.1. Taxonomy (GTDB): domain Bacteria; phylum Actinomycetota; class Actinomycetes; order Mycobacteriales; family Micromonosporaceae; genus Asanoa. The sequence continues at coordinate 11,019 of DATDJX010000571.1, forward strand.
GGCCACCTCGGTGAACATGACCGGGCCGGCCCGGCCGGCCTCGCCGCGGGACAGCACCCGCCGGACCATGTCGCCCGGGCCGGTGCCCGTACCGCCCGTGGTGAGGATCAGGTCCGCCCGCAGCGTCTGGTCTTCGAGCTGCGCGCGCAGCGCGTCCGGGTCGTCGTCGCAGATGCCGACCCGGTAGGCGAGCGCGCCGGCCTCGGCCGCGGCGGCCGTCAGCGCGTGCGAGTTGGCGTCGACCACCTGGCCCGGCTGGGAGCCACGGCCGACCTCGACCAGCTCGTCGCCGGTCGCCATTATCACCACCCGCGGCGAGGGCCGGACGACGACGTGGCCGATGCCCGTCGCCGCGAAAGCCGCGACGAGCGCCGGGGTCACGGTCGCGCCGGCGCGCGCCAGCACCGACCCCACGATCAGCTCCTCGCCGGCCCGGCGCAGCCCGAAACCGCGCCTGGGAGCCCGGAACACCTCGACCGCCGCCATGCCCTGGTCGGTCCAGTCGACCGGGACGACCAGGTCGGCGCCGTCGGGCAGGGGCGCACCCGCGGCGATCGAGAAACACGTGCCGGGTGTCAGGCGCACCGGCCGCCACGACGATGCGGCCAGGTCACCGATCACGTTCAGGCGTACGGGCGCCCCACGGCCCGCCACGGCGACGTCCTCCGCCCGGACGGCATACCCGTCGATGGTCGCGAGGTCGAACGCCGGGAACGAATGCGGCGCCGCGACGTCGTGGGCCAACAGGTTCCCGTACGCCTGGGTCAGGTCGAGGTCGAGCGGTGGAAGGGCGCGGAGCCGGCGCAGCGTGCTGCCCAGGTAGTCGGCGAGTGGCGTCAACCCGACGCCGGCCTCCTCGTCGGCCAGCTGCGTCATCGCCATCTCCCGGCGCCGACGAACTCGGCGAGCCAGGACCGGAAGGCCGGTCCCAGGTCCTCACGCTGGCACGCCAACTGCACGACGGCCTGCAGGTAGCCAAGCGGCATCCCGGTGTCGTACCGCGTGCCCCGGTAGACGATGCCGTGCACCGGCGTGCCCTCCGCGAGCAACATGGCCATCGCATCCGTCAGCTGGATCTCGCCGCCGCTGCCCGGCTTGGTGCGCTTGATCGCGTCGAAGATGTGGCTGGGCAGCACGTAGCGCCCGACGACCGCGAGGTTGCTCGGCGCGTCCTCCGGCGGCGGCTTCTCGACCAGGCCGGTGACCTTGACCGCGTCGCCACCGCCGGCGACGCCGGCCACCTCGGGCTCGGCCGTCTCCACGGACGCGATCCCGTAGCGCGACGTCTCGTCCTTGGGCACCTCGATGAACGCCAGCACGATGCCGCCGGTCTGCGCCTGGATGTCGATCATCTGCGGCAGCAGCGGAACGGCCAGGTCGACGAACTCGTCGCCGAGCAGCACCGCGAACGGATCGTCGCCGATGTGCGACTCACCCATCCCGACCGCGTGGCCGAGGCCGAGCGGCTCGCCCTGCCGGCAGGTGTAGATTTCGGCGAGCTCGCTCGTCCGCCGGATCGCCGCGAGTCGGTCGAAGTCGCCCTTCTCCTCGAGCCGGCTCTCCAGGTACGGCTGGCGGTCGAAGTGGTCGACCATCGATGTCTTTCCCCGGCCGGTCACCAGCAGGATGTCGCCGATGCCGGCGGCCGCGGCCTCCTCGACGATGTACTGCAGGACCGGTCGGTCGACCACCGGCAGCAGCTCCTTGGGCACGGCCTTGGTGGCCGGCAAGAACCGCGTCGCCAGGCCGGCGGCCGGAATCACCGCCTTCACGGCACGTCGGTTGGTAACGGACGGCACTACTCGTTTTGTCGGTTCATCCGGCATGTCGCGAGACTATCCGCCACGACTCTGTCGCGGCGGGCGTGTCCCGCTTGACGCGCCACCTGCCCTGGGTAAGCCGTCGTCTGGCGGAGCCGCCGCCGCCAGGACCGGGAACTCCTGCGTCACGTGCCGGTCCCAGGTCGGTCGCCGGCCCTCCGCCCCGGTCGGCGGCCCGGCCGGCTGGCGGGGTGGGGTGGGCCCATGGCCGGCGGCTTCGAGCGGTTCCATGGGTACGGGCCGCGCCCCGTCGCCCGCGATCCGGTAGCGGTCGCGGCCGGACGCCTTCGCGGCATACAGCGCGTCGTCGGCCGCGTCGAGCACCGCCTGCCCGTTGTCGGCGTGGTCGGGGTAGACCGCGATGCCGATGGAGACCGTGATATCCAGCCGCGACGGCTCGCCGCCGCTCGGCTCGACCAGGATCGACTGCTCGCGGACGGCCGCGCCGAGCCGCTCGGCAACGGTCGCCCCACCGATCGCGTCGGTTTCCGGCAGCAGCACGACGAACTCCTCGCCACCCTGCCGGAACGCCAGGTCCACCTCGCGGATCTCGTGGCGGATCCGCCGGGCGAACTCGACCAGCACCGCGTCGCCGGCCGCGTGGCCGTACCCGTCGTTGACGTCCTTGAACCGGTCGAGGTCCAGCGCCAGGACGGCCAGCATCCGGCCGAACCGGTTGGCCCGCTCGACCTCGCGCCGGATCGACTCCTTCAGGTGGCGGTAGTTCCAGAGGCCGGTCAGCGGGTCGGTGAGCGAGAGCCGCTGCGCCTCGCGGTGGACCCGCACGTTGTCGACGGCAACCGCCGCCTGACCGGCGAAGGTGCGCAGGGTGACGAGGTCGGCGTCGTCGAACTCGTCGGAACCCAACCGGTCGTAGAGGGCGAGCACGCCCAGGGCGGTGGGCAGCGCGGTCGGCCACAGCCCCGCGGCGACGACCGGAGCGCGGGGCGCGAGCGCCGCGAACTCTCCCGGACCACCGGCCTCGCCGACCGGCCCGGGCACGGCGAACGGCACGGCGACGTACGTGCGGCAGCGCGGCTCGTGCGCCGACAGCACCGGACCATCCCGGTCGATCCGGCCCCGCTGGGGTACGCCGGTGGCGGCGACGCCGCCGACCAGCCCGCTGCCGAGCGGCACCCGGAGGCTGCCCGGCTCGGGCACGGGTCCGGGCTTGGCGGCCTTCCCGGCCGGTCCGACCGACGGCGGCCACTGCTCCGTCAGGCCCTCGGTGACCTGGCCGACCAGGGTGCCGGTCGCCGGGTCGAGGAGCAGCACGGCGCCCGCCTTCGCGCCGGTGGCCGCCAGCGCGGTCTGCAGGATCACCTGGAGGATCCGCTGCAGATCGTGGGTGCTGGACAGCGTGTCGCCCAGCACCGCGAGATGGCCCCGGAGCTGGTCGCGGCTCGCGGTCAGCGCCTGTACGTACGCCTGGGTCTCCCGGGTCATCCGGTTGAAGGTGGCGGCGAGCCGGCCGACCTCGTCCCGGTCGCGCACCGGCACCCGGGCCTCGAGGTCGCCGCCGGCGACCCGGTCGGCCGCGGAGCTGAGCTCGGCCAGCGGCCGGGTCGTCGAGCGGGCCAGCCACCAGGCGGCGAGCACCGCGAACAGGCCGGCGAGCAGCACGGCCGCGACCAGTGCGGCATACAGGCCCTGCGGCTCGCCGGTCGGGACGGAGATCAGCAGCGGTAGGGGCTGTCCGGCGGACGGGTCGATCACCCGCACGTACCGGCCGCCGGCGGCCTTGACGACGCCGGCGCCTCGTACCCGATCCGCTCGCCCCGCGGCGGCGACCACCTCGTCGAGGGAGGCCGCCGACTCGGTGCTCAGCAGAGCACCCGGTCTGTCACCGCCGCCCAAAAGCGTCACGGCGGTCCCGCCCGCGGCCGCGAGCCGGTCCACCACGCCGGCGTCGACGCGGTGCGCCGCCCACACCGTCCCGAGCGGGACGCCGGTCGCGTCGCGCAGGTCGACCCGCGCGGTCAACGCCTGGAAGGGCCCGCCGGCGACCGGCTGGCCGCAGTCGGCCCAGGGCCGCGGGGGCGGCGCCGGGGTCTGCGCGGTCGGGTTGCCTGCCGCGTCCTCGATCACCACGCCGGACGCCAGGCCACGGGCGACGACCTGGCCGGCCACCGCGGCCCGCCGGTCGGCGTCGGCGACCGCCACCGCGTCGGCGGCCGCGTAGAGCTGCTGGCAGAGCGATCCGATCGAGGTCTGCACCGAGGCGGCGGCGAGCCCGAGACGCTCCACGGCCCGGTCGCGGCCCACGGCGGCGACCGTCGCGCCCACGAAGAACGCCCCGAGCAGCACCGGACCGAGCACGACGGCGAGGAACGCAGCGGTCAGCCGCCGACGCAGCGTCACACTTACCTCCGATGCTCGATCAGGGTGTCTAACCGGTCGGACGGCGGGAGTGTTGCGTGCCGGATTTGTCGAATGGCGTCGTGACCAAGGCGGCGATGCGCGCGGCCGTGCTCGCGCGGCGCCGCGCCCTGCCGGCTCCGGTGCTGGCGGACGCCGCGGCGCGCGTACGCGAGTCGCTGTCCGCGCTGGTACGGCGCACCCCGGTCGGTCGGGTGTGCGCCTACGTGCCGGTGGGCGCGGAGCCGGGCGGTGACGCGCTGCCCGCGGAGCTCGCGTCTGCCCTCCCGGGCGACGGGTCGCTGCTGCTGCCGGTGTTGCGGCCGGACCTGGACCTGGATTGGGCGGTGTACGCGGGCCCGGGCTCGCTGGTTCCGGCCGGGCGCGGGCTGCGCGAACCCCGCGGGCCGCGGCTGGGGGTGGACGCGGTGAGATCGGCGGACCTGGTCGTGGTGCCGGCGCTCGCGGTAGACGTCGAAGGCATACGGCTCGGGCGCGGTGGCGGCTCGTACGACCGGGTGCTGGCTCGGGTCCGGCCGGACATCCCCGTCGTGGCGCTGCTGCACGACGGGGAGCTGGTGCCCGCCGTGCCGGCGCAGCCGCATGACCGGCGAGTGTCCGGGGTGATCGCCCCGACCGCCGGGTTCGTGCCGCTTCCCACCCGGCGCCCACTGGACGAACGCGATGGTTTGACGCACCATTAGCACTCGGAAGTTCCGAGTGCCAGGAGGACCCGTGCCGACCTACCAGTACGCGTGCACCGAGTGCGGCCACCGGCTCGAGGCGGTTCAGTCGTTCAGCGACGAGCCGCTGACGGTGTGCCCGGAGTGCGCGGGCCGGCTGCGCAAGGTGTTCAACTCGGTGGGCATCGTGTTCAAGGGCTCCGGCTTCTACCGCACCGACTCGCGGGCCAACGGCAAGGGCGAAGCGAAGACCGACAGCAAGCCCACGGCCGACTCCGGCTCGACGTCCGATTCGTCGACTCCGTCCGAGTCGCGGTCGAAGTCCGATGCCAAGTCCGATGCCAAGCCTTCATCCTCGTCCGCCACGCCCTCGTCTTCCTCCGCCACTCCCGCCGCGGCCTGACCCCGCCGCTCCCGCCACGACCTGACCCCCGGGTGTTCGTGACGGCCAGCACCGCTACTCCCAGTGGGGTGGACGGTCGGCGAGGAGGCGGGCGTCGTTGGGCTCCGGACGCTCGCCCCAGCCGCGGTCGGTGTCGTCCGAGGTCTGCTCGGGCATTGCCGGCTGGTCGTCGTCGCCGAGGTCGACGAGTCTGTCGTCGTCGCGCTGGTGCGGTTCGGCGGTCACCCGCGGCAGCCTACCGCCGCGTTGGGTAGCGTCAGACGGCGTGAACCCCGACGAGCCGCCGCCCTACCCGGGGCCGCCTCCGACGCAGCCGCCGCCGCCGCAGTGGCGCCCGCCGGTCTACGTCGAACCGCCCGCGCCGCGCGCGCTCGCTCCCCAGGACCTGGACGCGATCGAGGCGCGGGAGAAGGAGGCGCGCACGCTGACGTACGGCGTCGGCCTGGTCGCCGCCGCGGTGTTCCTGGTCGTGTCGTGCCTGCTCTGCTCGCGCGTGCTGCTGTAGCGCTCGACCCGTCCCGCTCGTCACGACGAGGTCCACGCGTCGGCGGCCTTCGGGACGGGGTCGTCCGCCCGCCACCGCCTGCCCGGCCGCCTCACCCGGTCAATGCGCCGTCCCAGACGGTGTGCGCCCCGGAGTCGCCGGTCAGGAAGACGTAGATGCCGGTGGCGACCGCGAGACCGATCACGACGACGCCGACCACCGCCGTCACCCACGTCGAAACGCGGCGGCCGCGCAGCGTCAGTGCCACGAGCAGCAGCGTGAACACGCCGAGCCCGAGGGACAGCCAGAAGGTCCGGTCGCCATACCCTTGGTGCTTGTCGATCTTGGCGACGAAGTCGGCCGGGGCACCCTGCGCGACCAGGCGGGCCTTGAAGTTCTGGCCCGATTGGCGGGCGAGAAACGCGACCAGCGGACCGCCGATGGCGAGCAGCACGGCCGCCCAGCCGATGTAGGTTCGGAAGCGCGGCACGAGCGCGTAGAGGATCGCCGCCACCGCCAGCAGCGGCACGAAGACCACCGCCGCGTGGATGATCAACACGTGCGCCGGGATGCCGGCGATGGTGGTCAGCACTCGAGGCCTCCTAACCTGGCAACCATTTGTACGAATGTCTACACGATCAGAGCGTCGACCGGGTTCAATCCGGCAGCGCGACACCGAATCTTGAACCGTTCCAGGTAGCGTGCTTCGATAGCGGCATGTCGCCGACGTCCGAAGAGCTGCTGCGCAGCCATGGCCTGCGGGTCACCCGGCCGCGGCTCGCCGTGCTCGAGGTGCTGGCCGCCGGGGGCCACCACGAGGTCGACGAGATCGCCCAGGCCGTACGGCTGCGGCTCGACTCCGTCTCGACCCAGGCGGTTTACGACGTGCTCGGGGCGCTTTCCCGAGCGGGTCTCGCGCGTCGGATCGAGCCGGCCGGCAGCGCGGCGCTGTTCGAGGCGCGCGCCGGTGACAACCACCACCATGTGGTCTGCCGGTCGTGCGGCGAGGTCGCCGACGTCGAGTGCGCCGTCGGTGAGGCTCCCTGCCTCGACCCGGGCGCGACGGGCGGCTTCGAGGTGGACGAGGCCGAGGTGACCTTCTGGGGCCTGTGTCCGGCGTGCCAGGGCCGCCGCGCCGACGACTGAGACCGTGGCAGGCTTGGCGTCATGGATCTCGGTCTTTTCGGACCCGATTCGGTGACCTGGCGGGTCCACGAGGAGCCGATCCTGTTCGTGGGCGGGCTGCGGTCCCTCTACCTGCAGGCCCTGCACCCGCGGGCGATGGCCGGCGTCGCGCAGAACTCGCACTACAAGACCGATACGTGGGGACGGCTGACGCGCACGGCCCAGTACGTGGGCACGACGGTCTACGGGACGACCGCCGAGGCGACGGAGGCGGGCGCCCGGTTGCGCCGCTTCCACGCCTCCATGACCGCTGTCGACACCGACACCGGTGCGGAGTTCCGGATCGACGAGCCGCACCTGCTGCGCTGGGTGCACGTGACCGAGGTCGAGTCGTTCATCACCACTGCCGTGCGGGCAGGGGTGTCGCTGTCACCGGGCGAGATCGACGCGTACTACGCCGAGCAGCGCCGGACGGCCGCGCTGGTCGGGCTCGACCCCGAGTCCGTTCCTGGATCGGCGGCCGAGGTGGCGGCCTATTACGAGGCGATCCGGCCCGAGCTCAAGCTGACCAAGGAGGCGGCGGAGGCGATGGTCTTCCTCACCGCCCCGCCGGTGCCGTGGAAGCAGCTCAGCCTGCCGTGGCGGCTCACGCTGGAGGTCGGCCCGCCGAGGTTGGCCTACTTCGCTGTCGCGACCACCGCGCTGGGGCTGCTGCCGCCCTGGGCCCGGCGCCTGTACGGCGGCCTGGGGCTGCGCTACGCCGACCACGGCGCCGCCCTGTCGGTCCGGGCGATGCGGCTCGCCCTCGCGGCCGTGCCGCGCCGCTACATGGAGGGCCCGATCTACCAGGCCGCGATGGCCCGTGCGGCGCAAGCCGCGGCCGCCTGACGACCGCCACCCAAGTCGATCACTGGGTGGTAACCGAAGGGATCGGCCTCATGATCAACGCGGACGTGCCCGCCGAGGTGGCGCGCCGGCGAACCGTCAGGCGGCGGCGAGGGCTCGGTCGACCGCCGCCCACGGCTCTCTGGCCGGGGCGGCCGCGGCGGCGGGGCAGGACCTGCGAAAGTCGCACCAGGTGCAGATCGGACCGGGCTTGGTCGGGAAGGCGGCGTCGGCGTCGCCGCCCGCCGCCACGGCCTTCTCGGCCGCCGCGATGTCGCGCGCGGTCGCCTCGGCGCGCTCGAGCTGGCGGGCCAGCGACGCGTCGGTGTGCTCGTGGGACGCGACCGTGCCCGTGGGCAGGTGGTGCAGCTCCACGGTGCGGCACGGGCGCCGGAAGACCTTCGCGGCCGCGTACGCGTACAACGCGAGCGCTTGCGAGCCTCGCGCATCGTCGTCGTCCAACCCGGCCGTGCCGGTCTTGTAGTCGACGATCGCGAGTGCGCCGCCGCGGGCGTCGATGCGGTCGACGCGGCCACTGAACGCGAGCACCGCCGTCTTCACCGCGACCACCCGCTCGACGCCCAGCGGCTCCACCGCCGGGTCGAGGCCGGCGACGTAGGACTCGAGCCAGGCCAGCGCGAGCCGGAACACCCGGCGCTCCTGCTCGTCGTCGCGGTAGCCCTCGCGGACCCACGTGCCCTTGAGCAGGACCGGCAGGGCGGCGGGCACCCGGCGCGCCGGCGGCAGGCCGTACCAGTTGCGCAGGGCGGTGTGGACGCTCGCGCCCAACGAGTTGTGGGCCCATGGGGGCCCCTTGGGCGGAGCGGGCCGGTCGACATAGGAGAACCGGTAGCGCCGTGGGCAGTCGGCATAGGCCCCGAGCTTGCTCGGCGTGCACACGAACAGCCGCTCGGGCATGCCCTCGAAACCCAGCTGCTCACCGACCAGAGCCACCCGAGGATCCTCGCACATCCGTACGACAATTACCGCGTCGCACCATACGCGGACACGAAAGCGGCCACCGCGTCGGCGATGAGCTGCACCGCGATGGCCGCGAGGAGCAGGCCCGCGATCCGGGTGAGCACCTCGATGCCGCTCGGCCGCAGGATCTTGACGATGATCCCGGAGAACCGCAGCACCAGCCACACCGCGAGCATGACGGCGAGGATGCCGAGCGCGATCGACACGTAGTCGGCGGCGCCGTCGGCCCGCCGCACGAACAGCATCGTCGCCACGATCGCGCCCGGACCGGCCAGCAGCGGCGTGCCCAGCGGTACCAGTGCGACGTTGGCGTTGGACATCTGTTCCGGATCGTCGGACTTGCCGGTGAGCAGTTGCAACGCGACCAGGATCAGCAGCAGCCCACCGGCGCCCTGCAGCGCCGGCAGCTCCACGTGGAGGTAGTCGAGCAACGTCTGCCCGGCCACCGCGAAGACCACGATCACGCCGAGCGCGAGCGCCACCGCCTGCGTCCCGGCGAGCATGCGCGCGCGGGCGGGCAGCGCGCCGGTCAGGGCCAGGAAGATGGGTACCATGCCCGGCGGGTCGACGATCACGAGCAGCGTGACGAACACCTCGCCGAACAGCTTGGCATCCACCGGATCAAGGTAGCGGTACGACGATCATCCGATCGGTGCGACGCCGGACGCGGCGGCCACGATCCGCTCGAGCACGTCCGGCGCCGTGGTCTCGGCGCCCAACGGCACCGTCTTGTGCGCACCGTGGAAGTCGGACGACCCGGTCACGACCAGGCCGAGCGAGGACGCCAGCGCCCGCACGTGGGCGCGCTCCGCCGGCGACTGGTCGATGTGGTCGGCCTCCAGCCCGAACAGCCCGGCCGCGGCCAGGTCGACGATCAGGTCGTCCGGTACGACGCGGCCGCGACGGCTGGCGCGGGGGTGGGCGAACACGGGCACCCCGCCCGCGGCGCGCACCAGCCGTACGGCGGCGAACACCTCGGTGTCCTCTTTGGGCAGCCGGTAGCGCTCGCCCAGCCACTCCGGGGCGAACGCCGCCGAGGTCGTCGCCGCCAAGCCGCGCCGGATCAGCGCCTGCGCGATGTGGGGCCGGCCGACCGTGCCGCCGTCGGCATACCCGCGCACCTCGTCCCACGACACGTCGATCCCGTCGGCGCGCAGCAGGTCGACGATCCGTTCGCCGCGGACCTCCCGGGCCGCCCGCACCCGCGCCATCTCCGCGGCCAGCTCCTGCGCGGCCGGGTCGAACAGGTACGCGAGCAGATGCAACGGGATCGCCGGCTGCGCGCCGTACCACCGGCAGGACAGCTCGGCGCCCCGGACGAGCGTCAGGCCGTCGGGCCGGCCGGCGGCGGCCGCCGCCCAGCCGCCGGTCGTGTCGTGGTCGGTGAGCGCGACCACGTCGAGGCGCGCGCCGGCGGCGGCCGTCATGAGCTGCGCCGGCGTGAACGTGCCGTCGCTCGCGGTCGAGTGTGTGTGCAGGTCGATGCGGGACATCGCCGGCGGCGTTGCCGCCGGCCGGTCAGCCGCCGATCGTGCCCACACGTGGCACGAGCTGCCAGTTGCCGCCGACCCCGGACGGCAGGGGCACCAGGGTGTGGCTGCCGTCGGTGCGGCAGCGGACCACGCCGCGGTCGGAGGCGGCCGCGACCGTGTTGGGGTCGATCCACGCGGGCTGGCGGGCACCGCGTGCCGGGCACTTTACGGTTTGGTTGACGCCGGCGAGAGCGGCGTCGACGTTCAACACCCGCAGGCCCTCGGCGCCCGGCTCGGCGAGCCAGCCACCGTCGGGCGAGAGCCGGCGGGTGGCGGCGTCGCGCTGCACCGAGAGCGTGCAGTCGGCTCCCGGCGCCACCGTGAGGCCGCCGCCGACGGGCCGGAGGGCGGCGACACAGGCACCCCTGCCGGCGACCTGAACCAGGCCGGCGACGACGTCGCTGCGCGTGCCGTACACGGCGAGGACCGCGGTGTTCAGGCTCGCGGCCGCTGTCGTACCGGCGAGTGCGACGAAGCGATAGCCCCGTGCCTTGTTGCGGGTCGGCGCGGAGACCAGCACGCGATCGCCGAGCAGCGCGGCCGGCGCCGTGCCGGCCGGCACCGCGACCGTCTTGGCGGGCCGGAAGCCGTCCGGGCCGATGGTCGCGACGACCAGCTGGGTGCCGGCGACGTAGGCGATCCGCTGTCCGTCGGCGCTGACCGCCCACCCGGCCGCGGCTGCGGCCGTCGCGGTGAAGCCGTCGTTGGTGCGCAACTGGACGCCCTCAGCGCCGCCGTACACCCAGCCGGCCGGCACCCGGTAGACCGCCGTGACGTCGCCGACGCCGGACATGTCGATCCGGTCGCCGTCCGTCGTCCACAGCCGGTTGTCGATGCGCAGGTCGAGGCCGATGCCGGCCACGTCGCCTGGGTTTAGCGAGATCATCGGGGTCGGGTCAGCACCCCCGGTGAGGTCGGCGTTGAACGCGGTCGACTCGCCGCCGGCCCGCGGATGGGCGATCGCCTGCCAGATGGCGGTGCCGGCGATCAGCGCGACGAACGCGACGATCGATCCGGCCCACGCGCCCGCGAGGCGGCGCTTGCGGACCCGGCGGCCGCGCCGGATCACCTCGTCGACCCGCGCCGACGCGGACGGGGTCAGCTCGACCTGCGACGCGAACGACTCGCGGAGGGAGTCTTCTAGCATGATCACCGGCCCTCCGCTCCCCCGGCGTTCGCGGGAAGTGTGGGCAGCGGTACGGGTTCCGGCTCGTTGGCGAGATCGTCGATCAGCTCGTCGGAGTGGACCGGGTCGGTCAGGTCGTCGGGACCGAGCGCCTCGGCGGCCGGGTAAGGCAGCCGTGGCGCCGGGATGGGCCGCGCCGGCTCGGCGGCCGCGACCTTCTCCGCGCCGAGCCGCTGACGCAGCGTGTTGAGCGCCCGGGAGGTCTGACTCTTCACCGTGCCCGTCGAGATGTTGAGCAGGGAGGCGGTCTGTGCCTCGGAAAGGTCTTCGTAGAACCGCAGCACCAGCACGGCCCGCTGCCGGGCGGGCAGCGCCCGCACGTGGCGCCACAGCGCGTCGCGTTCGAGCTGCTCGTCGACCCGGTCGGCGACCGCGCGCTCGGGCAGCACCTCGGTGGGTCGCTCGCCGTGCCAGCGCCGCCGCCACCAGCTGATCGAGGTGTTGACGAGCACCCGCCGGGCGTACGGCTCGACAGCCTCGATCTCGCCCAGCCGCTTCCAAGCCAGGAAGATCTTGGTAAGCGCGGTCTGGAGCAGGTCTTCCGCGGTGGCCCAGTCGCCGGCGAGCAGGTAGGCGGTGCGCAGCAACGCGGGCGAGCGCGCGGCGACGAACTCCCGGAAGTCGTCTTCCACCGATCGCGTGTCCGACACCCGCCGCCTCCCGTTGACCGTCCCCGCCGTCAGGGTTACATGCGTATCCGCCGATGGTCTACAGGTGAACGGTTGCAAAGGGAGTTCGATCACGCGCCGTCGTCGGCCCTCGCGTCTTCCGCCTCCTTGCCCAGCCGGGCCTCGACCGCCTGCGGCTCGTACATCTCCTCGACGACGCGCAGGTAGAGCTCGTTGGGGTTGGGCAGGTGGTTGACCGTGCGCAGCGCCTGCTCCTGGCCGGCCGACTCGAGCACGAACGTGCCGTAGCTGAGCGCCCGCCCGAGCGGCGACTGCTCGTACTTCATGTCGGTGACCCGCAGCAGCGGCATCATCGCCACCTTCCGGGTCACGATGCCATTGACGACCATCACTCGCGTGTTGGTGAGGATGAAGCGGTCGAAGTACCAGTCGGCGATGCTCCAGGCCACGTAGCCCATGATCGCCAGCCAGATCAGGACGACGACCGTGGTGACGCCGCTGGCGTCCCTTCTGGCCAGGAAGCCGGACAGGTAGCCGAGCACGAACGTCGCCGCGATGCCGATCAGCACCGGCGTGGCCAGGTGGATCCAGTGGCGCTTCCACTCGCCTCGGTAGCGCTCGGTCGGGAACAGATAACGCGCCACGAGCGGCGTTGGCTCGTCTTCGAGCGGCAGCACCCGGCGCGCGGCGAGCGGCATGCCCGAGGCGTCGACCTGGAGCCCGGCCAGCTCTTCCGCGGTGATGTCGGGCCGGCCGCCGTAGCCGCCGTAGCCGGCGCTCGGCGAGTAGGCCGGGCCTTCGGAGTAGTCGGGGCCGGACGAGTAGCTCGGACCCGCACCAAAGCCGGGACCCTCGTCGGCGCGGTCACCTTCCGGCCGGATCGGCCGGATCGGCTCGGTGTCGCGTTCCCAGTCATCGCGGCCCGGCTCGTCCGGCTCGTCCGGGGGTTCGGCGGGGGGTCGGCCCATGGTCGGCTACGCGACGAGGTTGGTGAAGAAGTCGCCGAAACCGGTCGCGATATCCATGATGCCGCCGCCGATCGACTTGAAGACCTGGGCCGACTCGTCGGGGCGGAACGCGATGAAGAAAATGATGAAGGCGACGATGGCCCACGTTACGAGCTTCTTGAGCATTGTGGGCCATCCCCCTCCGCACGGCCTCACGGATGCCTTGCCGCGCAGGCTCAGAGTATCAGTCAGGAGTCATGTAGTTAATCGATCCGGGCACAATTGCGTACCACCCGGGCGGAGACGCTCAGACACGTCCGTGCAGGTACGGAGAAGGAGCACCGTACACGAGTTCGGGCGGCAACCACTCGCATAAGTCGTGCAACACGACGTGTTCGGCCAGAAGATAGCCGGCGCTGGCGGGCCAAGCTATGGCATATAGCCACATTCCGCGCGCTTCGCCCACGTAGGCGCTACGATCGGTGGCCGACGCCACGGACCACAGTGGAGTGGGGTGCCCGCCCGCCTTGATCTTGGCGTGGGCCCCGGCCGACCCGTCGCGCATGGCCTCCGCGATGCGCGGGCCGGGGTCGGCGCCGGGCACACCGGCGAACCGGGTGCCGAGCCCGATGCCCGGCTCCTCGGCGACCAGCACGATGTCTGCCGGGCCACCGCCCAGAGGAGCGGGGCCGCTACAGGCCACGGCGGTCGCCCGTACGCCCAGCCGGTCGTCGCCCGCCCACGCCACGCCGGTGACCGTCCAGCCCGGCAGCAGGGGCCAGGTGCACCAGATGGGCACGGGGGCAAGACCGCCGCCGGCGGTCGCGGCGCCGACCGCGCTCTGCATGACCTCGGGACCGATGTGCTTGGCGACGTGCAGCGGCGCCACCGCGCCGTCGACGTCGCAGCGCCAGTCGGTATGCATCATGTCGGGCGCCCGGACCGGGCCACCGCAGCGGGAGCAGGTCACCGAGACGCCCACACCCTTACGGTTCCCGCCGGTAATGGGTACGTCAAGCAATCGCGCCCAACAGGTCACGACGGGGGCGGCTCGCCGTACGCGCGGATCCACGCGTGCATGGCGATCCCGCTGGCCACGCCCGCGTTGATGGACCTCGTCGATCCGTACTGGGCGATGGAGTAGAGCGCGTCGCACGCGGCCCGCGCCGGGTCCGAGAGCCCCGGACCCTCCTGTCCGAACAGCAACGCGCACCGGCGCGGCAGGGTCACCGACTCGAGCGGGTGGGAGCCCGGCAGGTTGTCGATGCCGATCACCGGCAGGTCGGCGGCGTGCGACCAGGCGACGAACTCCTCGATGGACCGATGGTGCCGGAGGTGCTGGTATCGGTCGGTGACCATCGCGCCGCGCCGGTTCCAGCGACGCAGACCGACGATGTGCACCTCCGCGGCGAGGAACGCGTTCGCCGTCCGCACGACGGTCCCGATGTTGAGGTCGTGCTGCCAGTTCTCGATCGCCACGTGGAAGTCGTGGCGCCGGGCGTCGAGGTCGGCGACGACGGCCTCGTGGCGCCAGTAGCGGTAGCGGTCGACGACGTTGCGCCGGTCGCCACTCGCGAGCAGCTCGGGGTCGAAGCGCGGGTCGGACGGCCACGGACCGGGCCACGGTCCGACCCCGACCGGCGGCTGTCCATCCTCCACGGACCCAGAGGGTACGGCGGGCCGTCGGTCAGCCGAGCGCGAGGGCCGTGCCCAGGTCGGACAGGAACCGGCCTTCCTCGGCGCTGACCCGCTCACCGAGGAGACCACCGTAGCCGGCGGCCAAACAGACGCGGGCCGCGATCGACTGGATCCATTGCCGGTAGGCGGCCGAGTCGGCGGGGTCGGCGCGCCGCAGCACCCGGGTCGCCTCCCGACACTCCGCGAGGACCGCGGCCCGGCCGGCGAACTCCTCCGCGGCGGGACCGTCGTCTTCCGACTCGGCATAGAAGTCCGCGACGACCGCCCGGACCAGATCGGAGTCGAACGCCCGGCCGGCGGCGACCGCTTCGAGGCCGGCGAGCCCTTCGACGACCGTACGCCTGGGGTTGTCCGCTTCGGCGGATGTCGCCGCGACGATCACCCGGCGGGGCAACGCGACGAGCTGTGACCACTCTTGGGTGGAGAAGCCGGCGGTGCCCACGCCTGCGCGTGGTCCGGAATGGCTCGGCATAGCGACCTCCAGTCGCCAGCATATGCCCATTTTGGCCGGGTGCGCCCCCCTGGATTTGCAGGTCACGGCGGGGTTACGGCAGCGGTCGGCCGGTCCGGTCAGGGCGCGGTCTCGGGAAAGCTCGGTCGCTCCGGGTCGACCCCGTCGGGGACGCCCGCGGCGGCGTACTCCTTCTTCGGCACCATGACCTTGCGCCGGAAGACGCAGACCATCGTGCCGTCCTGGTTGTAGCCGCGGGTCTCCACGGAAACCACCCCGCGGTCGGGCTTGGAGCCGGACTCGCGCTTGTCCAACACCGTCGTCTCGCCGTAGATCGTGTCGCCGTGGAACGTCGGCGCGACGTGGCGCAACGACTCGACCTCGAGGTTGGCGATCGCCTTGCCGCTGACGTCCGGAACCGACATGCCGAGCAGCAACGAGTAGATGTAGTTGCCCACCACCACGTTGCGGCGGAATTGCGTGGCGGTCTCGGCGTAGTGCGCGTCCATGTGCAATGGGTGATGGTTCATCGTGAGGAGGCAGAATAGGTGGTCGTCGTATTCCGTGACCGTCTTTCCCGGCCAGTGCCGGTAGACCGCGCCGATCTCGAACTCCTCGTAGTAACGCCCGAACTGCATCGTCGAACAATAGGGCAGGAAGCTGTTGGGGACGCAATGAGCGGCGGGGCCCTCCCCGGCACCCGCCGCCCACGCTTGTCCACAAGATTTTGCCGGACCCCCCAGTACCGGAAAAGGTTTCGGAAGGAGACCGGTGTCACAGTTACCGCTTTGTAACCTTACTTACCGTAAGAGTGACGACGCGGCCAACCGATCGTCACCGGGCGTGTTTCCCTTGTGTCGCTTGGGGTAATGGTCGTTCAAGCCCTTCCGGAGGGCGCGGCAGTGGGATCGCTCCCATCACGCTCGGCTACCGGGAATGTTCCGCGAGCGCGTGCCGTTTCAGCCCACGGAACAACCATCCTTCGATCGGAGAGACAGCAATGGCGACCACCGAGCTGACCACCGCCAACTTCGACGGGGTGACGAGCGCCGACGGCATCGTCCTCGTCGACTTCTGGGCGAGCTGGTGCGGCCCTTGTCTTCGGTTCGCGCCGACCTACGAGCGCGTCTCGGAGAAGCACGAGGACATCGTGTTCGGCAAGGTCGACACCGAGGCACAGGTCGAGCT
>DATDJX010000572.1:0-7908 GCA_036520275.1 Asanoa sp.
ACCCTGACGGCACCGTAGGTGTCCTGCTGACCCAGGTAGAGATGGGCGAACGGATGCAGATCCTGCTTGACGAGTTCCAAGCCCTGCCTGAAGCAGCGCGATAGCTGTTGCAGGACAACGCATTCAAGCCGGCATGAGTCACGCCGGCCGCACCGTGCTGGTCGAGCTGGCCGACGCGACGTGGCGTCTCTGCGATGACGACAACCTGATCGTCGAGGTACCCCGCACCACAACCAAGACAATCGCGTGATTCAGGGCTCCGCAAACCCGAGCCGACGCCGCCCTGCGCTGCCGGCAGCCCCTCCGATCACGACGACGGGACGTGAACGGTGCGTAGCGGGTCGCCAGATGCCGTTCGGTATTCAACACGACCCGGCCCAAGGGGCATCGATCGGAGACAGCGACGGCAACAGGAGGTGGGCGGTAGGAGCACCGCGCGGGACAAGTTCGCGGTCAGCCGGGGATGGCTGGGGCAGGCGGGTGCCTCTGTTATCCGCGTGCAACGGCGGACCGGTCCGCGAGCCAATCGCGCAGCCGCTGGGCTGCGTGTGCGCGGGCGGCCGCGCCGGCCGGGAACCTGTCGGGCATGGAGAACAACCCGTGCGCCATGCCGTCGTAGCGAGTCAACTCGACCGTAACGCCGGCATTCGTGAGCCGGCGAGTGTACCGTTCACCCTCATCGCGCAGCGGGTCGCATTCCGCGGTGATCACCAACGCCGGTGGCAGGCCGCGCAGGACCTCGGCGCGTAGTGGCGAGGCCAGCGGGTTGACCGCGTCCTCGGGTGCGGCCAGGTAGTACTCGCGCGACTTGGCGACCGCGGCGCCGTTGAGCAGCCACGGGTCGGTGTTCTCTCGCATCGACGGGGTGGCCGCGCGCAGGTCGGTGTTCGGGCAGACCAGGAGTTGGCCGACCAGCTCCACGTCACCGCGGTCACGCGCCAGCAGCGTGACCGCGGCGGCGAGATTGCCGCCGGCACTGTCACCGCCGACCACCAGTCGGCTCGCGTCGGCGACCACCTCCGCCGGGTTTCCGGCCAGCCATCGGGTCGCGGCAAAGCAGTCCTCGACCGCCGCTGGGAACTTCGCCTCCGGCGCGAGCCGGTACTCGACCGCGACGACGACGCATCCCGCCGCGTTGGCGAGGCCTCGGCAGATCTCGTCGCAGAGTTCGATGCTGCCCAGGAACCAGCCCCCGCCGTGGAAGTAGACCAGCACGCCTAGCCCGCGCTCGGCGCTTGGCCGGTAGATCCGAATGGGCAGGTCCCCGGCGGGGCCGGGAATCCGGCGGTCGATGACCTCGAATACCGGTTCCCGCTCCGCGCCGGTCATGGCATCAACGGCGGCTTGCTCGGCCGCCCGGGCCTGCTCGAGGGTAAGCGCGTACACGGGAGGCGTCCCGGCCCTGATCCGCTCTTCACGCAGGGCCCGTACCCGAGCGTCAAGCGGCACAAGAAGACGATAGCCGACCATCGCCGTCCAAAGCCGAGCAGTGCCCAGGCCCAGAAGCTGACCGCCAACCCGACGGTGGCCAGCGCGTCCGAAGAAGCGCACCTGCCATGGCTCCGGCCCGGACCGCAACCATGCCGCAACCGGCACCGCGGCAGCCACCGGTCGGCGACGAGGTCGCTGCAGCGGCGCTCGGATGGGCAAGCGGCTCCCTGGTACCACCAGGTGTCACACCTGTTGGGGAACCTTGCCGGTACGGGTGAACACGAACCGCATCGCCTTGTGCCCGATATCGGCCGTGGGGTCGAACATCAACGGGCAGCCGCCGTCGATGACGGTGATCCCGCGCTGCCGGCCGTATGCGGTGGCGGCCTCGGAGACGCTACCGGCGCCGAACGAGCGGTGCATCCACACGTGCCTGATGCCGAGATCGGCGCACTCTCGCATCGTCGCCTCGGCGGTCTCCGGCTTGGTGCCGATGACCACCGCCTCGACACCGCCGGGCACCGACTTCAGGTCGTGGTAGCACCGGTCGCCCTCGACCTCGTCGGCGTTCGGGTTGATCGCGAAAACGTGGTAGCCGCGGTCCCGCAGCCGCTGGTAGACGGCGTTGCTGCCGTGCCCCTGCGGGTTCCGCGACACCCCCGTTACGGCGATCCGTTTGTGGGCCAGAAACTCGGATGCGGCCTCCTTGACGGTGACCATTGTCGCCTCCTGAGTCCGGGGTGAGGCTGCGCGATCGACCGCGCCGCCGCTCTCCACCTGACGCTTCTCCGGCGACCGGCTTTCGGCCAGGGACGAACGTCACCCGCCGCGAGGCCTTCCGGCCTTCAACGGTCTCAGCGCCGGCGTGACCGGCGTGGCACACGTGGACGACCGTGAACCGGGCTCAGGCCCTAAGTCATCGTGACCCGGGACGTTAGCCGCCACCCGTCGGCTCGGGCACCGGGAATACTCAGCGACAGGAGCCGGGCCTGGCCTTGTGCCTCGCCGCGATCTCCGGAGGTGCGTCATGGCCACTTTGCTTTGGCTGGTGCTCCCGTACCTGGCGTTCGCCGTCTTCGTGCTGGGCCACCTGTGGCGGTGGCGGCACGACCAGTTCGGCTGGACGACGTTCCGTACCCCGATGATCGAGAACCGGCTGCTCCACCTGGGGTCTCCGCTGGTCCACGGTGGAGTGCTGGCAGTGGTTGTGGGACACGCCTTCGGTCTGCTGGTGCCGAGGAGCTGGACCCGTGCCGTCGGCCTCACCGACCCGGTCTACCGTCTCATCTCGGTCAGCGCCGGCACGCTTGCCGGCGCCGCGATGTTGGCCGGGCTGGTGCTGCTGGTTGCCCGCCGGATCCAGCTCCGGTCGGTACGTCGTGAGACCACCGCCACAGATCTCGTGATGTACCTGCTGCTCGGCGCCGTCGTGGTCCTCGGCCTTTGGGCCACGGTCGGGATCAACGTGGCCGGCCCCGGCCACGACTACCGGGCGACGGTATCGGTGTGGTTCCGGGGCGTCGTGCTGCTCCGGCCCGACCCATCCCTGATGGTCGGCGTTCCGCTGCTGTTGCAGTTACACACCCTCACCGCGCTCGCCCTGGTCGCGATCTGGCCATTCACCCGACTGGTGCACGCCTGGGCGGTGCCCATTGGAATGCTGGGGCAACCCTCGCGAACCGGCGATCAGCGGCGCGACACCACCGTCGTCCCGTGACCCCAACAGCTGCGCGCCGCGGCCCCGTTGATCGACCTCCTACCACCCGGCACGTTCCTTCAAGATCATCCGGCCCGGCGACCACCATTGGCCGACGACCGCGTATCGCACCGTCACGCGAGCAGGCATGTTCAAGCGTCGCTATGGGTAGGAGGACGTGAGTACGCCGCGACCGGGTCGGGCGGCGGCGTCCCGCTCGCTCCACGGGTCCAACCCGCCCTGACCCGCTGGCGGGGGCGATGTGCCCCGAGTACGCGAACAAGGGAGGCGACCGAGGATGCTCTCCAAGGTTGGATTCGCGCGTCGGCGGACGGCCGGCCCGAGCCGGCGGCCCATCGGAGTGACCGGTGCCCGCGAGCGGCGCGGCCCAGTCGTACGTCGGGCCCGGTGATCGCCATGCCCGCCTCGTCCACGCGCCGGTCGGCGGTCGCCGGCCCGTCGATCTCGGAAGAGTACGTGCTGTATCTGCAGGGCAGGCTGGTGGAGGCCGAGGCCAGCCTGGCTGCCATGAACGAAAAGTATGAGCAAACCAAGGCCCGATTCAACCGCAACTAC
Organism: Asanoa sp.; assembly: GCA_036520275.1. Lineage (GTDB taxonomy): Bacteria > Actinomycetota > Actinomycetes > Mycobacteriales > Micromonosporaceae > Asanoa. Next base: position 3,704 of record DATDJX010000572.1, read on the forward strand.
GCGCGGCGGGGCATCACCCCGGAGTCCGACATCGTCAACTACATCAGCGCCAAGACGATGAATCCCGAGCTCAAGTTCTGGTACTCCAAGGTCGAGCATTTCCAGCGCGAGGTTGCCGCCTATGGTTCGGCGCTGACCGGACTCGACGCCGCGCGGCGGATGGTCGGCTCGCACGGGTATCGAGTGCCGGTCGATGCCAGTCGTCTGACCACCAGCAGGCGCGGCCTGAATCGCGCCAGCTGACCGCCGGCGGCGGGCCGCTGCCGCCGGCCCCAACGCAGACGCGCCGCGACTCATCCTCGGTCCGGGGTTCGCGGCGCGGCGGCGCGTCACGACGGGCCGGGGGTGATCCCGGACGCGCCGACGGTCTCCAGGAACCGCTCGTGACGGTGCAGTTCGCCCCCACATCGCCTACGATGGCCGGATCATGGGGGTCCACGATGTCCGGTGCGCCCCTGCCGACCGATCGCTGGGCAGCCGTCCACCTGCCCACCCTCGTCAGGTACGGACGCGGCGCCGAGCCATGGCTGATCACCGCCGCACGCGCGCCCGCCGACCTGGTGCCCACCGCCTCCCTGCGGCCGGTGGAGGGAGTACAGCACGACGTGCTCGCGGCGCCCTCCGCGAGTTCGGGTCGACCACGAAACACGTCCAGTAAGACCGAACCGCATCGACAAAAAGGGGGGAAGCACATGCGCAAGGTGTACGCGGCGCTGTTCAGCTCGATCGACGGCGTGGTCGAGGCGCCCAACGAGTGGCAGCCCACGTTCGACGAGGAGATGGGCGCGGCGATGTCGCGGATGCTCGACGAGCAGGACGCCGTGCTGCTCGGCCGGGTCACCTTCACGGAGTGGGCCGAGTACTGGCCGACCTCGACCGACGAGCCGTTCGCCAGCTGGATCAACAGCACGCCGAAGTACGTCGCGTCCAACACGCTCGACTCCGTCGACCGGTGGGCGAACAGCACGCTGATCAAGGGCTCGGTGGCCGACTTCGTCGCGCACCTGCGTCAGGAGGACGGAGGGGCGATCGGCACCGCCGGCAGCCCGTCGCTGGTTCGGTCGCTGATCGACCAGGGGCTGGTCGACGAGCTCACCCTGATGATCAGCCCGGTGGTCGCCGGCGGCGGCCGCAAGCGGCTGTTCCGCGACGACGTCGCCCTGACCCCGTTCGACTTGGTCGAAGCCCAGCCGACCAGCAGCGGCGCGCTGATCGCGACCTACCGGCCGATCCGATAACCGATCGTGTTGACTACGCTTCAGGCCGCCTCTCGGTGTGCGAAGCGGCCTGTTGCGGTCACCGCGGCCGCCGCCTGGACCCGGCTGGGCCGGCCGCGCCGCACGCCACGCGAGATCGCCGACGCCGCGGGCGGGTCGGTTGCATACCTGTCGGAGGTCGAGCGCGGTCGCAGGAGGCGTCGTCGGAGATCCTCGCGGGCATCCGCCGCCCGCTGGGCCGGCGGCTGACCGACCCGCTCGAGCAGGTACGCGACGAGCTGCCGCGCGGGTCCGCTGTGGGCAGATCCGCCCGGGGAAGAATCGCGCGCGCCCGGCCTCGTGCCGGACGCACGCTGGTCTTGTGCCGACGACCTCCTGAGGGAGCGCATCGTCTTCCTCGGCAGCGAGATGCACCAGCCCGTCCGGCGGTGGAGCAGGTCGAGCAGGACTCCGACCGTGACCGCTGGTTCACACCCGACGAGGCCAAGGCGTACGGCCTGATCGAGGCCGTCGTCGCCGAGGCCGCCGAGGTCGGTGTCCCCGCCTGAGCGCCGCCATCGGGCGTACGATGAGGGCGTGATCGATCGAGTTCCGTTCGGTGCCACGGGCCACGAATCGAGCCGGGTGATCTTCGGGGCCGCGGCGCTGGGCAGCGTCTCGAAGGCCGACGCGGATCGTGCCCTCGCGCTCCTGCTCGAGCACGGCGTCAACCACATCGACGTCGCCGCCAGCTATGGCGACGCCGAACTGCGGATCGCGACCTGGCTGCGGCGCCACCCCGACACGTTCTTCGTGGCCACGAAGACCGGCGAGCGCACCTACCGCGGCGCTCGTGAGGAGATCCGCCGGTCGCTCGACCGGCTGGGAGTCGACCGGATCGACTCGATCCAGCTGCACAACCTGGTGGACGTCATCGAGTGGGAGACCGCCCTGGCCACGAACGGCGCCCTGGAGGCGGCGGTGGAGGCGCGCGAGGAAGGCCTCGTGCGGTTCATCGGCGTCACGGGACACGGCCTGTCCGTGGCGGAGATGCACCGGCGGAGCCTGGAGCGCTTTCCCTTCGACACCGTGCTGCTGCCGTACAACTACGTCCAGATGCGCGACCCGCACTACGCGGAGACGTTCGAACGGCTCGCGGCCGTGTGCGCCGAGCGCGACGTCGCCCTCCAGACGATCAAGAGCCTCGCCTACCGCCCCTGGAACGGCCGCTCACCGACGGCCGCGACCTGGTACGAGCCGCTTCGCGACCAGGCCGACATCGACCTGGCGGCGCACTGGGTGCTCGGCCGCCCGCAGGCGTTCCTGTTGACCAGCGGAGACGTCGACATCCTGCCCAAGCTCCTCGACGCCGCTGAGCGCTTCCAGGAGCGGCCGTCGGACGAGCAGATGAGCGAGCTCGCCGGCCGCCGCGACATGGCGCCACTCTTCGTCTAGCACCTGCCCGAGCGACCGGGCGGCTAATTCCGGTCGCCCGGGCCGCCGATCACGGCTAGAAAGGATCAGTGGCGGGCACCGGGTTCATCTCGACGACGATCCCGTACGTGAACGCGCGCCCGCACCTGGGCCACGCGCTCGAGTTCGTGCAGACGGATGCCTTCGCCCGCTTCATGCGCAGCCGCGGCGAGGAGGTCTTCTTTCTCACCGGCTCCGACGAGAACAGCCTGAAGAACGTCCTCGCCGCCGAGGCCGAAGGCCTGTCCACAAGCGACCTGGTAGACCGCAACGTGGTGTTCTTCGAAGACCTCCTCGCGCGGCTGGGCAGCAGCCACGACTACTTCGTGCGCACCAGCGCCGACCCGCTCCACCGGGAGGGCGCGACGGCGATCTGGCAACGGATGGCCGACGCCGGGGACATCTATTCCCGCGCCTACGAAGGGCTCTACTGCGTCGGCTGCGAGCAGTTCTACGAGCCGGATGAGCTGATCGACGGGCGCTGCCCCGAGCACCTGACCCGCCCGGAGACCGTCCGGGAGGAGAACTACTTCTTCCGCCTCTCGCGCTACGCAGCCGACCTGCTCGAGGCGCTGGAGTCCGGGCGGCTGCGGATCGTCCCGGAGTCGCGGCACAACGAGGTGGACGGCTTCGTCCGGTCCGGGCTGCGGGACATCAGCATCTCCCGGTCGAGCCGCCGGGCCCGCGGCTGGGGCATTCCGGTGCCCGGCGACCCGGGCCAGGTGATGTACGTCTGGATCGACGCGCTTACCAACTACGTCAACGCGCTGGGCTGGACCCGCGACGACCCGCGCTACGAACGGTTCTGGGCGCACGCGCACGACCGTGTCCACGTGATGGGCAAGGGCGTCATCCGCTTCCACGCCATCTACTGGCCGGCGATGTTGCTGTCCGCCGGGCTGCCGTTGCCGACCGGCCTCGTGGTGCACGGCTACCTCACCGCGGGCGGCCGCAAGCTGGGCAAGAGCCTGGGCAACGCGGTCGACCCCAACACGCTGATCGACGCGTACGGGCCCCGCGCGGTCCGCTACGCCCTGCTGGCCACCGTCTCGCCGTTCGGTGACGGCGACTTCAGCGAGGAGCGTCTCGTCGCGGCGTACAACACCGACCTCGCCAACGGGCTGGGCAACCTGGTCAGCCGGATCACCAGCATGATCCACCGCTACCGCGACGGCCGGATCCCTGCCGGCGGGGCCGGCGGCGGTCCCGAGCGTGGACTGGCCGGCCACGTCGCGGCCGGCATCGCCGCGACCGCGTCCGCCATGGCGGGCTACGACCACCGGGCGGCGCTGCGGCACCTGTCCACACTGGTGGGTCGGTGCAACGCGTACCTGGACGAGCGGGCGCCGTGGCACCTCGCGACGGCGGCCGACAGAGGTGAGCTGCTCGACACGTGTCTGCTGCACGCCGCGGCAGGCGTACGCGTGCTCGGGTCGCTCTTGCACCCGTTCCTGCCGGATGCGTCGGCGGAGATCCTCGCCGCCCTCGCGCAACCGTCGTCCTACGCCGCCGACGCGGCCACGTGGCTCGACGGGC
>DATDJX010000573.1:0-49118 GCA_036520275.1 Asanoa sp.
CGCCGAGTTCGCCGTGCTGGCCGACCTCTCCCGGCGCATCCCGGCGGCCGACCGGGCCGGCGCGCTGGCCGGGCTGCCCGCCGACGGCCAGCTGCCCGGCGGCGAGGCCGTGGCCGGCCAGCGGGCCGCGTGGCGCGACGCGGTCAAGGCGGTCGACGACGTCCGCGACCGCGGCGTCGACGTCGACGGGCTGCGCCGGCTTGGCGGCGAGGCCGTGGACGACCTGGCGGCCCAGCTCCGGACGGCGGCCGCCACGCTCACCCGGCGCGAGGGTAGCTGGACCGATCGGCTCGGCCAGCTGGTCCGGGACCCGAGCTGGCGGGCGGTGTGGGACGAGCAGGTGCGGGCGAGCCAGCGGATGCTCACCGAACTGGGCCGGCTCACCACCTTCCTCGCGGGCCGCCGGGTGGAGATCCCGGACGAGCACGCCTCCCAGCCGCGCAGGCTGCTGAGCGCCCTGGGCAGGATCCGCGAGCGGTTCGCGGCGGGCAAGGCGATCCGCCGGCTCACCCAGGGCGACCTGTTCAAGGTGGTCACCGAGTGCCGGGTCGACGGCGAGCCCATGCGCACGGCCGAGGACGCCGACCTGGTCGTCGCGACGGTCGAGCGGACGCGGCTGCGCCAGCAGCTGGCCGCCCGCTGGGCTGAGTGGGGCACCCGACTCGACGCCCCGGTGCCGTCGGCCGGCCGAGGGTCGCCCGAGCCTGAGCTCTGGGCGGGGCGGCTGTTGGCCGAGGCGGTCGACGCGCTGGAGTGGGAGCGGCGGCGCTGGCCCTCGCTGCGCGCCGGGCTCGCGGTCGCCCTACCCGGCTGCCCGCGCGCGGTCGACGCCCGCCAGCTCACCGACCTGGCCGCGCTCGTGGAGTCGGCGTCGGCGGTCATCACCGTCGACCGGCTGGAGGCGGAGCGAAACGCGATGACCGCCTGGCTGCGGCAGGTCACGGCGGAGCCGGGAGCGGCGCCGGTGCTGCGCCGGCTGTCCGCGGCCTGGTCCGCGGACGACCCGGTGGCCTGGGACGCCGGGGTTGCCGAGATCCGTCGCCTGTGGACGGTCCGGCCCGACGCCGCCCGCTACGCCGCGCTGCATGCCCGGCTGTCCGCCGTCGCTCCACAGTGGGCGGCCGCATTCGACCGCGGCGAGGCGCCGGCCGGCGGCGAGGAGGCGCTGCGGGCGTGGCGGTGGCGGCAGGCGCAGACCTGGTTCGACGCGGTGGTCGGCGGCGTCGACGGCGCCGACCTCGGCCGCCGGCTGGAACGCGCCCGCGATCAGGTCCGCCGACTCACCGGCGACCTCGTCGTGTCGTCGGCATGGCTGGAGGTAGCGCTGATGCTCGACGATCGGCGCAAGGCCGCGCTGGCCGACTGGACCGCGGCCCTTCGCAAGATCGGCAAGGGCACCGGCAAGACCGCGGCGCACTGGCAGGCGGCCGCGCAGCGGGCGATGGCCGAGGCGGTCACCGCCGTACCGGTCTGGATCATGTCGGTCGACCGTGCGCTCGAGCAGTTCCCCGGCACCGGCCCGATCTTCGACGTGGTCATCGTCGACGAGGCGTCGCAGGCGGACGTCTTCGCGCTGCCGGTGTTGACGCTGGCACATCGTGCCGTGGTGGTCGGCGACGACCAGCAGATCGGCCCGCAGATCGTCGGCGTTCCCGCCGACCGGATCAACGCGCTCATCGCCACCCACCTGACCCCGGTTGACGTGCCGTCGGCGGAGCACTTCGACACCGAGAGCAGCCTGTACGACCACGCCGTGCGCCGGTCCCCGCAACGGATCCTGCTCACCGAGCACTTCCGCAGCGTGCCAGCGATCATCACGTTCTCCAGCGACGTCTACTACGACGGCAAGATCCAGCCGCTGCGCGCCGACCGGCCGCTCGGACTCGGTCCGGCGGTCACCGCGGTGCACGTCCCCGACGGGCGGCGCACGACCCTGCCCGAGTACGGCGAGGTCAACGTGCCCGAGGCCGACGCGCTGGTGGCCCGGGTCGTCGCGATGATGGCCGACCCGGCGTACGCGGGCAAGACCATAGGCGTGGTGAGCCTGCTGTCCGGCAGCGGGCAGGCGGCGTACCTGCAGCACCGGTTGCGCGCCGACGTGGGCGCGGCCGAGCTGGCCCGGCGCGAGCTGCGGGTGGGCGACCCCTACACGTTCCAGGGCGACGAGCGCGACGTGGTGCTGGTCTCGCTGGTCGTGTCCACGGCCGACGGTGCGATCGGCGCGTTCACCAAGCGCGACTTCCATCGTCGGGTCAACGTCGCGGCGTCGCGGGCGCGCGACCAGATGTGGCTCTTCCACTCGGTGACGGTGGGCGACCTGCACGCCGACGACGCCCGGGCGCTGCTGCTGTCGTACGCCATGCGGCCCGCCGCCGCGGAGGAGGCGACCACGGACCCGCCCGCCCGGCTGGAGTCGGAGTTCCAGCGGGCCGTGTGGCAGCGCCTGACGGCGGCCGGCCTGAAGCCCGTACCGCAGTTCCGCCTCGGCGGGTTCCGGATCGACTTCGTGGTCAGCGCCCCCGACGGCCGGCGCCTCGCCATCGAGTGCGACGGCGAGCGCTTCCACGGCGCCGAGGCCTTCGCCCAGGAGCTGCGGCGGCAGGCGATCCTCGAACGGGTCGGCAACTGCGTGTTCGTCCGCCTCCGGGCGAGCGTCTTCCACCGCGACCCGGATGCGGCCATGCAACCGGTCTGGCAGCGCGCCGAGGAGCTCGGCCTGGTGCCCACGCCGCACACCTAGCCCGCCGCCAAGCTCGGGTCGGCGCGGCCGGATGGGCATCGACCTGTACCGTCCCGGTCATGGCAGGCGGAGCCCCGGCGCGCCGGATCTACAGCGTCACGGTCTTCATCGTCCTGGCCTCGCTCGACAACGTGGCTATCGGCCTCGTCCCACCCCTGTACGGTCCCATCGCCGACACGCTCGGCGTGCCGGAGGGCGCCATCGGCGTTGTCACCGCCGCCTCGTTCCTGATCAGCGCCGTCGCCGCCGTCGCATGGGCGTACGTTGGCGACCGCACCTACCGCAAGCCGTTGCTCATGATCGGCACGCTACTATGGGCGGCCGGGACCACCGGCAGCGCCCTGGCCGGCACGTATCTGGCCTTCTTCGCCGCGCAGGTCGTCGCCGCGCTCGGCCTCGGCGCGGTCGGCTCGGTCGGGTTCTCGGTGGTCAGCGACCTGATCTCACCGCGCCGCCGCGGACTCGTGATGGGCCTGTGGGGCCTGTCCCAGGGCGCCGGCCTGCTCGTCGGAACGCTGCTCGCCGGGCTCCTCGGGGCGGCCGACTGGCGACGCCCGTTCCTCCTGCTGAGCGCGGTCGGGGTGCTCGCGACCGTCGCGTACTTCTTCACCTACGACATCCGTCGCGGCCAGAGCGACCCCGAGCTCGCCGGCGCCATCGCCGCGGGCGGCGACTACGACTACCGGATCAGCCGCGACGACCTGCCGGCGATCCTGCGCAAGCGCACCAACGTCTGGCTCGTGCTGCAGGGCCTCACCGCGCAGGTGGCGTTCGGCTCGCTGGTGTGGCTGCCGGTGCTGTTCCGGGAGCGCGCCATCGCCCAGGGGTACGGTCAGACCACCGCCATTCAGGTGGGTAGCCTCTTCGCGACCATGTTCCAGCTGGGCGGCGTCCTCTCGCTCGTCGGCGGGCTGGTCGGCGACCGGCTGCAGCGGCGTACGCCCCGGGGGAGGGCGCTCGTGGCGTCGATCGGCATCCTGGCGGCCGTCCCGTTCTACATCGTCCTGTTCTTCGTCCCGCTCGAGATCGACGTGCCTGACGGTGGCGGCGGCGGCGCGGTGGTCCTGGCCATCCTGCGCAGCGTGGTGACCCAGCCGACGGTCGGGTTCAGCCTCCTGCTGGCGGTGCTGGCCCTCGCGCTGACCAGCGCAAACTCGCCCAACTGGTTTGCGCTGATCGCCGACATCAATCCGCCGGAGCACCGCGGCACCGTCTATAGCTTGGGCAACCTCACCAACGGGGTGGGCCGGGCGATCGGAAACGGGCTGATCCCGGTGGCGTTCCGGCTCCTGCAGGGCGCATACGCGAGCCCCCTCAACTACGCCATCGGGCTCGCCGCATTCCAGGTCTTCTTCATCCCCACCGGCGTCATGTACTGGCTCGCCTCGCGCAGCGCGCCGCGCGACATCGCGGACGTCCACGAGTTGCTGCGCGAGCGGGCCGCTCACGTCGCGCCGGAACCCACCCACGAGGGAATCCCCCGATGAGCCGCCCCTGGTGGCACCTCGTCCTGGGCTGGCTGGGCCTGATCGCCCACCTCGCCACGCTCGTCTTCTACGCGGCGAGCGGCCTGCTCGCGCCCGGCTGGGCGGTCGTGACGCTGCTTCTCGTCTGGCTCGCCCTGCTCGTCGTCGCGATCCGGCTGCTGCGCGAGCGGCCCGCGGTCGTGCCGCTCGTGCCGGTCGGCGCGGGGCTGATCTGGCTCGGTGCGCTGACCGCCGGCGAGCACTGGCTCGGCTGGACCGCATAGTTCCTAGGGCAGCCGGACCCAGAGCGTCACGTCGGTGGGCACGCCGCCCTCGGCGTCCAGCGCCCCGCTGGCGAGCAGGACCTGCGTGCCGGGCGGCAAGGCGACCGGCCTGAGGCCGAAGACGGTGAGCACCCGGATGCCGGCGGTGTCGAAGGCGAGGATGTTCTCGTCGCAGGTCGCCCAGGACACCCGGCCGAGACCGAGCCGGAGCTCGCGCCGCAGGCGCAGCGCGGACCGGTACATCTCGTACGTGGAGCCGGACACCCCGCGCTCGCGGTCGAGCGCGTACTCCGCCCACTGTGGAGGCTGCGGGAGCCAGCTGCGGTCGGTGGGGCCGAAGCCGTACGACGGCGCGTCCGCCTCCCACGGGATCGGCACCCGGCAGCCGTCGCGTCCGCGTTCGACGCCCCCGCTGCGCTTCCACGTCGGATCCTGCCGGACTTCGTCGGGCAGCCGGGTGTCCTCCGGCAGGCCGAGCTCCTCGCCCTGGTAGAGGTAGGCCGAGCCGGGCAGCGCGAGCATCAGCATGGTGGCCGCGCGGGCGCGGCGCAGGCCCAGCGTCGCGTCGGGCTGGGGGTCGCCGATGCCGATGCCCTTCGGTCGCGGAATGCCGACCGGCAGGCCGAGGCGCGAGGCGTGGCGGATCACGTCGTGGTTGGACAACACCCACGTCGTCGTCGCGTCGACCGCGCCGGTGGCGGCGAGCGACCGGTCGATGACGGAGTGCTGGTCGGCGGCGGTCCAGGCGGCCTCGAGGTACTCGAAGTTGAACGCCTGGTTCATCTCGTCGCGGCGGATATAGGCGGCCATCCGCTCCGCGGGCTGCACCCACGCCTCGGCGACGAGGGTCCGGTCGCCGGCGTACTCGTCGAGGACCTGGCGCCAGCGCCGGTAGATCTCGTGGACTCCGTCCTGGTCCCACATCGGCGGCCGGGCCGCCCCCTCGGTACCCTCACCGGTCACCGTCTGGACCGGCAGGTGCGAGTCGGCGAGGTCGGCCTGTTTGACCAACCCATGCGCGACGTCGACGCGGAACCCGTCGGCGCCGCGGTCGAGCCAGAACCGCAGGATGCTCTCGAACTCGGCCCGCACCTCCGGGTTGTCCCAGTTGAGGTCCGGCTGGGCGACGTCGAACAGGTGCAGGTACCACTGGCCGTCGGCGACCCGCGTCCAGGCGGGGCCGCCGAACACGCTCTGCCAGTGGTTGGGCGGTTCCCCGTTCTTCCCGTCGCGGAATACGTACCGGGCCCGTTCCTCGCTCCGGGGATTCGCCGCCAGCGCTGCCTGGAACCACGGATGTGCCGACGACGTGTGGTTGGGCACGAGATCGATGATGAGGCGGAGATCGCGCTCGTGCGCCTCCGCGATCAGCCGGTCGGCGTCGGCCAACGTGCCGAACAGCGGGTCGACGTCGCAGTAGTCGGCCACGTCGTAGCCGGCGTCGGCCATGGGCGAGGGATAGAACGGCGACAGCCACACGGCGTCGACGCCGAGCTCGACGAGGTGGTCGAGCCGGTCGATCACGCCGGGCAGGTCGCCGACGCCGTCGCCGTCGGAGTCGGCGTACGACCGCGGGTAGATCTGGTAGATCACCGCGTCCCACCACCACGGGAAGTCGCGGGGCGCGGTCGCGGCGGCAGTGGCGGCGGCGGGCTGTACGAGCGCGTTCAGGGCAACCTCCCGGTGTCTCGTGGCTCCCAGTGTGCCGGCGCGGTACGACCTTGTCGCGCCGCCGGCACGCGGTGCACGATGTGCACGGGGTGTTTCCCATGTATTCCGGTTCCGAAAGCTCCGACGCCCCGTTCCAAGACCGGCCGGTGATCGTGTACGGATCGGCCTCGCCGATCGACGCACCGCCGGACGTGGTCGAGGCCCCGGCACCGCCCGGCGTGCGCGGCCTGCGCCGGGCGCTCGCGGCGACCTGTGTCCTGATCGTGGTGCTCGGCGGATACATCTGGCTCGACCACCGCCGCCCCGACTCGGAACGAGCAGCCGTGACGGCAGTCACGGCATACCTCGCGGCGTGGAACGCCCACGACGCCGCGGCGATTCGGGGAGCGATGGCACCCCGCGGCGCCTTCCTCGCCGGCGACACGTTCCACCTGCCCACCATCAACGTCGCCGTGGGGCCGGCGCTGGACGACCTGTTGGACGCGATCTTCGCAGCGCAGGTCTCGCTGGAGACGACCGGCCGGATCGAGGTGCAGGGCGACCGCCAGCACGTCACCGTGCCACAACGGCTGCGCTACCGCGCCTACGGTGTCGACGTCGTTGAAGACGGCGTCTCGCTGTTCACGCTGATCGACATCGACGGCCGGCCGAAGGTGGCCGAGCACATGTGGTGGCGCCCGTACCCGGCCCGGGCCCCCTCGTTGCTCTGGACGATGTAGACGGCGCCGCCGGCCCTCGCGAGGGCCGGCAGCGCCGTCCGTAGGACCAATGGGGTCAGCCCTTGAGGCCGCCCGCGAGCAGGCCGCGCACGAAGTAGCGCTGCAGGGACAGGAACACGATGATCGGGATGAGGATCGATACGAACGCGCCCGCCGACAGCAGATGCCACGCCGTGCCGCGGGTGCCGCTGAGGTTGGCCAGTCCGACCGTGATCGGGGCGACCTGCGGCGTGCCGCCGGCGAAGGTGAGGGCGACCAGCAGGTCGTTCCACACCCACAGGAACTGGAAGATGCCGAACGCCGCCAGCGCCGGCGTGAGCAGCGGCATCAGCACCCGGAAGAAGATCTGCACGTGCCCTGCGCCGTCGACCCGCGCCGCCTCGATGAGGGCGGGCGGGATCTCCTTCATGAAGTTGTGCAGAAGGAAGATGGCCAACGGGAGCGCGAAGATGGAGTGCGAGATCCAGATCGTCCAGAACGTGCCGGACAGCCCGGCGTCGACGTAGAGGCTCAGCAGCGGAATGAGCGTGACCTGGATGGGCACGATCTGCAGGGCGAAGACGGCGACGAACAGCAGGTTGCGGCCCTTGAAATCGATCCACGCGAAGGCGTACGCGGCCAGCAGCGCGATCGTGATCGGGATGATCACCGACGGGATCACGATCACGAACGAGTTGACGAACGTCTGGCCGAGCGAGTTGGCGCCCTCGGTGGAGAGCACCGACCGGTAGTTGTCGAGCGTCACCTGCGGGTTGCTGAAGAACGTCCACCAGCCGGTGGTCTTGATCGCCCGCTCCGGGCGGAACGAGGAGATCGCCAGGCCGAAGGTCGGCAATGTCCACAGCACGGCGATGATGACCGCCGCGAGCGAGGCCCAGCGCGAGGACAGGCCTTTCTTCGCGATCGCGGAGACCTTGACGGGCGCCGCGGCGACCGGCGGCGTCGTGGTGACGGGGGTGGCCGCGGTGCTCATCGTGCCTCCGATGCGCGCATTTGCCGGACGTTGTAGGCGACGATCGGCACGACCAGGATGAACAACAGGACGGCCAACGCCGCGCCGAGGCCCTGGTTGCTCGCCCGGAAGCTCTGGCTGTAGAACTCGTTGGCGACGACGCTGGTGTCGAAGTTGCCGCCCGTCGCGGTCCGGACGATGTCGAAGACCTTGAGGACGCCGATGCCGATCGTCGTCAAGACGACGACCAGCGCCGGCCGGATGCTCGGCAGCGTGACGAATCGGAACATGCCGAGCGCGGTCACGCCGTCCAGCCGCGCGGCCTCGATGATGTCGTCGGGGATCGCCTTGATGGCCGCCGACAGCACCGTCATCGCGAACCCCGCCTGGATCCAGATCATGACGACGATCAGCAGGAACGTGTTGAGCGGTGAGTCGATCAGCCAGTTCTGCGGCTTGCCGCCGAGCATGACCAGGACCTGGTTCAGCAGGCCGATCTGCTTCACGCCGGGCTGGTCGGGCCGGTACTCGTAGACGAACTTCCAGATGATCGACGCGCCCACGAACGAGATGGCCATGGGCAGGAAGATCAGCGCCTTCGCGAACGCCTCGAAGCGGGACTTGTCGACCAGGATCGCGTAGAGCAGGCCGATGGACGTCGCGACGAAGGGCGTGACCACCACCCAGAAGACGGTGTTGCGCAGGACGACGAGCTGGTCGGACGACGTGAAGATCGTCTTGTAGTTGTTTATGCCGATGAACCCGTTGCCGTCGGCGTCGAAGAACGACTGGAAGATCGTGCGGATGCCCGGGTAGAGCAGGCCGACGAGCAGCATCAGGACGGCCGGGATCAGGAACGCGAACGCGACCCAGCGGTCGCTGCGCCGGCCCCCGAGCCGGCCCGCGATGAACAGGATCACCGAGACGACGGCCACGAAGATCAGGATCGCCTCGAACATCAACAGGAACTTGCCTGCGGTGGACGTGGGGTGCAACGAACTTCACCTCCTCTGCCGGTAGCAGATCCGGCCGGGCGTCACGCAGCTGCTGACGCCCGGCCGTCCGGCTACCGGTCAGCTACTTCGGCCAGGCCGCTTCGATGTTGTCGACGGTCTGCTTGGTGCTCTGCCCCGTGATCCAGCTGGTCGCCTGCTTCCAGAACGCGTTGGATCCGATGGCGGCCGGCATCAGGTCGGAACCGTCGAACCGGAACACCGTCTTCGGGTCCTGCAGCAGCTGGACCGAGAGCTTGTCGATCTCGCTGCACTTGCACTTGCTCAGCTCGAAGCCCTTGTTCGCGGACACGACGTTGCCGCCCTGCGCGCCCTTCGCGTTGGCCCAGTCGGCGGACGCCATGTAGGTCTGGAACGCCTTGACCTCGGGCCGGTCGGCGAAGGCGGCGATGAACTCGCCACCGCCGAGGACCGGCTTGTCGTCGGCGGTCTTGCCGGGCAGGTAGAAGGCGAAGACGTCACCGTCCGGCGCCACCTTGGTGCCCTCCGGCCAGTTGGCCGCGTAGAACGAGGCCTGGCGGTGCAGCGAGCAGGTGCCGTCCAGGATCGGCAGGCCGCCGTCCTGGAACGTCGTGCTCGCGATGCTCTTGACGTCGCCGAGGCCGCCGTTGACGTACTTGTCGTTCTTGAGGATCTTCGCGGCCTCGTCCAGCGCCGCCGTCGGTCCGGCGGAGTTGAACGGGATGTCGTGCTTGACCCACTTGTCGTACTCCTCCGGCCCGTTGAGCCGGAGCATCATGTCTTCCATCCAGTCGGTGACCGGCCAGCCGGTCGCCTCACCGGAGCCGATGCCGGCGCACCACGGCTTGCGCCCGCCCTCGGCCAGCTTGTCGGAGAGCTGGTAGAGCTCGTCGAGCGTCTTCGGCGGCTGGAGACCCTTGTCCTGGAACTCCTTGGGCGAGTACCAGACGAACGACTTGACGTTGGCACCGTACGGCGCGGCGTAGAACTTGCCGTCGACCGTGCCGTAGGTCTTCCACTCGGGGCTCCACCCCTTCTCGACGTTGGCCACGACCTCGGGCGGGGGCTCCTTGACCTTGCCCGTGGCGACGAGCTGCTGGAGGAGGCCGGGCTGCGGGAGGATGGCGATGTCCGGCGGGTTGCCGGCCTTCGCGCGCACGAGGATCTGCGCCTCGAACGTCTTGTCGGCCTCGTACTGGACCTTGGCGCCTGTGCAGTCCTCGAACGGCTTGTAGGAGTTCTTCTGCAAAACGTCTTCGGGGGTGACGATGCCGGCGAAGACCGAGATGGTCTTGCCCTTGATGTCGCCGAACTTGGTGTACGGGGCGCAGTCGGCGCTCGTGTTGCCGCCGCCGGTGTCGGTGGAGGTGCCTCCACCGCTCGAACACGCGCCCACAGCGAGCATGACGCTGAAGGCCCCGGCGGCCGCCAAAGCTCGGCGTGAGCCGGTCAGGCGAAGGGACATGTCCCCTTCCTCTCTCTTCATGCCCCGGATCGTGCGCGGGTGCGCCGGTCCACCGGGGAACGTTTCACGGTCAGTCAAAACGGTGGCCCGTATGCGGCGCAATGGTTACGAGTTGATCGAGTGCGTAACGATTGCATGACGGGGGCAACGCTCCCACGGGCCGTGCGCATAGTCTGACCGCACTTGCCTCCGACGGGCCAGCCTGCGCCCACGACGGCGTCGACCTGTCGGACGAGGGGATTCAGCGCGTACCGGTCCACACCGGACACCGGCCATGCGTCGATTCGGGATGGGCTCCGTGCCCGGCCTCCCGGACGGGTCCGCTCACCCGAGGCGCGAGCCGGGCCGGCCTATCGGCGTGTCGGCCACCGTGCGCCGGCTCCGCCTCGACGGCGGGCTCGTCCGCGGTCGCCGCCTTCCGGCCGAGGATCGCGGTCGGCGCGGACGCGCCGTGATGGGCACGGGAGGCGCCAACCAACTCAGGCACTCGAGGCGGTGGATGCCGGTCTCGAGGACGGGTACCCGCGTCGCGGCCATCGCCGTGTCGGACACCGCGACCAGGCCCGGCCCATTGAACAGGCCGCCGAGGGCTGCCGGGTGACAACGCGTCACCGCGGTCCGCGCGCCGTTTCGGGACACACAGCGGCGCCAGGGTCACCGCCTCCGGTCGACCGTCGGGAGGACGAAGATCGGAAGCGACGACCCTGGCGGGCTCGATGCCTGGGTGAGAAGGGTTGGGGGATGTGGTGGCTACGTGAAAATGCTGACGCCACCAGGGCCGACCAGCAGCCCGACGATGATGAGGACGATGCCCCATAGGATCTGGCGCCGGAACAGAGCCAGGATCCCAGCCACGACGAGGATTACCGCGATAATCCAGAGAATCAGTGCCATGGCGATCATCTACCCGGTGCCGCGTTCGGGGAAACCTGGGCATCGGTGAGCCGGTAGACGCTGTATGCCTGCTTGATCACGGGGTGTGCCACGTTGCGGACCCGCACCCCCCCGGGCGTACGGCCGCGCTCCGTGCCGTGGTGCGCGTGGCCGTGCAGCGCCAGGGCCGTGTCCGTCGCATCGATGGCCTGCCCGAGCAGGTAGGAGCCGAGGAACGGGTAGATCTCCGGCGGCTCGCCGGCGAGGGTGTCGGGCACCGGCGAGTAATGCGTCAGCGCCACCCGTACGTCGCACTCCAGGTCGCGCAGCGCGGCGCCGAGCTTCTCCGCGATCGCGCTCGTCGTGCGCACGAACGCCTTCATCTCGGGTTCGCCGAACTCGCTCGCGCAGCGGCCCGCGAAGCCCCCGCCGAACCCCTTGGCGCCCGCCACGCCCAGCCGCGTGCCGGAGCAGTCCAGCACCGTGCCGTCGCCCTCGAGGACGATGATGCCGGCGTCCTCGAGCACCCGGACCACCTGGGGCACCTGGTCGCAGTGGTAGTCGTGGTTGCCGAGCACGGCGACCACGGGCACCGCGAGGTCGCCGAACTCGGTGGCGACGCAGCGCGCCTCCTCCTCCGTGCCGTGCCGGGTCAGGTCGCCCGCGAGCAGCAGCACGTCGGCATGCTCGGGCAGTTGGTCCAGCGCCGGCCGGAACCGGCCCAGCACGTCCTCGTCGAGATGCACGTCGCCGACGGCCGCGATCCTGATCACGTCAGCTCCTCCGCCGCGGTCGGGGCGCCGGCTCGGATCACCCCGATGTCCGTCTCGATCGTCACGTCCGGGAAACGCTCGCCCATCACCCGGACCACCTCGTCGCGCCGGGCCGCGCTTTCCACCTCGCCGCACAGCACCAGGGTGTGCTCCCGCCGGACGATGGTGATGCCCTGCTCGGCAACGCCGATGTCCTCGGCGAGCGCGCGCTGCACCTCGGCTTCGACGTACCCGTCGAGCGGCCGGTCATTCATCTCGTGTCTCCCTTCTCCCGCGGCGGCTCGTGACAGCCCGGATACGGCACGACGTCGAGCCGGTCGAGCAGGACCAGGAACGCCTCCGCGTACGGCGACGCCGCCGTCTCCTTACGGACCCGGTCCCAGTCGATCTGCTCCCGCAGCGAGCGCGCGAGCGGCAGCCCGCGGGCGAAGTCGCAGTAGTGCTGCGAGTAACTCAACAGCTTGTGCACCATGAGGCCGGTCGCGGACAGCACCGGCATCTGGATCGCGTCGACGGTACGGGTGACCGTGTCCGCGAACGTCTCCTCGGTCACCGGGTTCTCGATCGGCCGGTGGATGAGGTCGACCAACCGGCCGTCGTCGTCGTAGACCTTGACCAGCCAGTCCTCCGGCGGGCGCTCCGCACGGAAGCCGGCGGCCACCAACGTCTCGAGGGCACGGTCGACATCGGCCTGCCTGATGAGGAAGTCGACGTCGTGGTCGCTGGAATGACCGCCATGCGCGTACACGGCGAAGCTGCCGGCGAGCACGAACGGGATCTCGGCCAGATTGAGGGCGGCGGCGACGCGCTTGAGCGTGATCAGCAGCGGCTCGTCTCCGGCTCCTGGCATGTGCTGTCTCCCGAACTCGTTGACGTTGGACCTTCCCGTACCCGGCGATTTCCGGCCTCACACCTGTTGGATGCCGGTATTGTCCCATTTTTGCGCCGCTCCGCTACCGTGGACCGCCATGGCCACCACCGGGCCGCGCGCCGTCGCCCTCGTGGGCATCGACGGCTCCGGCAAGACGACCCAGGCACACCGGCTCGCGGCCGCTTTGACCGCTGCCGGCGTGCCGACCCGGTACGTGCAGAACGCCGGTGGCCGGCATTGGTTCGGCCGGCTCGCCCGCCGGCTCGGCCTGCGCGATGGGCAGAGCTTCTTCGGCCGGCGCGGGATGCTCGTCGTCGAGGCGGTGCTGCGCTGGATGGCCATCGCCCGCACCCGGTCGCTGTCCCGGTTGCGCCACGACGTCGCCGTCATGGACCGGTACGCGGTCTGCCAGTACGCGAGCATCCGGGCGCGCGGCGGCGGCCGGTCGGAGTGGATGGCACGCCTGGCGTACGGGTTGTTCCGCGCCCCGGACCTCACCTTCTACCTGGCGGTCGACCCCGCCGTCGCGCACGCGCGCATCGTGGCTCGGGGCAGCGACGAGGAGAGCCTGGGCTACCTGATGGCGGCCGACGCGGCCTACCGGTCGCTGCCGGAGTTCGGCGCGTTCGTGGAGATCGACGCGAACGGGCCGGCCGACGAGGTGACGGCCGCGCTCGTCGCCGCGGTCGCGCGACTGACCACGGATCAGGCGCGTCCGTACACCGGGACGATGGCGCCGCTGGTGGCCGCCGACTCGTCGCTGGCCAGCAAGCGGATCACCGACGCGATCTGCGCGGGTGGCACCCAGCGTGAGTAGTCGGCATCCGGCTGCGACGCACGGTTGGCCGGTGTGTCGATGACGCTGGGCAGCACGGTGTTGCTCCGTACGCCCTGCGCCTTGTACTCCACCGCGACGGCGTTGGCGAAGGCGATCACCCCGGCCTTGGCGGTGACGTATCCGGCTGCCCTGGGGAACGGGGCGACGGCTGCCCGCGCGGCCACGCAGACCACGGCTCCCTGATGTTCGACGAGGTGCGGCAGGGCCGCGGCGGTCACCAGGTAGGTCGGCCGCAGGTTGACCTCGAGCATGCGGGCGAACTCGTCGTATGGCGTCTCGTGGATGAGCGCGCCGCCGCCGTACCCGCCGACGAGGTTGACCACCGCGCGCAGCGGCTCGGCCGGCTCCGCGGTGGCGACCGCGACCACCTCGGCGACGGAGCCGGGATCGGCGAGGTCGGCGGTCAGGGTGACCACGCCGGGCTTCCCGGCCGGGTCCTTCGCCCGCACCGGCGCGACGACCCGCCAGCCGGCGTCGACGAAGGCGTCGGTGACGGCTCCGCCGAGCCCGCCGCCGCCGCCCGTGATCAGCACGCTGCGTCCTGTCATGAGCTCACCGTAGCGTTCCGCTGTCGGTGAACCGGGGTGCTTCGCGGTACCGGGTCGGCGCAGGATCGACGGCATGAGAGTTCTGGTACTGGGCGGCACCGCGTTCCTCGGTCGGGAGGTGGCGCGGCAGGCCCGCGACGCCGGCGACGACGTCACCGCCGCCGCGCGCGGTGAGACCGGCGCGCCGCCCGAGGGCGTGCGGTTCGTGCGCGCCGACCGCGACCGTCCGGATGGACTGTCCGAGTTGGACGGTGAGACGTTCGACGCGGTGGTCGACGTGTCGCGCAAACCGTCCCAGGTCCGCACCGCCGTGGCGGCTCTGGCCGGACGCGCCGGTCACTGGTCCTTCGTGTCCACCTGCAACGTCTACGCCGACGACAGCACGCCGGGACAGAAGGCGACCACGGCCAAGCTGGTCGAGCCGGCGCCGCCCGACGACGAGGACGACCCGGAGATGTACGGCCGGGCGAAGGTCACCTGCGAGGCGCTGGTGACGTCCGCGATGGGCGCCGACCGGGCGTTCCTGTGCCGGGCAGGGCTGATCGTCGGACCCGAGGACCGCAGCGACCGGTTCCCCTACTGGGTCGCTCGGATGCCCCGCGGTGGCGAGGTGCTCGCGCCGGGCGATCCCGACGATGCGGTCCAGTTCGTCGACGTCGCCGACCTCGCGGCGTGGTTGCTCTTCGCGGCCGAGACCGGCCTCGCGGGCGCCTACGACGGAATGGGCGCGGCGATGCCACGTGGCGTCCTCCTCACCTCGATCGCCGCCGCGCTGGCGCCGGCCGGCACCACGCTGACCTGGGTCGGTCAGGAGTTCCTGACCGAGCACGACGTGCGGCCGTGGTCGGGGGAGCGGGCGCTGCCGTTGTGGTTGCCGCTGCCCGGGTACGGCGGATTTCTCGACCGGGACGTGACCGACTCGCTGGCCGCCGGGCTGCGCACCCGGCCGGTGGGCGAGACCGCGCGGCGTACGCTCGAGTGGATGGTCGCCGACCCGTCGGCGGTCAAGGCTGGCGGTTTGTCGGCAGACGACGAGGCAAACGTCCTGCGGGAATGGCATGCGCGGCGGTCGTGACAACCGGTCGGGCGTAGTTTCATGGCTTTGTTGACGCGTCGACAACGTGAAAGTAAGTTTCATCCGTGGCGAAGTCTGCGAAGGTTTCATCGCCTCGCGAGGCCGGGGGTCTGATCATTGCGATCAACGGCCTGCTGCCGTCCCTGTCCCCCGCTGAGCAACGCGTCGCGCGGCTCGTCGTGGCCGACCCGGCCGAGGCGGCGCGCCGTACCATCACCGACCTCGCCAACGCCGCCGAGACCTCCGAGGCCACCGTCATCCGGTTCTGCCGGTCGGTCGGCATGGACGGCTACCCACAGCTGCGGATCCGGCTGGCCGCGGAGGCGGCCCGCCGGGTCGACCCACCCGACGCCCGGGTGATCGGCGGCGACATCCCGCCCGGCGCCGACCTCGCGCAGATCATCGCCACGATCGCGTTCAACGACGCGCGCGCTGTCGAGGAGACCGCCGAGCAACTCGACCCGGCCGTGTGCGAGCGGATCGTCGAGGCGATCTCGTCGGCCGCTCGGGTCGACATCTACGGCGCGGGCGCGAGCGGTTTCGTCGCGTCCGACTTCCAGCAGAAGCTGCACCGCATCGGTCGGGTCGCGTTCTCCTGGCCGGACGTGCATGCCGCCTTGACCTCGGCGGCCCTCCTCGGCCGTGGCGACGTGGCGATTGGCATATCGCACACCGGCACCACCATCGAGGTGGTCGACGTGCTCGAGCAGGCGCGGTCCCGAGGCGCGACGACGGTGGCGCTGACCAACTTCCCGCGCTCGCCGATCACCGGGATGGCCGACCACGTGCTCACCACGGCGGCCCGCGAGACCACGTACCGCTCGGGGGCGATGGCCAGCCGGCTGGCCCAGCTCACCGTTGTGGACGTGCTGTTCGTCGGGGTGGCCGCGCGCAACCGCACCAAGGCCCGCAAGGCCCTCGAAGTAACGGCCGACGCCGTACGCCCACGGCGCCTCGGCATTCCCAGGCGACGCTCGACATGACCCCGCGCCCCGCACCGCGCGTGGACCTGCCATCCGGCCGTGCGGTGCCGCTCTACGCAGTCGCTGTGGGCGGTCCCGTCGACGGTGTCCGCGGGGATCCGGTTCCGGCCCGTTCGCGATGGGCCGTCGGCCGCGGCGAGGCGGCGGCATGACGGCCGTCGACGCCGATGGTGGCCGCCCGGGCGCGGTGCGCGTCGCGGCGCCCACGGAACGGACCAACCCGCGCAGCGCCGACCTTGACCTGATGCCGACCCCCGACGTCCTTCGGATCATCAACGAGGCCGACCACGAGGTCCCCGACGCGGTCGCCGCCGTGGGTGACCGGGTCGCCGCCGCGGTGGAGCTCGCGGTGGCCGCGCTGCGGGCCGGCCACCGCGTGCACTACTTCGGTGCCGGCACGTCCGGCCGGATCGGCGTGCTCGACGCGGCGGAGCTCCCGCCGACGTTCAGCGCGCCCGACGAGTGGTTCTGCGCCCACCTGGCCGGGGGTGCCGAGGCGATGTGGCGGGCGATCGAGGACGCCGAGGACGACCCCGCGGCCGGTGCCGCCGAGGCGGCATCCTGTGTCGAGGCCGGCGACGTGGTGGTGGGGCTGGCCGCGAGCGGGCGGACGCCGTACGTCCTGGGTGCGCTCGCGGAGTCGACCACGCGCCGCGCCCGCACGATCCTGATCGCCGCCGATCCCGGTGCGGCGGCCGCCGCCGCCGTCGACGTGTTCGTGGGGGTGGACACCGGGCCCGAGGTGGTCACCGGTTCGACCCGGATGAAGGCCGCAAGCGCACAGAAGCTGGTGCTTAACGCCTTCTCCACCGCGGTGATGGTGCGGCTCGGGCGGGTGTACTCCAACCTCATGGTCGAGATGGTGGCGACGAACGCCAAGCTCCGCGGCCGGATGATCTCGGTCTTGGTGGAGGCCACCGGCTGTGCGGAGGCCGACGCGCAGCGGGTGCTGTCCGCGGCCGACGGCAGCCTCAAGACCGCCCTCGTCGCGCTCGTCGCCGGCGCCGGCGTCGGCGAAGCGCGCGACGCCCTCGCCCGGTCGGACGACCAGGTACGCGGCGCGCTCGCGCTCCTGACGTGACGCGCGGCACATCTTTCGTGTGAACCACACCGGTGTGTCAGCGCGTGGTTCGGGTAGTGATGCGGATCGCATCGAATCAGTGGCGCAGGTCGCTGCGGCGGTTCGTACGGGAATGGTGTGATTGAACGGGCGGGAAGGTTGGCCAACGACGGCCACATCCGCCGCCGGGGTCGGCTCCGAATACCGGTAGAGGGCGACAGCAACCGCATCGACCTTCGCTCTCAGCTAGTACTCAGGCATTCGTGACAGTTTCGACTCAGCAGACGGAATCCCTGGAGCGTCTCAGCTGTTGTGTAGGTGTCAGCACCGGCAAGGCACCTCGCGAGTTACCGGGGGAGGGGCTGATGGACGTAGGGAATGACGACGCGGGCCAAGTGGCAGACGAGGGGACAGTGGGCAAGGTGGAGAACAACGTCGTGATGCGCACCGACGAGGTCGCCGAGGAGCGCGACCTGGTCGGCGTCTACCTGCACGAGATCTCCCGCACACCGCTGCTCGACGCGGCCCGGGAGGTTGAGCTCTCGAAGGCGATCGAGGCTGGGCTCTACGCGGAATACCTGCTCGACGAGGGCAAGCCCCGCAAGGGCGTCAGCCGCGAGGAGCTGGAGCGGCTCGTGATCGAGGGGGAGCGGGCCAAGGACCTGTTCATCCGCGCCAACCTGCGGCTGGTCGTGTCGATCGCACGGCGCTACGTGCGCTCCGGCATGCCGATGCTCGACCTGATCCAGGAGGGCAACACCGGCCTGGTGCGGGCCGTCGAGAAGTTCGACTACGAGCGCGGCTTCAAGTTCTCGACGTACGCGACGTGGTGGATCCGCCAGGCGATCAGCCGGGCGATCGCCCAGCAGGAACGCACCGTGCGACTGCCCGTGCACCTGGTCGAAGACGTCAACCGGATGCGCAACATGCACCGGCAGCTCACCCGGGAGCTCGGGTCCGACCCGGAGCCGGAGCAGGTGGCGGCGGCGCTCGGCGTGCCGGTCGAGCGGGTCCACGAGCTGGTCCGCTGGTCGCAGGACACGGTGTCGCTGGACACGCCGGTCGGCGACGACGGCGACACCAACCTCGGTGACCTGGTCGCGGACAACGACGCCCCGTCGCCGGAAGACGTGGTGCTGAGCGCACTCGAGCGGCAGCGTATCGAGAGCCTGCTCAACCACCTCGACGACCGGTCGGCCGGCATCATGCGGGCGCGGTATGGCCTGGAGGACGGCCGCGAGCACTCGCTGACCGAGGTGGCGTCGCGGTTCTCACTGTCCCGCGAGCGCATTCGCCAGCTGGAGATCCAGGCCCTTGGACGGCTGCGTGAGCTGGCGCGTGCCGAGGGTCTTCAGGCCGCGTAATGCCGGTGTAGTGCGGGTAAAGAAAGCGCAGCGAATGGTCGGCGCCCGGTAGGGGGACGCCGGCCATTCCTATTGTCGGCTTCCCTCACCGCGCGTTTGCGCCCTCTTCCCGCCGCACCTCGCTGTCTCAGGGGCTGGCGGGCGCGGCCGGGCGGGTCGCGGTGCCGTGCCGCGCCCGGCCGCCTCGTTGCTAGCCCGCCCGGGACGGCTCGGGCACGGGGTCTGGCCGGGGGAGCCAGCCCGTCGCGGTGCGCGCGTAGTAGGCCCACCAGCCGATCCACCGGCCGTAGCGGGCCCTCAGCTCGGCCGGCGTCGGCGGCGGTTCGCCGTAGACGGCCTCGGCCGCGGCCGTGAACTGGGCCATCTCCAACGGCACGTCGTCGGGGCGGCCAAGGGCGCGCAGGAGCAACCCGTCGGCCGTGAACGGGCCGATGCCCTGGACGGCGAGCAGCGCCGCCCGGACCTGGTCATAGGGTCCGGTGCGCAACCAGTCTTCGTCGAGCGCCGCCAGGCCCTCGACCACGCTGCGGATGCGGTCGGCGCGCTGCTTGTTGCCCGCGTAACCGATCAGCTTCTCGTCGTCGAGAGCGGCGACCGCCGGCAGCGCCGGGAAGGCCGGATAGGTCACCCCGTCGACCACGATCGAGGCGCCCTGTTCGGCGGCGAGGCGGCGTTTGCGCGCGGCCGCGTACCACTGGGTCGAGCGCTGGGTGAGCGTGAAGTAGACGGCGGCCTCGGCGAGCGTGGCGAACCGGACCTGGTGGAGGCCCTGCGCGACGGCGAGCAGGGGTGCCATCGCCGGATCGGCTCGGGCGATCGCGAGGAAGGCGTTCAGGTCATCGTCGAGGCCGAGCCAGCGCCGGACCGCGGTCTCGACGGATGCCCGGCCGACGGCGGAGAGCGGGTGCTGCGCATGGACCGCGAGCGCGACCCCGCCGGCGGCGGGCCCCGCCTCGACCAGGACCGCCGCCTGGCCCGGCGCAGCACCCGGATCCGGTGGCGCAGTCGGGTCGGGCGGGCGCAGGAGGGCGCGCCGCACCCTGTCGTCGGCGACCCGATGGTCGCCCGCGACCGGCATGAAGCCCTCGAGAGCCCGCAGGCTCAGCGCGAAGTCGTAGGGGGCTGCTGCGGTCAGGACCGTCCGGTGGACCACGGTGGGATCAGACATGCCCGCAGCATCCCCCCGGCGTACGACAGTTCAGGTGACCCGGCCGTACCCGTACGGGGTCATCATGTCGACCGACGCCAGCCTGACCGTCTCGCCGAAGGTCGGCGCGTGGATCACCTGGCTGTTGCCGACGTAGATCGCCACGTGGCCGAGGCCCGAGTAGAAGACGAGATCGCCGGGGCGCAGCGAGCTTCGGCTGATGTGCGACACCACGTCCCACTGCATGGCCGCGTTGTGCGGCAGCGACTTGCCGGCCGCCCGCCAGGAGGCGAGCGTGAGGCCGGAGCAGTCGTAGCTGTCGGGTCCCTCCGCCGCCCAGGCGTACGGCTTGCCGATCGCGCCGTACGCGTACCGCACGGCCACCCCGGCATTGCCGGACACGGCCGGCACGGTGCCGCTGTACGACGAACCGGACGACGTGGCCGAGCCGTACGCCTGCTTGCGCTTCGCGTAGAGGTCTTTGATGTCGGCTTCGATCTTCTTCTTGCTGGCGGCCAGCTCCTTCACCTGTGCGTCCTGCTTGGCCTGGACGGACCGCAGGTGGGCGCGCTCGGTGGTGAGCCGGGTGCGGGTGGCGTCGTAGGTCGCCACCTCGTTCGTCCGCTCCTGAGCGAGCCGGTCGAGCGCGACCAGGCGAGGCAGGAACGCGCCGTTGTCGTCGAGCAGGGCGCTGGCGGTGGTCAGGGGGCCGGTCTTGTACGCCGCGACGGCGAGCTCACCGACCTTGGCATGCGCCGTGGCGAGGTCTTGCTCGAGCGGGTTGAGCTTGGCCTGCACCGCCGCGGAAGCCGCCTTCGTGGCCTTGCTCTCCTCGGTGAGCTTGTTGTAGGCCTCGACGACCTTCTCCAGCTGTGCGGACTGCTTCTCGATCTGCTGCGTCAGCTCGGTCGTCGACGGCTCGGCCGACGCGGCCGAGGCGGACACGGCTAAGCCGAGTGCCAAAGCCGCAGGAACGAGCGCGCGCAGCAACATCCGCGCGGGTGACAAACGTGAACCCTTCTTCCGCTGGCCGCCTACCGGGTTAGCTGACGGGTTCGGGCTGGAAGATTGCCCTACGCGCCCGGCGGGCGCAGATTCACCCCATTGCTTGCGGTGGGTCCCCGATTCGCATCGGGCCGTGCCTACGGCCCGGCCACTGGGTGGCAAGCGACTCGGCGGCACCGAGCCGGCGCCACCCGGGGGATGGCTGACTACCGGTCCGGCCCGGACACGTTAACCCCATCCGCCACAGGGGAAAAGCCAGGAGGGAGTGATCTGTACCAAAATGCACCCAGTTAGGCGGAATGTCGTCACGAAAGTGCGGAATTGGAACCGCGATGGCAGCGCGCCATCGCTCGTGGGAGCTGGGCGAGAAATCAGCACTGTTGATGCAGAAATGATGCCCTCGGCCACTATCGACGGCGTCGGGGACGTAGTTAAATGTGCCCTACCTTTGTGACGCACGCCACAGTGACTTGGGGAGCGCCGGTGTTGCAGGTGCGGAACCTCGAGGTCGTCTACGACGACGTCATGTTGGTGCTGCGGGGCGTGTCCCTCACCGTGCCGCCGGGCGCGATCGTCGCCCTCCTGGGGGCCAACGGCGCCGGCAAGACGACCCTCCTGCGCGCGCTCACCGGGCTGCTCGACGTGCACGACGGCAAGGTCACCAAGGGGGCCGTCACCCTCGACGACAAGCCTATTCACCGGCTCGAGCCGGCTGCCGTCGTGCGCCGCGGCGTGAGCCAGGTGATGGAGGGCCGGCGGATCTTCGGCGAGCTCAGCGTCGAGGACAACCTCCGCGTCGGCGGCCACACCAACCGCGGGCACATCGCGGAACGACTGGCGTACGTCTTCGACCTCTTCCCGGTCCTCGCCCAGCGCCGCCGGCGCACGGCGGGCTACCTGTCCGGCGGCGAGCAGCAGATGCTCGCGATGGGCCGGGCCCTCATGGCCGATCCCCGCTACCTGCTGCTCGACGAGCCGAGCCTCGGGCTCGCACCACGTCTCGTCGACCAGATCCGCGACATCATCCTCGAGATCAACAAAGCCGGCACCGGCGTGCTGCTGGTCGAGCAGAACGCCCGCATGGCGCTCGACGTGGCCGCGCACGGGTACGTCCTCGAGGTCGGCAAGGTGGTTCTCGACAAGCCGGCCGACCAGTTGCTCGCCGACGACGACATCCGCGAGTTCTACTTAGGACTCGGTGCCGCCGACAGCCGCCGGTCCTTCCGCGAGGTCAAGCACTACAAGCGCCGCAAGCGATGGCTCTCATGAGCCACACCATCCTGGACTTCGAGGACGTCCACCTGAGTTTCGCCGGCGTCAAGGCCGTCGACGGCATCAGCTTCACCGTCGGCCGCCACGAGCTGTTCGCAATGATCGGGCCCAATGGAGCCGGCAAGACGTCCATCTTCAATGTGCTCTCGGGCGTCTACCGGCCCCAGCGCGGCCGCGTCGTGTTCGAGGGAGAGGACATCGTCGGGCGGCGGCCGCACGAGATCGCGGCGCGCGGCATGGCCCGCACGTTCCAGAACGTCGAGCTGTTCGCCAACCTCACCGTCCTGGACAACCTGATGCTGGGCCGCCACACCCATCTCGGGTACGGGCCGCTGGCCGCCATCGCCTGGCTCGGTCGCGCGCACCGCCGGGAGATCCAGGCCAGAAGGCAGGTCGAGGACATCATCGACTTCCTCGAGCTCGAGCAATGGCGCCGGCTCCCGGTGGGCCTCCTGCCGTACGGCGTCCAAAAACGCGTCGAGCTCGGTCGGGCGCTCGCCATGGAGCCGAAGCTGCTGCTACTGGACGAGCCGGTCAGCGGCATGAACCTCGAGGAGACCGAAGACATGGCCCGGTACATCCTCGACGTCCGCGACGAGCTCGACGTGCCGATCCTGCTCGTCGAGCACGACATGGGCCTGGTCATGGACCTCGCCGACCGGGTGCTGGCCGTCGACTTCGGGCGCCCGGTGGCGACCGGCACGCCGGCGGAGATCCAGCACGATCCCGACGTCATCCGCGCCTATCTCGGGGAGGTGCAGCAGGCATGACGATCGCCTCGCGGATCCGCGACCGCGCGACGGCGACGCCACGCGCGACAGCCATGCGAGAGAAGGCGTTCGGTATCTGGCAGGAGGTCACCTGGGCGGACTACTGGGACGCCGCGCTGACCACCGCGCACGGCCTCCTGGCGCTCGGCGTGGAGCCCCGCGACCGGGTCGCCATCCTGTCCGAGAACCGCCGCGAGTGGCTCTACGCCGACGTCGCTACCGTCGCCGTACGGGCGACGACCGTCGGCCTCTACCCGACCAACCCGCCGGCCGAGCTCGCCTACCTCCTGGCACACTCCGGTGCCAGGCTGGTCGTGGCCGAGGACCAGGAGCAGGTCGACAAGGTGCTCGCGGTCATCGACGGCTGCCCCGACCTCAGCCGGGTCGTCTACCTGGAGCCGCGCGGCATCCGGCACCGCTACACGCACCCGGCTCTGCTCTCCTGGGACGGGCTGCGCGCGATGGGGGAGCAGCACAGACGCGAGCATCCCAAGGCCGTGGCCGACGTGATGGCCGCCGCGCGGCAGGACGACGTCGCCACCCTCGTCTACACCTCCGGCACGACCGGCCCGCCCAAGGGCGCCATGCTGAGCGTGTCCAACGTGGACTTCGCGATCCGCACGCTCGTCGACGCCGGCGGGTTCACCTCGCCGCCGCCCGGCCCGCGCGACCTGCTCCTGTCCTACCTGCCGCTGTGCCACGTCGCCGAGCGCATCTTCACCACCTGGTTCAACGCCGGCGCCGGTGTGCAGGTCAACTTCGCGGAGTCGGTGGCGACCGTGCAGGCCAACCTGCGCGAGGTGCAACCGACCATCCTGTTCGGCGTGCCGCGGATCTGGGAGAAGATTCTCGCGACCGTCACCATCCGGCTCGCCAGCGCTTCGCCGCTCAAGCGCGCCAACGCCAACCTGTGGCTGCGGGTGGCCGACCGGATCGGCCAGACGCTCGTGCGCACCGGCGGCGTGCACACCGGCGCGACGAGGCTCGCGTACGCCGCCGGCTGGCTCTTCTTCTTCCGCGCCCTCCGGGAGCGACTCGGCCTGCGCAACGTCCGCTACGCCGCGAGCGGCGCCGCCCCGATCGCGCCCGACGTGCTGCGCTTCTTCATGGGCATCGGCGTGCCGATGCACGAGGTCTACGGGATGACGGAGAACACGGCCGTCGCCACCGGCAACCGCCCCGGACGGGTCAAGCTCGGCACCGTCGGCGAGCCGCAGGTCGGTGTGGAGCTGCGGATCGACGAGCAGACAGGGGAGATCCTCACCCGCCACGAGGGGGTGTTCGTCGGCTACTTCCGAGACCCGGCGGCGACCGCGGCGGCCAAGACACCCGACGGTTGGCTGCACACCGGCGACGTGGGGGAGTGGGTCGACGGCACACACGTACGGATCACCGACCGGGCCAAGGACATCATGATCACCTCGGGCGGCAAGAACGTTGCACCCAGCGAGATCGAGAACGCGCTCAAGGCGTCACCGTACATCAAGGAGGCGATCCTGCTCGGCGACCGCAAGCCGTTCCTGGCCGCACTGATCGGCATCGAGTGGGACACCGTCGGCGAGTGGGCGCAGCGACGGGGCCTCGCCTACACGACCTACCGCGACCTGTCCGACAAGCCCGAGGTGCGGGCGCTCGTGCAGTCCATCGTGGACGGCGTCAACGCCCGGCGCGCGCCGGTGGAACACGTCCGGCAGTTCCGCATGCTGCCCAAGGAGCTCGACCACGAGGACGGCGAGCTGACCGCGACCCAGAAGGTGCGGCGCTCCGCCGTCGCGACGCTCTTCGCCGACCTGGTCGACGACCTCTACGCCGCCCGGGCGCGGACATGATCGCGCGCAGCGGGGTCGGCGCATGACGGCCTTCGTCGAGGGCGTGTTGCGCGGGCTCGGCGTGGGCAGCGTCTACGCCCTGTTGGCGCTCGGCTTCGTCATCATCTACAAGGCCACCCGGGTGATCAGCTTCGCCCAGCCGGCGCTGATGCTCGCCGGCGTCGTGCTCGTCAGCCACCTCGCCGGCGTCACCGGCTTCTGGCTCGCCGTGCCGGTCGCTGCCGCGCTGACCGCCGTCCTCGCGCTCGGCATCGAACGGACCGCCGTACGGCCGATGGTGGGCCGGCCTGCGTTCGTCGTCGCCATCATCACGCTCGGCATCGACGTCGTCGTCCGCGTGGTCGTCAACGGGTTCGTCGGCCTCGACGTGCGCAACGTCGGCGACCCGTGGGGCCTGCGCACGGTCGGCTTCGGTCCCGTCCACATGGAGCAGCGCCACCTCGCGGCCGTCGTCGCCGCGACCGTCCTGGTCGCCGGCCTGTTCGCGTTCTTCCGCTATACCCGGATGGGACTCGCGATGCGTGCGGCCGCCGACGACCAGGAGGCGGCCCTCGCGCAGGGCGTCTCGGTCGGCGCGGTGTTCGCGTTGTCCTGGGCGATCGCCGGCGCTCTCGCCGCGGTCGGCGGCACGTTCGCCGCGGCCGGCGCGGGCTTCGACGGCACGCTGTGGCTCACCGCGCTGATCGCGCTGCCGGTCATCATCCTGGGCGGCCTCGACTCGCTGCCGGGCGCCGTCCTCGGCGGTCTGGTCGTCGGCGTCGCGCAGGAGCTCGTGGGCACGTACCAGAACGACCTGCCGTGGCTCGGCGGCAACGTCTCGGTCATCACCCCGTACGTGCTGATGCTGATCGTCCTGCTCGTGCGGCCGTACGGCCTCTTCGGCACCCGGGAGGTCGAACGGGTATGACCGAGCGCGCCGACGTCGTCATCAGGCTCGGTCCGCTGGGTCGTGCCGCCTCAACGCGGCCCGACCCCGACGGTCGCACGCGGCGTACGAATGGCGATCGGCAAGGCGAGGACGCGACATGACCCGACCGTTGCTGTACACCTCGTACGCCGCGGACATGGCGCTGTTCAACACCCGCGCCAAGAAGGTGGCCGTGGCCGGGCTCGTCCTCGTCGGCCTCGCGCTGCCGTTCCTGCTCGCGGACGTGGAGCTGCAGCTGCTCGCCGCGTGCTGCATCGCGGCCATCGGCGCCATCGGCCTCGGCCTGGTGACCGGTTACGCGGGCCAGGTTTCCCTTGGTCACGCGTTCTTCCTCGGCGTCGGCGCCTACACCGCCGCGGCGATCAGCGGTGACCCCGACGGCCGCGTGATCGGCCTCGGCGTGACCAACATCCTCGTGTGGCTGCCCGCCGCCGGCCTCGTCGCGGCGCTGGCCGGCGTGATCGTGGCCCCGCTCGCGACCCGGCTGCGCGGGCTCTATCTCGCGATCGTCACGCTCGGCCTGGTCTTCATCGGCCAGCACATCTTCAACGAGTGGTCGAGCCTTACCGGTGGGGTCGGCGTCGGCCGCCCCGCGGCGTCGCTGGAGCTGTTCGGCTACCCCCTCGCCGAGACCGGCGCTTTCGCCACCCGCGACCAGAAGCTGTGGTGGCTCATGTTCGCGCTGCTGCTCGTCTTCGCGGTCGCCGCCCGCAACCTGGCACGGTCCAAGGTGGGCCGTGCGTTCACCGCGATCCGCGACCGCGACATCGCGGCCGGGGTGATCGGCGTCAACCTGGCCCGCTACAAGACGATCGCCTTCGCCGTCTCCTCGTTCTACGCGGGCTGCGCGGGTGCGCTCCTGTTCACCGTGAGCGGGTTCTTCGAGCCCGGCTCGTTCAGCCTGTTGCTGTCGGTCCAGTACATCGCCATGGTGCTGATCGGCGGCGCGGGCACGGTCTCCGGCGCCATCGCCGGGGCGTTCTTCATCACCCTGCTGCCCCGGCTCACCCGGGAGCTGCAGGGCTGGGTGCCGTTCATCAGTACGCAGCCCAACGAGGTCCCCAACGTCTTCCAGGTGGAAACGATCCTCTACGGCCTGCTCATCGTCGTCTTCCTCATCTTCGAGCCCCGCGGGCTCGTCGGACTGTGGGTGCGCGCGCGCAACTACTGGAAGGCTTGGCCTTTCTCTTACTGAGCCCCCTACTAGCACGAAAGAGGAACCAATGAAGAGGTTCGCATCCGTCGCCGGTGTCGTGCTGCTGGCCGTCGCGCTGGGCGGTTGCCGCGGCGCCGACAACGAGACCAGCGCGTCCGGCGTCAAGACCGACGTCGGCGTGACGTCGCAGCCCTGCCCGGAGGCCGTCGACAAGGCGAAGGGCTGCATCTACCTCGGCATCATCTCCGACCTCACCGAGGGCCCGTTCCGCGCGCTCGCGGTGCCGATCACCGACGCCCAGAAGGCGTTCTGGAAGCGGGTCAACCAGGCCGGCGGCATCGGCGACTACGAGGTCGACGTGACCAAGTACGTCAAGGACAACAAGTACAACCCGCAGACCCATAACCAGGTCTACCAGGAGATCAAGGGCAACGTGCTGGCGCTGGCGCAGTCGCTGGGCTCGCCGACGACCGCGGCGATCCTGCCGGACATGAAGGCCAGCAACGTGGTCGCCGCACCGGCCGCCTGGACGTCGGCGTACGCGTTCGAGGACGTCATCATCGAGTCGGGAGCCAGCTACTGCATCGAGTCGATGAACGCGCTCGACTACGCCAAGGAGACCTACCAGCCCAAGAAGGTGATGGCCGTCCACCTGGCCGGCGACTACGGTGACGACGCGGCCGCCGGTGCCAAGCTCGGCGCGCAGTCGCTGGGCATGTCGTTCGCCGACGTGAAGACCGACAGCGGCACCGACAAGCAGGCCGGCGCCGTGCAGGCGATCGTCACCCAGAAACCCGACCTGGTCATCCTGACCACCGGCCCGGCGGACGCCGCGGCGATCGTCGGCACGGCGGCGGCGCGCGGCTTCAAGGGCCGCTTCATCGGCACCAGCCCGACCTGGAACCCTGCCCTGCTGCAGACCGCGGCCGGCCCGGCGCTGACCGCACTGTACGAGCAGAGCGGTCCCTGGGGCCCGTGGGGCACCGACTCGCCCGGCCACAAGGCCATGCGCGACGCCCTCGCCGGCAAGACCCCGAGCGACGGCTACACGTCCGGTTGGGTGTGGTCCTATCCGATGAAGGCCGCGCTGCAGAAGGCGGTCCAGGACGGCGACCTCACCCGCGCCGGCCTGGTCAAGGCGGTCAAGTCGCTGTCATCGGTCGACTACGAGGGCATGCTGCCCTCCGGCGCCGGCAACTACGCCGCCGGAGTCCAAGGGATCGTCCGATGGACGAACATCTCCAAGGTGGACGCGTCCGCGCCGACCGGCGTGACGGTCGTCAAGCCCCCGTTCGAGGGACCGACCGCAAAGGCATACACGTTGGACCGTCCCTGCTTCGAAAAGCTCTGATCCCGCACCCCGAAGGGGCGGCCGCCGCCGGTGACAAGCCGGGGCGGCCGCCCTTTTTGTCGGTACTGGCAGACCAAGCCGGCAGGGAATTCGGACATGATCGTTCAAACCATCTCAAAAATACGGCCTATAAGCCGGTTGCTGAGTGTCGGTCTGCTACCTGGCTGATCGCACCCCTTCCGATCTCTGGATTG
Organism: Asanoa sp.; assembly: GCA_036520275.1. Lineage (GTDB taxonomy): Bacteria > Actinomycetota > Actinomycetes > Mycobacteriales > Micromonosporaceae > Asanoa. The sequence continues at coordinate 28,309 of DATDJX010000573.1, forward strand.
CGTTTCGCACAATGGCGGTAGAGCCGGAAGGCTTCCGCCGATACAGGCGCCCGAGCGACGGCATCCGGCATCCGGCAGACGCCGGGTGCCGGTCGGGATCCACACCGGCACAGCCCGCGCAGACGAGCTGCAGGGAGGCCCACCGTGAACGCGACCAGGCCCCGCCCGACGGTGACGATGCCCGCCACCCGCGCGGACGTCACCCGCCGGAGCCCCCTCTACCGCCAGCCCGGCATCCTGGTCACCGGCGAAGCATTCGTCGTGGCCGGTCGCCGGTTCCCGATCCGGGACCTGTCCCACCTCCGCACCGCCCGCAGCCCGCGTGACCGGTTCACGGTGCGCTCGGTCGGGGTGGCCGCCGCGGTGCTCGCCGCGATCGGCCTCGCCCTCGCCATCGGTACCGACCTCGACCGGGTCGGCCCGGTGGTCTACCTGCTGCTGGGCGCCGGCGCCTTCGTGCCGATCATGCTGGTCATGCTCGGACAGCGGCTACGGCCGCGGCCGTACGAGCTGTGGGGTGACTACCGCGGCGTGACGGTCCTGCTCTTCAGCTCCGACGACGAGCGCCAGTACGGACAGGTGACCCGGGCGCTGCTGCGCGCCACGGAGGCCGATCGCCTCGGCGGTGTCACCGCACCCGTCGCATCGAGCTTTCGCCGGTAGGCCCGCGCGGCGGGCGGAGGTTCGCCCGCGGACGGCTCAGAGCTCGCCGGCGACCTTCTTGATGAAGGCGAGCGAGTCCTTGTGGGACAGCGCGACCTTGCTCAGCCGGTCGAACTCGGCCTCGTACGGGGCGGTCTCGTCCTTGCGGTCGATGAACTCCTGGTCGAGCACCGTCTCGAGGTAGACGACGTCGCTGTCCCCGTCGTCCGGGAAGCTCAGGATGATGAAGTGGCCGCCGGCGCAGAAGGCGCCGGCCGCGAGCGGAACGACCTGCACGGTGACGTGGTCGGCGGAGCCGAGCCTGATCAGCTGGTTGAGCTGGTCGCGCAGGATACCGACATCGCCGGGCACCCGCCGAAGCACCGCCTCGTCGAGGATCACATGGATCTTCGGCGGCGACTCGCTGCGGAGCACCTCCTGCTGGCGCAGCATCCGGACGGCGGATCGGGCCTGCACCCCCTCGTCGGAGATGAGCATGCTGGGCGCCCGGCCTTCGAGGATCGCCCGGCCGTAGGCCTCGGTCTGCAGGATGCCGGGCACGACCGTCGGCTGGTAGATGCGCAGCGAATCGGCCTCGGCCTCCAGGCCGATGAACTGGGCGTAGTCGGCCGGCACCGCTTCCCGGAAGTCTTGCCACCACGGCTTCTTGCGGGCCAACCGGGCCAGCTCGACGAGCGTGTCGCGTTCGGTCTTGTCATCGATCTCGTAGAGGTCGAGCAGCGCCTTGACGTCGTTGGTGGAGACGCTCACCCGGCCGGTCTCGATGCGAATCAGCTTGGACAGCGACCAGTCCATCTCTCGGGCCACGTCCTCCTGGGTGAGCTTCGCCCTGTCGCGGGCTGCCCGCAGGGCCGTGCGGAGCTTGCGGCGTCCGGCGGTCGGGCCATGCACCGATCTCATCGTGGATCACCCGATTCGCCGGACTTTGTGGTCACGACCGGTGACCAGGCACGTGGCTGGCCAGGCACTTGGCCAGGTGGCGGATTGCCAGGTTCGCAAACCGTACACCTGTCGACGGGTATGCGCCACGATCTGCCGCAACACGAAGAAGGGACCGGCGTGGCGCCGGCCCCTTCGTCGAGAGTGTCGGGGTCAGCGGTCGAACTCTCCGAGGCGGACGCCGGCGATGAAGGTTGCCCAGTCTCCGGCGGCGAAGGTGAGCTGCGTGTCGGGTTCGGTGGAGTTGCGGACCGCCTTGACCGGGCCGAGGTCGGCGCCCTCGACGCAATGTGACGACTCGCAACGGGCCGATTTAACCCACACGGGATTCTTGTGGTACATGGGTCTTATTCCTCGTTTAATTGTAGGAAAGGGGCATGATCCTGCACCGAACGAACCGTAGCGGAAGGTCAACAACCCCGAGATCAGACTTTTGTCCAGCGAAGCGCCGAGGAACGGTCATCGTGGGCGAAAGCGGTCACGTTAGGCGATCAACCGCATACGTACGGGCGGCGTCGGCCTCGCGCTAGGAGGCGGTGACCGCTGCCTCCGGTGTGCGCATCCACCGCGTGACGACCTTGCGCTCGACCCAGAACGTCAGGAACGGGATCGTGCCAGCGAGCATGACGAGCAGCATCCGCCCGATCGGCCAGCGCGCCCGCCGGCCGAGGTCGAAGACGGCGGCCAGGTAGACCAGGTAGAGGAAGCCGTGCAGCGGGCCGACGATCGAGACGACCGTCGGCTGGTCGGCCAGGTACTTCAGCGGCACGCCGACGAGCACCAGGACCACCAGGATCACGCCGACCACGTACGCGATCACGCGATAGCGGGTAAGTGCTCCACTCATGGTGCGTCAGCTTTCCTTCCGTTGCGGCCCGGGTAGTCGCCCGGCCGGGCACCGGGGTTGGCGTTGAGCCACGCCAGGTAGTCGTTGTAGGCATCCAGGTCGGCGTCGACGGGCTCGCTCCGCGACGGTGTCGCGCGGACCACGCGGACCGGTCGCCGTGCACCCGCCGAGGCCGGTGTCGGGTCGGATTCGGCGGCACGGGAACCGTGCAGCGCCAGCCGTACCTCGCGCAACCAGATGAACGCCACGAAACCGGCGAACACCGGCCATTCGACCGCGTACGCCCAACTCAGCATGTTGCCCCCGGACGCGCGGCGCAGCTGCCACCAGCCGAGCGCGAGGAAACCGAGGACCAGCGCCACGGCCAGCAGGTGGCGGGCGATCCACCCCGGCGCGGTCAGCTGGCGCATGTCATCGAGCGTACCGAGCGCGCAGCGGCTCTTCGAGGGGCGTCGTACGAGGGTTAGGCGACGCCCGAATTGGGAAGGGTGGCGCCATGACCGAGTCCTTCCCGCGCGACGAGCGCGCGCGCCCGACCGAAGCCGTCGACGTCGACGTGACGGTGGTCGGCGAGGAGGTAGGCGTCGACCCGGCCGCGCTCGCCGATGACGACCTGATCCGCGAGCTGCACAGCCTGCACCGCACCCGGCTCGACACGCTGCGCCACGGCTCGGACCCGGCCCTGGCCAACCACCTGCGACGCACGGCCGAGCTGGAGACCGAATACCTGGCCCGGCACCCCGGTCGCGAAGTCGACCCGGCGCGCCTGCGCGCCGGCGACGACGATTCCGGGGCCTGAGCATGGCGGTGACTGCGGAGCGGGGGATCTCCGCCCCGCCCGAGGTGGTGTTCGACACCGCCACGGACCCCGCGCGCTCCCCCGCCTGGCTGCCGGATCCACTTCGGACGGTGCCCGGAGCGGCGGAGTTCGCCGCCACCGGCGGCCTGGACGACCCCGACCCGGTGGCGATGCGCGCCGAATGGCACGCCGAGGGGGACGGATCCGCGGGGGCGTGGACCGCGGTCCTGCACGTGCGGCGCCTGCCGGCCGGCGGTGCCGCCGTACGTCTCGATCTGGACGGCGCCGGATCGCGGCCGGCGCGGGCGCGCATGGCCCAGGAGTCGCTGGCGGCGCTGGCGCGAGCGGTCGCCGACAACCTCAGTGCGGGCTGAGGCGGGCATCCGGGACCGGCTGGGGCTCGACTCTTCTCCGGGCGGCGTACGCGGTCGCCGGCGTGAGACGCGCGGTCGTCGCCGCGGCGCTCCCCGTCCCCAGCAGGGTCGGTGAGCGTCCCCCGCGTTGGCCGTCGCACGGAGCTCGGGTTCGTCCAGGCGTGGCGCTACTCGGCGACGCCGCCGCGCTCGAGGCCGCTCCAGCCTCGCGGCGACTCGGGCTCGTTGTCGTCGTCACGACCGGTGGTGATCTTGTCGTGGACCGAGGTGTCGTCGTGCTCGCCGGCGAAGTCGGGGTCGCCCTCGGCCGACGGGTCCTCGACCGGCCGGCCGATCGCCCGGTGCGGCCGCTCGCTCATGCTCCGCCCTCTCCGCGCAGGAGCTCGCCGTGCAGGATCTCGGACGCCTCGTCCTTGTCGTACTCGCCCTCGGGCAGCGCGTCGACGCGGGTCAGCAGGTCGGCCGGCAGGTCGGCGGCGACCGCCGTGCGCTGAATCTCCGCGCTGCTGACCCGCTCCTGCGCGACGTACACCTGGTCGAGCAGGTCGTCGAGCTCATCGGTCACCGCCTCGCTCTACCCCGGAGGAGTCGGGCGAAACGCGTGACCACACACACACCCGGACGGGAACATCCGCCGTTACCGGGTCGTTGTGCACAGCGTCGGTGTGTCCAGTGTCCCCGGGCCTCACCCATTGCCTTCGCGGACTACCGTTCGGCTTGAGCCGCGTTGTGCCTTTCGCCGAGAGGCGACCTGCGCACCGACACCTGAGCGCCGTCCACGGCTTCGCCCGTGGGCGGCGTTCTGCGCGCTGGGATCGGCAGCTCCACGATCAGCGGCCGCGCGGCCGTGGGACGAGCCGCCGCGGCGGCGGGCCGACGGGGCTGGCGGGTGCGGTCGGGCCGGACCTCGGCGCGGCAGCCGCGCCGGAGCTGAGGATCAGCCGCACGGCTCCGCCGGCGATCGTCTGGCCGCCCGGGTCGGTACCGGCGACCTCGCCGGTGGCGCAGCGCGACGGCACCCGGTCGGGCGAGACAGCGACCGTGAAGCCCGCCTCCCGCAGCGTGTCGGTCGCGTTCTGCACCGACACGCAGATTACGTCCGGGATCCGGGTGGTCGTACCCGACACCGCGTCGCGCCGCGGGGCCGGGAAGTCCTCCCTGGGCTGGCCCTTCATCGCGTCCGCGAGCGTCTCGTAAACCGCCGGGTTGACCACGTTGTGGCTGGTGTCGACCGTTGCGCCGGGCCAGTCCGGGTCGCCCATGATGCCGGCCACCGCGAGCTGCCGGGTGGTGACCACCAGCGAAGCCGTGCGGTGGCTGTCGGTGGTGCCGGTCTTGCCCGCGACCGGGTGGGCGACCACGCCGGCGACCCCGCCGGCCGTGGAGCCGTGGCACTTCCCGAACGCGGACCGGTCGCCGACGGGACAGCGCGCCGCGTCGATCGCGGCCCGGGCCACCTCGGGTGTGACCGCCCGGTCGCAGCGCGGGCCGGCCACGTCGAGCTTCTGGCCGGACTCCTCGACGATCTCCTGGACCGGCGTCGGCGCGCAGTGCATGCCGTCGGCGGCCAGCGTGGCGTACGCGTCGGCCAGGTCGAGCGGTGTGATCGCGGTGACGCCGAGGGTGAACGCGCCCCAGCTGGCCGCGGCGTCGGGGTCGTCGGCGCGCGCCCTGTCCTGCGGCGAGAGGAACTCGACGCCGAGCCGCTTGGCGGCGTCGATGACCGCCGGCACCCCGACACGCTCCTCGAGCGGCACGAAGTAGGTGTTCACCGACCGCCCGAACGCGCTCCACATGTCGGCGGGCCCCGCCATGCCGGGGCTGTCGTTGGTGGGGCAGTAACGCGGGATGTCGGTGCACGACCCGGGGGCGCCCTGCGGCGCCGGGAAGCCGGACCGGTAGACCTTGGGGGCGTCGATCGGGTACGAGAGCGGGTAGCCCTTCTCCAGCGCCGCCACCATCGTGAACATCTTGAACGTCGAGCCGGCCTGATAGCCGGTGACGCCGCCACCGCCGGTCATCAGCGGGTTGCTGGTGACCGGGTAGGTGCCGCGGACGCCCTCGGCGGCCTTCGCCGGGTCGCTGTGCGGCTTGTTCCTGGGGTGGGCCGGGTCGTCGACGCCGAACACGCGGTTGGTGGCGAGCGCCCGCACCCGCCCGGTACCCGGCTCGACCGCCGCGAGCATGATCGCGTTCGTGGCGCCCGTGCCGATCTGCTCGCCGACCCGCTTGCGCGCCGCCGCCTGGACCTTCGGGTCGAGCGTGGTCACCACCCGGTAGCCGCCGCCGTCGAGGCGCCGCTCCCGGTCGTACGCGGTGTTGCCGAACGCCTCCTGATCGAGCCACCACCGGCGGAAGTAGTCGCAGAAGAACCCCCAGTCGTTGGGCTTGGCGGCGGTACAGCCGTTGCTCGGCGCCCTGCCGGTGATCTTGAGCGCCTCCGCCTTGGCGGCCGTCGCCTCCGCCTGCGTGATCGCCTTGGTCGTGACCATGTGGTCGAGAACCCAATTGCGGCGGTCCAGGGCGGCCTGGCGCTTCGTGACGTCCAGCGGGTCGTAGTCGCCAGGCCCGCGGATGATGGCGGCGAGCAGGGCCGCCTGGGCCAGGTCGAGCCGTTTGGGCTGCGTGCCGAAGTAGAACTGGGAGGCGGCGTAGACGCCGTACGTGCTGTGCCCGAACGGCGCCATGTTGAGATAGCGCTCGAGCACGCCGTCCTTGCCGAGCTTGCGGTCCAGCGCGATGGCCTGCTTGGCCTCGCGCAGCTTGCGGGCCGCGTTCTTCTCGGTGGCGTCGATGACCTGCTGAGGGTCGGTGGCCGAGTAGGTTGCCAGCATCCGGACCAGCTGCATGGTGAGGGTGGATCCGCCCTGTTGCGTGCCGGATGCCTGATTGACCACGGCGGCGCGGATAAGGCCGCCCATGTCGACGCCGTTGTGCCGGTAGAAGTTCTTGTCCTCGGCCGCGACGAGGGCCTTCGTCATCAGCGGCGACACCTCGGCGAGGTCGACGTCACGGCGGTTCTCGTCGAAGAACGTCGCGACCAGCGTCTTGCCGTCGGCGGCGAACACCTGCGTCGCCTGCGGCGCCTGGACGACGGTGAAATCGGCCGGCAGTTGGTCGAACGACTGGGCGCTGGCCTTCGCGGCCAGGCCGGACGCGGCCGCGAGCGGGAAGACGGCAGCGGCGACGATGACCCCGGCCAGCAGCCCGACGAGGGCGAGCATGGCGACGGTGCGGGCAGGACGGTGTTCGGGCTCGCGCATCGATCCCCCGGGGAGAAGGCTTCACTCACGTACCAGACGCGCCGGATGCCCGCCCGGTTGCACGGTATTCGTACGGGTTCTGGGCACCCGCTCGGACCTGCGGTTCCGGCCCCGGCTGCGGCCCGACCGGCCTAGTCTCCCCGTAGCGGCAAATCGCCGCAAAGGAGCAGGCGTGGGTCCGAACCAGAACAAGAAGCCCGGCCGACGGACCGACCGTTCGCCAATCGCCGCGGTCTCTCCTGCGCCGGATGGGACGCGGCCACGGTGGGTCGTTCGACGTGAACAAGCGCATGTCGCGGCGCTGGAGCGCGCCGGTCGGCTCCTCGGGTCGAGCGCCGGGCCGAAGGCGGCAGACCGTAAAGGGGGAATTCGATGTCCGTGCTCTGGACGATCATCGTCGCCGTCGTGGGCGGCGCCATCATCGGCCTGATCGGCCGGCTGCTCGTACCGGGCAGGCAGAACTTCTCGATCTGGTTGACCATCGCAATCGGCATTGCGGCCGCGCTGATCGGCGGCTTCGTCGCCGACTGGCTGGGCGTAGGCGACACCCGGGGCATCGACTGGTGGCGCCACATCATCCAGATCGCTTTCGCGGTGTTCTTCGTCTGGCTCACCGCCCGGCTGATGGCCCGGCGCTCGACCGGCACCGGCACGGGCGGCTCCGTGACCCGTTGACGCTCAGCGCCTCCTGGCCTCGACCAGGTAGCGCTGGGAATGGGCGAGGAAAGGGCCGCCTTCGACGATCCGCTCGTGGAGGGCGGCCAGTCGGCGCGCGTAGCCGGCGACGGTGAAGCCCGGGACGATCCAGACCACCTTGCGCAGGAAGTGGACGACCGCACCGACGTCACGGAACTCCATCCGCAGCCGCTTCTCCCGCAGGTCGACCATCTCGAGGCCGGCGGCGTCGGCCTGCGCGCGGGCCCGGGCCGGGCTGCGGGCGTCGTTGACCGGCTGGGGGCCCATCATGAAGTCGGTCAGCTCGCGGACCGAGCCGGGCCCGACCTGCTGCGACAGGTAGCTGCCGCCCCTGCGCAGAACGCGGGCCACCTCGGGCCAGACCACCACGGTGGGGTGCCGGCTCACCACCAGGTCGAAGACCGCCTCGCCGTACGGAAGGTCGGCGTCGTCGGCCGCCTCGGCGACCTCGCCGCCGTACGGACGCAGCCGGTCCCCGGCGAGCGCCACGTTGGGCGGCCACGACTCGGTCGCGCGCACCGTCCCCGGCCGGTGGCCGTGCGCCGCCGCGAGCGCCCCGGCAAACACCTCGCCGCCGCCGGTCTGCACGTCGAGCACCGCGTCCGCGGTCGGGATCCGCCCGGCGACCAGGTTGGCGTAGCCCCACGGCGGCCGCTCCTCGCTCGCGCGGCCGTCGAACCAGGAGAAGTCCCACCCCTCGACCGGCGCCGCCTCCCCTTCGGCCACCAAGTCCTCGAACCTGCTCACCCGTTCATCCTGCGCCGCCACGCAACGGGAATTCGTCGAAGAGCTGCGCGTCGCAGGCAGGGTCGCGGGTGTCGAAGCGCCACGAGCGGACGACACCGGCGGCCGAGTCGAGCAGCGAGAACGCGGTCACCTCGTCGCTCGCGAGCGGGGGCGCCAGGGGCTGCAGGCCGCCGGGATCGCCGCGCTCCGGGAAGGCGCCGTACGTGTTGCCCACGTTCGACGTCTCCAGGAAGTGCACACCCGCCGCGTTGCGAAAGCGGTTCCACAGGTGCGAGTGGCCGGCCAGCACGAGGTGCACCCCGGCCGTCGAAAGCAGCGGCTCCAGGTCGTGCAGCAGCTGGTCGCGCTCGGCCGGGTACGCCCACCGCGTGCCGACCCGTACCGGGCTGGCGAACGGCGGCACCACGTGCGCACCGAGCCCGTGCCACGCGTGGTGGAGCAGCACCACCCGGAAGCGGGCCGCCCGGGCCCGGGGCGTCGCCAACGTCGCCGCGAGGAACCCGTGCTGCCGCGATCCACTGTGGATGGGCTCGAAGAGGAACTGCCCGTCCGAGCCGGCGTAGGTGTCCGATTCGGACCGCCAAGCCCGCGCGGCGAACAGCGAGACCAGGAAGACGTCGCCGATCGTGCGTGACCACCAGCGCGGCAGGCCGAACAGCGCGTCGTACGCCACCGTGTCCCACGCGTCCGGCGCCGGGTCGTCGAAGAGCGCGTCCAGGCTCACCAACCCCGGCCGCCGGCCCATCACCTCATGGTTGCCGATCGCCGGGTACAGCGGCGCGTGCGAGAGCAGCGGCGCGCCCCGGTAGGCGCGGCCGTGCAGCGGCGCGTCGGCGCGACCACCGAGGACGCGGAAGAACGCCCGCGGTCGGGAGAACCAGTCACTCGCCCGGTCGGGCACGTTGACCAGGTCGCCCGCGAACAGCACCCCGTCGAGCTGCATTCCCAGGGTCGAGGCCGCCGCCTCGATGTTCGCGGCGACCATCGGCTTGAGCTGGTGGTCGCTGGTGAGCAGCAGCCGCACCGGCTCGCCGGCGGGAACGGCTCCCCGCAGCGTGTGCCGCCCCGACGCGCCGGACCCGGAGCGCACGCGGTACGGGATCCGCTGCGCCCCGAGCCCGGGCAGCTGCGCGGCGTGGCGGAACACGGTCGTCCGTACGCCCTCGTCGTCGCGCAGCACACGCACGACGGCGGTCCTCGCTTCGATCCGGCGCCCGTCGCCGAGCTCGACCACGTGCGGCCCGCCCGCCTCCCCGGTGAACCACACCACCCGAACCCGGCCGCGACCCGGGTCCAGAAGGTAGGGCTCGGTCAACAGCGCTGGCATGCGCGCAAGTATGGTCGGCCCATGTCCGTGACGGGTTTCCCCTGGCCGATCGAGACCGGCCGCCTCGACAACGGGTTGCGCGTCGTGGTGAGCGAGGACCGCGGCGTGCCGGTCGTGGCGGTCAACCTGTGGTACGACGTCGGCTCGCGGCACGAGCCGGACGGCCAGACCGGATTCGCGCACCTGTTCGAGCACCTGATGTTCGAGGGCTCGGTCAACGTGCCGAAGACCGAGCACATGCGCCTCGTCCAGGGCAACGGCGGCACGCTCAACGCCACCACCAACCCCGACCGCACCAACTACTTCGAGACGCTGCCGGCCGAGCACCTCGAGCTGGCGCTGTGGCTGGAGGCCGACCGGATGGGCGGTCTCGTGCCGGCGCTGACCCAGGAGACCCTCGACAACCAGCGCGACGTGGTCAAGAACGAGCGGCGGCAGCGGTACGACAACGTGCCGTACGGCGATGCCTGGCTGCGCCTGCTGCCGCTGCTCTACCCGCCCGGCCACCCCTACCACCACGCCACGATCGGTTCGATGGAGGACCTGAACGCCGCCGACCTGGCGACGTTCCAGGCGTTCCACCGGTCGTACTACGCGCCCGACAACGCCGTGCTGACGGTGGCCGGCGACGCCTCGCTCGACGAGGTCGTCGCGCTCGCCGACAAGTACTTCGGCCCCCTGCCGCCCGGGCCGGCACGGCCGCCGGCGCCGGACGGGCGCGCCGTCGCCGCCGGCGGGCCGGCGGAGGAGACCGTCGCCGCCGACGTGCCCGCCCCGCGGGTCTACCTCTCGCACCGCACCTACCCGTACGGCAGTCCCGACTACGACGCCACCACGGTGCTCGCGACGATCCTCGGCGGCGGCCGGGGCAGCCGGCTCTACCAACTGCTCGCCGACGGGGCGCGGGTGGCCCAGCCCGACAACATCGGCGCGTACGGCGTAGACCTCGCGCACGCGCCGGCACCGGTCATCATCACCGCGAGCGCCCGACCCGGCGTGTCGTCCGGCCGGCTGCGGGAGGCGATGGACGAGGTCGTCGACGGGCTGGCGGGCGGCGTGACGCAGGAAGAGCTCGCGCGGGCCAAGGCCTTGCTCGAGACCGACTGGTGGCGCGGCATGTCCACAGTGGATGGCCGGGCCGACCTGCTGAGCCGGTACGCGATCCAGTTCGGCGACCCCGCCGTGGCGGCGCGGCGCCTGCCCGGCTGGTTGGCGGTGACCCCGGCGCAGGTGGCGTCGGTCGCCGAGAGCGCGCTGCGCCGCGAGGACCGGGTCACGTTGATCTACGACCCCGAGGAGGCCGCCCGATGACGCTCGTCGTCGACCGTCCGGGGCCGGGCGCCCCGCGCCCGTACCGCTTCCCGCCCGTGGTCCACCTGCCGGTGGCCGGCGGCGAGGTCGTCGCCGCTGACCTGCCCGGGCACAGCCTGGCCGTCGCGGCGCTGGTGCTCGATGCCGGCGCCGGCCGCGAGCCGCTGTCCCGCGAGGGCGTCGGCAGCGTGCTGGCCAAGGCGCTGGAGGAGGGCACGGAGGCCCGCGACTCGGCGGCGTACGCGATCGCGCTCGAGTCGCTCGGCACCGACCTGTCCACCTCGATCGACTGGGACTCGTTCCAGGCCTCCGTGCAGGTGCCGGTCGACCGACTGCCGGCGGCCGTCGGGCTGCTCGCCGAGGCCGTCCGCCGGCCGCGGCTGGACCCGCCCGATGTGGCGCGGGTGCGCGACGACGAGGTGACCTCGCTCACGATGTTCTGGGCGAGCCCCGGGCCGCGCGCCGACTACGCGCTGCGGGCCGACATCTTCGGCGCCGACCTCCGGCACAGGCGCCCCCTGCACGGCGACCCGTCCTCCACGGCGGCGCTCCGGGTCTCCGACGTGGCCGAGTTCCACTCCACCTGGTTCCGCCGGCCGGGGACGCTGCTGGTGGTGGGCGACCTGTCCCGGGTCGACCTGCGGGCGCTGGGCGAGGCCGCGTTCGAGGGGACCGGCGGCGACTCCGTCGAAGGTGGCGTGCCGTTCGAGACGCCGGTGCGTACCGACCGGCGCATCGTCCTGGTCGACCGGCCGGGCTCGGTGCAGTCCACGCTGCGGCTCGGGAACACCGCCCCACACCGGTCGCACCCCGACTACGTGCCGATGATCCTGAGCGGCATCGTGCTCGGCGGGGCGTTCACGTCCCGGCTCAACCACCTGTTGCGTGAGGTGCGCGGCTACACATACGGCATCCGCGCCGAGTACGGGCTGTCCCGCCGGTTCGGCCGCTTCGTGGTCAGCTCGGGGGTGCAGACCGCGGTCACCGCGCCGGCGCTGGTCGACGCGGTGGGCGAGGTCGCGCGCACCCAGGTCGAAGGCGTGCCGGAGGAGGAGCTGGCGGTGGCCCGCGACTACCGGGCCGGGCAGTTCGTGGTGGGCATGCAGACGCCCGGTTCGATCGCCGCGGCGCTGGCGACGCTGGTCGTGCACGGCCTGCCCGACGACTACTACCCGACGCTGCGCAGCGCGTTGCTGGCGGCCGGGGCGCCGGAGGTCTCGGCGGCCGCCGCGGCCCACCTGCGGGCACAGGCCATGACCCTCGTGGTCGAGGGCGACGCCGCGGTGATCCGCGACGACCTGGTCGCCACCGACCTGGGTGAGGTCGTCGACGCCGAGGTGTGACCGGCATGACGCCTCGTCCGCTTTGTGGGAATCTCGGCCGGCGGGGTGTGGGCGGCTCGGTAGCCTCGGCGGCATGACTGGTCTACGGGTCGGAGTTGTCGGCGCCACCGGGCAGGTCGGCGGCGTCATGCGGGCGATCCTGGCGGAGCGCGGGTTTCCGGTCGACGAGCTGCGGTTGTTCGCCTCGGCGCGGTCCGCCGGCCGGACGCTGCCGTGGCGGGGCGCCGAGGTCGTGGTCGAAGACGCCGCGACCGCCGACTACCGCGGCCTGGACATCGCGCTGTTCTCGGCCGGCAAGGGCGCCTCGAAGGTGCTCGCCCCGCGGGTCGCCGCGGCCGGCGCCGTGGTGATCGACAACTCGTCGGCGTGGCGGATGGACCCCGAGGTGCCGCTGGTGGTCTCCGAGGTCAACCCGGCCGCCGCGCGGCGCCGGCCGAAGGGGATCATCGCCAACCCCAACTGCACGACGATGGCCGCGATGCCGGTGCTCAAGCCGCTGCACGAGGAGGCCGGCCTGACCGCGCTGGTGGTCGCGACCTACCAGGCCGTCTCCGGCGCCGGGCTGGCCGGCGTGGCCGAGCTCGAGGAGCAGGTGCGCAAGGTGGGCGACCGGGCCGCCGAACTGACCTTCGACGGCAGCGCGATCGAGTACCCCGAGCCGCACGTGTTCGGCGACCGGATCGCCTTCAACGTCCTGCCCGCGGCCGGCGCGTTCGCCCAGGACGGCTCGGAGGAGACCGAGGAGGAGCAGAAGCTCCGCAACGAGAGCCGCAAGATCCTCGACATCCCCGATCTGCGCGTCTCCGGCACCTGCGTGCGGGTCCCGGTGTTCACCGGCCACTCGCTGCAGATCAACGCCCGGTTCGCGCGGCCGATCACGCCCGGCCGGGCATTGCGGATCCTGGGCGACGCCCCCGGCGTCGAGGTCGTCGTGGTCCCCACCCCGCTGGTGGCGGCGGGCAAGGACCCGACGCTCGTCGGGCGGATCCGCGTCGACGAGACGGTCGAGCACGGGCTGGCGCTGTTCTGCTCCAGCGACAACCTGCGCAAGGGCGCCGCGCTCAACGCCGTACAGATCGCCGAGCTGGTCGCGGCCGAGTGACCGAGCAGGTCCGGCCGGTCGAGGGCGCCGTCGTCGCCCGGCTCCGCGCCGCGGGCTGCGTGTTCGCCGAGGACGAGGCGCGCATCCTGCTCGCCTCGGCCGACACCGATGCCGACCTCGAGGCGATGGTCGCGGCGCGGGTCGCCGGCCGGCCGCTGGAGCACGTCGTGGGCTGGGCCGAGTTCTGCGGCCTGCGCGTCCAGGTCGATCCGGGCGTGTTCGTGCCGCGCCGACGCAGCGAGCTGCTGGTCCGGCTGGCGGCGGCAGCCGGTGGCAGCACGGTCCTCGACCTCGCGTGCGGCTCCGGCGCGATCGGGCTCGCCGTCACCGCCCGTACCCCGGTCGACCTCCACGCCGCCGACGTCGACCCGGCCGCCGTCGCCTGCGCGCGGCGCAACCTCGCTCCGGTGGGGGGCCGCGTCTACGAGGGTGACCTCTACGGGGCGCTGCCCGACGAGCTGCGCGGCCGCGTCGACGTGGTGGTCGCCAACGTCCCGTACGTGCCCACCGAGGCCGTCGACCTGATGCCGCCCGAGGCACGCCTTTTCGAGCCGCTCGCCGCCCTCGACGGCGGCGCGGACGGCCTCGACCTGCTGCGCCGGGCCGCCGCCGGCGCGGGTGACTGGCTCCGGCCGGGCGGGCGCCTGCTGATCGAGACGAGCATCGACCAGGCCGCCGCGGCCGCGCGCGCCTACGGCGACGCCGGGCTCGAGCCCACGGTCGCGTACGACGACGACCTGGGCGCCACGGTCGTCAATGGCACGTGGTTGCGCTCCAGCGGCGACCGCGGCCGGTAGGCCGACGGCGTCACCCCGGTCAGCGCGCGGAAGTCGTTGACCATATGCGCCTGGTCGAAGTAGCCCGTCTCGACCGCCGCCCGGGACCAGTCGAAGCCGGGCCGCCGCAGCGCCGCGTCGATCAGCCGCTGCAGCCGGCGGACCCGCCCGTACCGCTTGGGGGTCAGCCCGACCTGCGCGGCGAACCGGCGGCGCAGCGCTCCGGTCGTCGTGCCAAGCCGGTCGCTGACCTCGCCGACCGGCAGGCCGCGGCCGAGCGCCGCCGCCGCGGCGGCGATGCCGCGGTCGGGATCGAGCGGTCGCGTCGCGCGGGCCACGAGCTCCTCCTGCAGGAGCAGCAGCGCGGTGCGGGGCGACGGCGCCTCGAGCAGCCGGCCGCGCAGGTCCCGGTCGTCGTTCCACAGGTCGGCGAGCGACACCACCGGCTCGTCGAGCGCGTCCGCCGGCGGTCCGAGGAACGGGTAGGCGCCGCCCGGCCGGAAGACCACGCAGATCGAGCGGCGCCGCTCGCCCGTGTCGATCGTCACCGGCCGGTCCGACGGGGCGGACAACCCGATGCCGAGCCGCCGGTGCACGATGCCGCCGGCATGCCAGCGCAGCTCGTCTTCGCAGAGGTTGACGATGAGCTGGGTGAGGCCGGTCGGCACGGCGCGCTCCAGGCCGGCGGGCGCCGGCTCGTCGGACTCGTACCAGCCGAGCGACTCCACGAACGGTGCGAGGGCGGGAGTCGGTGCCAGCGTCTGGATGCGCGGCATGATCCCATCGTGTCATGACCGACGAGCCTCTGCTCGACCTCATCGCCTCGCGCGACGTGGGTGCCCTCGCCGCCCTCAAGCGCGACGGCCGTCCGCAACTGTCCGTGGTCAACTACACCTTCGACCGCCCGCGCATGCTGGTCCGCGTCTCGACCACCGTCGACCGGGCCAAGGTCGCCAACCTGCGCCGCGACCCGCGGGCCAGCCTGCTGGTCGGCACGGCGGACCTCTGGTCGTACGCGGTCGCGGAGGGCACGGCCCACCTGTCGGCGGTGGCGGCGGCGCTCGACGACGCCACCGTCGAGGAGCTGATCGAGGTCTACCGGGCCATCGCCGGCGAGCACCCGGACTGGGACGACTACCGGCGCGCGATGGTGCAGGACCGCCGCATGGTGCTGTCGTTGCGGGTCGAGCGGGTGTACGGCAGCGCCGGCTAGCCGCGCCCCAGCACCTCCTCCATCGTCAGCGGGCGGTGGCCGGTGAGCCGCCGCACGTCGTCGCTCACGTGCGCGAGATCGCCGGCCGCCATCGCGGTGTAGGTGCTCACCCAGGCGTCGAGCTGCCACCGCTGCGCGCCGTACCTCGCGCGCGACGCGTACGCCTCCTCGACGGTCTCCTCGTGGTAGCGCACCGGCCGGCCGGTCGCCGCCGCGATCGCGGCCGCGGCCTCGGCCATGGAGATCGCGGTGCCGCCGGTCATCTCGTACGCCTGCCCGGCGTGTGCGTCGGGATCCGTCAGCACGACCGCCGCCGCGTCGGCGATGTCGTCCTGGGCGACCGCCGCCGCCCGCCCGTCACCGGCCGGCCCACGGATCACGTCGTCGTCGCCTACGAAGAAGGGGAAGAAGTCCAGGTAGATGTTGTCGCGCAGGAACGTGTAGGCCATCCCGCTCGCGCGGATGTGCTCCTCTGTCGCCCAGTGGTCGCGGCCGAGGGTGAACGTCGCGTTCGGCGCCGCGCCCGAGAACGACGTGTAGACGATGTGCCGCACCCCCGCCTCGGCCGCCACGTCGACGAACGCCTTGTGATGCCCGACCCGATCGGGTTCCTCGGACCCGGAGACCATGAACAGCACGTCCACACCGGACAGCGCAGCGAGGCTCGCCGGCCGGTCGCCGTAGGTGGCGACGGTGACCACGGTGTCGGGCAGCCGCGGAGCGCGGCTCGGATCCCGAACGACGAGCCGCGGGGCGGCCCCGGCGGCGGCGAGACGGCGGGCGACCCGACCGCCCAGACGGCCGGTCGACCCGGTCAGGGCGAGGGTCACTTCGGCGCCAAGGTGCGGGCATAGGCGACCCCGCGACCTACCCAGTCGCGCAGATCGGCGTCGACTCCGTGTCCCCCCGGCGAGACCAGCACGAACCCCTTCGAGGACCGGCCACCCATCACGAACGGGTGCACGAACGCCCCGCCCAACGCGTCGTCGGCGTCCTCAGTCGACAACCGGACCATCAGGTTGTCGCCCCGCACCCCGACGGCCATGTTGCCGTCCACCAGGAACGCGAGCCCGCCGAACATCTTCTTCTCGACCAGGCCCGGCTCGCCGCCGAGCTCGTCGCGGACCCGGGTCGCCAGGCCTTCGTCGTACGCCATGAAGCGATCCTTGCATGACAGAGCGGGAACCCGACCCCCGCCGATCTTGCACTTATCATGGAAAATTGCCCGATTTGGGCCATGACAAGTGCAAGATCGGCGGGTCAGAGGGTCGCCGATGAGTCGTATGTTCATGCTTGACTTATATAAGTCTGCGGTTAGGATTGCCGGCATGGACGATTTTCTCGATGAGCTCGACGCCGTGCGCCGTGAGGTGGGCAACCGGGACGACGCCCGCGTGGTCGTGTTGCGCCGGGAGTACGCCGCCGCGATCGACGACGTATGGGACGCCGTGACCAACCCGCAGCGCATCCCGCGCTGGTTCCTGCCGGTCAGCGGCGACCTCCGCCTCGGCGGTCGATACCAGATCGAAGGCAACGCGGGTGGCGAGATCCTGCAATGTGAGCCACCCTCGCTGCTGAGGATCTCCTGGATCTTCGGGGAGCCGGTCGAGGACGCCTTCAGCGAGGTCGCCGTGCGGCTGGCGCCGGCCGGCGACAGGCGTACGACGCTGGAACTGGAGCACGTCGCCACCGTGCCGGCCGAGCAATGGCCGACGTACGGTCCTGGCGCCGTCGGCGTCGGCTGGGACCTGACCCTGCTCGGCCTCGCGGTGCACCTGCGCGGCGGGTCGATGGACGACAGCGGCGGCGCGGAGGCGTGGAGCATGTCGCCGGAGGGCCGGCGGTTCATCACCACCAGCAGCGAGGCCTGGGGCGAGGCCAGCGTCGCGAACGGGGCCAAGCCGGACGAGGCTGCGGTCGCGGTCGGCAACACGACCGCCTTCTACACAGGAACGGAACAAACCTGATCTACTTCCTGCGTGGCCTACTACCTCGTGCAGCTGCGAGATGTCGTGCCCGGCGCGTCCGGCGGCATCGACCACGCGCCGTTCATCGACGACCTGGTGGCGCGCAACCGGATCCTGCTCGGCGGTACGTTCACGCAGGAGCCGTCGCCGGGCGTCGGGGCCGCGTACGTGTTGCGGTGCGACAACGAGGCAGAGGCGGCCGCGGTAGCGGCCGGCGACCCGCTGGTGGCCGCCGGCGCCTGCGAGGCGGTCATCTCGATGTGGGAGCTGGTCGGCATCAACCTGTCGGCGGTCGACCCGCCACTGGCGGGCGGGTCGGTTCCTTCCGTGTGAGCGCCGCCGGCACCGGCGCGGACGACCGCGCGCCGATGACGCCTGCGGCTGCTGCGTCGGCCCCGGCCGTCCGCCGTCCTCAGTGGAGTCCGGTTCCGGGGGACCGGAGCCCTACCCTCCTGTGGCGTGGTCCATGCCTTTCTGATCTCGCGCCATGTCACGCCGCCTCCTCGGCGAACCGTGGCCCCGACATGGTCCCCGGGAGAGCCTGGGAACTTTCTGGGCGTTCCGGCCGACTACGTCAGGGAGATGTGCCGGTTCGCCGGGGCGCCGCCCGCTACTCGGGCACGTCTCGCGGTCGTGTCGGCGCCACCTACCCGGTGCAGCGCGGTGTTCGAACGCGCGGCGCAGGGTTCAACGGATCGGAAGAAGGACTCAAGGATGAGAAGGACGCTGCATGCTGGGCTGACGGTCGGCGCCGCGACGGTGGTGGCCGTGCTCGGCGTCGCCGGCTTGGCGCTGCGCCGGACCGCGTAAACCTGGCAACCGGAGTCGCAAGGTGAGAGCAATGGCCGCAGCCGTCACCGATATCGGTGTCGGCTGCGCGCCCGTCGGCCCCTCGCGGCGGGCGCGCGTTCGCTGGTCGCGGTGGCGGCCCTGGGGCCCGCTTTGGTCGTGCTCCTGCCGGCAGGACCGGCGCAGGCGCATCCGCCCGGCATCCAGGCCGCGCAGGACTACCGAACCCGGGTCACCGCGATCGTGCCCGAACTGCCCGGTGTACGGGCGCGTTATGTTGCCGACGGCGCACGCCTGGAACTGCGCAACGACTCCAGCCGGGTGATCGTGGTCCTCGGCTACCAGCGCGAGCCGATGCTGCAGATCCGCCCGGACGGGGTCTGGCAGAACACCCGCGCCCCGTCGCTGTACGTCGACAACCTCGGTACGGCGACCGACCCGGCCGCCGACGACGACGCCCCACCGCAGTGGCAGCGGACATCCGACCGACCGGTCGCCCGCTGGCAGGACCACCGCGCGCTGTGGCACGGCAACCCACCACCGGCGGTACGCGCCGACCCGACCCGAACCCAGCGCGTGTCGGACTGGCAGGTGCCCCTGCGCGACGGCGCGGCGACCGCCGAGATCACCGGAACGGTGGACTGGGTGCCGCCGCCGGAGCCGGGTACATGGTGGGCCATCACGCTCCTGGCCGCCGCCACGGTCGCCGCCCTCGGCCTGCTCGCACCGCCCGGCACGCAGAAGAGCAGCGGCCTGGGCGCGGGCCGGTCTGGCGACCAGCGCGGTGGTCGTCGGGCTGCTCACCGCCGGTTATCCCCTGCTGGTTGCGATAGTCAACGCCGAACCGGGAGCCGGTACCGTCGCGGCCGCCGGCGGGAGCCGTCTGGTGCCGTTGCTCGTCGGCCTGGGCCTCATCCTCGCCGGTGGACTGATCCTGGCGCGACGCGCTGTCGGTGGCCTTGCGCTGGCCATCGCCGGTGTCTGCGCTGTTCTGTCCGTCGGCGTAACGAACGTCGCCCTGTTCTCCCACGGCGTGGCACCGGTTCCGTCGGGCGGCGAATGGGCACGTATGGCGGTAGCGGCCGTCCTGGGTGGCGCGAGCGGCCTCGCCATCGCCGGCGTCGCGCGGATTCGTCGGGCAACGCCGGTCGATCAGCCAAAGCAACGGTGACCCGGCCGGCGGTCAGGTCGGGAGTTCCCCCGTCTCGGTGAGGCGTCGAGCCACGTCGGCGACCTTGCGGTTCAGGCGTTGGGAGGCCCTGCGCAGCACGTCGAAGGCTTCACCGGCGGAGAGTCGTTGCCGTTCCATCAGGATGCCCTTGGCCTGGCCGATGACGTCGCGGGTGCTCAGACTGCGGTGCAGCGCGGCTTCCCGGCGGTCGATCTCGTCGCGCCGGTAGCTGGCCGCGACGGCGACCGCCACGTACGCCGTCAGGATCGTGGCGAACTCCTGATCGGTGTCGCTGAATGCGTCCGGCGTGCCGCCGTAGAGGTTGAGCGTTCCCACCGCCGACCACTGGGCCGGGTGGTGGACGAACAGACCATGACAGAGCGCGCTGGTTGCGCCGAGGTCGGCTGCCGTGGCGGCGAGCACGGGCCACCACGACGCCTCGGCCAGGTCGGGAACGTAAACCTTGCCCGCGTTGCGCAAGGCGTCGGGGCCTGGACCGATGCCGAACGCGAACTGGATGTCATCGAGTTCGGCTGCGACCGTGCCGTGGGACAGCGTGTCGACCACCTGTCCGTGCCGCCACAGCGTGACGCTCGCCCAGTCGCAGCCGGCCACCATGTCGACCGTGAACTTGAGGATTCGTGGGAGCACGTCGGTCAGGTCGTCGGAACCGAACAGCTGCGTGGCCAGGTCGGCGAAGCTTGCGACGAGCATTGGTCCGTACGGCTGTGGACCCCACCGCGCCGATGCGCTGGCGCGTCCATTAGCGGCGGACCGGCGGGCTGCCGCTACGCGGCGTCGCTCGGCCTCGCCCCAGGCCCGCCGGTCGCCGATCTCGGCGCGTTCCTGCTCCGTGGCGTGCCGGGTCCGGTCGGCTTGACGGCCGGTCGGCGGCCGCCGCTCCGAGCGCCGCACGTGTTCCAGGGCGTCGAGCTCGCGCGCGTCTGCCAAGCGCTCCCGCGCGTCAGCCGTCTCGTCCCGTCGGTCTGCCAACCTGTCGCGTTCCTCCGCAAGCCGTTCACGGTCGACCGCGACGAAGTCACGGCGGTCCGCAAGCCATGCCCGGCCCACGACATCCACTCCTGCGATGCGCTGCTCGGCGGCCGTCGTGCGTTCGCACTCTGCCGCGCGCCGGTCCGCCCGCGCATCCATCCGGCTGGCCGCCAGGCTGGCCCGTACCAACTGGGCCTCGGCTCGCTGTACGGCGGCCTCCGCCCGCCTCACGGCGGCCATCCGCGCCGCGAGCTCCGCCGAGTCGTCGCCGTCCTCGTCGGACAGGCGGCATTGCTGCAAATCGTCTTCGTCCCGCCGCTCCAGCCCCGCTTCGTGCCGATCCGCCAGCCGCTCCCGGTCGTCAGCCAGTGAATCCCGTTCGTCTGCCAGCCGTTCCCGCTCGTCGGCCAGGCGCTCTCACTCGGCTGCGGTGGCCTCCCACAGATCGGCGCGCCCGGCGCGCTCCTCAAGCGGCACGGGGGAAGTCACC
>DATDJX010000574.1:0-16656 GCA_036520275.1 Asanoa sp.
GAACCTGTTCTTCCAGCTCGTCTCGTCCCGGTACGAACGGGCCAGCCTCATCGTCACCAGCAACAAGGTGTTCGGCCGCTGGGGCGAGGTGTTCGGCGACGACGTCGTCGCCGCCGCGATGATCGACCGGCTCGTCCACCACGCCGAGGTCATCGCGCTCAAGGGCGACAGCTACCGGCTCAAGGACCGCGACCTCGGCCGCGTCCCCGCCGCCGGACCAACCGACGACTAAAGATCAACTGTTACGAGGGGGTCGAAATTCAACCGGCGCCAGGGGGTCAGTTTTCGGCCGGCGTTGACAGGCCGCGGAGCGAAAGCTAGATAGTGCCATCAGGTGCGGCTTTGCCTCGTCGGAGGCCGGTGTGATTCTGCGCGACGCGATGAACACGGGCGACGAGATCAGGTCCAAGCTGAGCTAAGCCGGAAGCCGCCGACGCGTTCATCGCGTGGGTAAACCGCCGTCCGGCGGCGTGCTCAGCCTCTACGCCCGGTTCGCCCGGGAGGCGGCTGGGCTGCACCGCATCGGCACGGCAGCACCAACCTGCCCAGCGGCGGTCTCCACCTCGACCCCATGAACCCCTACCCGCCCGCTGGTGCCGCCGACAAGGCAATCGGTGCCAATCCCGGCCTCCCCGAGTCCCGACGTCCCGCGGAGCCGCCGGGGCTCAGCGTGCCGAAATGATCAATGCGGCAGATCACCTGGCGGACGAGTGTCGCGCATCAGTCGACGGGGGACAGGACGTGTGCAAACGAGAGCGCGGGGGTCGTATTCGAGGAGTGCCCGGCGGCCGGTCGGGCGGGCTGGGGTCTGGTCGCCGCACTCCCGCCGGGTCGGTGGGTTGGGCCGGCCGGGGCGGGCAGGCGGCGCAACGTGCGGGGTCGCCCCTCCACGGTCAAGGTGCTGCGCATCGCTACGCGACGCAATGCCGCGTTTTGCAGCCGTCTATTCCACGAGTTCACGAACCCTCGCCTCTAGTTGATGATCACGGGCGGACAGCCATGGACGTCCACGGACTGAAACCACAGGAAGACAGGGATGCCAGACAAGGCCGCGCAGACCTTTCGGTTGCCTCGAGGTCAAGGAGAGTTGACGCTGCCTGACAGTCAGCCGTCGTTTCACCAGCCGCCGACGCACACTGTCCCTAGCTTCGCGGGTAGCGGCATGATGCTCATCCTGCACCGGTCGATCTCGGGCACAAAGCTCGCGTTGGACGGATCATCGCCAAGCCGGTCAATGAACTCGCCGTGTTCGGCGCTAAGTTTCGCGCTGCCGCTTGAGTACATCGGGGACCAGATCGCTGGTACCTGCGCAGCTTCCCCGGTGGAACTCGATGTCGTCGAGAAGGTCGGTCTCTTCCACGGCGGTGAGGACTTGGCCGAGAATGTCCAGCTCGAACTGGCGCCGCCGCCGCTCCCGGGCGATCGACTTCTGCGCACCGGGAGCGATGGCGGAGGTCGTTGGCCGTGGAACAGTCGTCGCGGTATACCTCAACCACGCTGGAGCGGGTGACGAATCCGAACACCGCGTCCGGCGGCACCGGCGTGGACCGTCATTCGCAGAATCCGGGTTTTCGGTTGACGACGAAATCGGGTGCAGGCCGCTCCCCGGATGCGGGACAATCCGCTCGAGCTCGTCGAGGAGACGCCTTTGCCCGCCCGCACCCCGCTCGGTCCAGACTTCGCCAAGGTGTGGACCGCCAGCGCAGTCTCGAACGTCGGCGACGGCGTCACCATGATCGCCGGCCCGCTGCTTGTCGCGCAATTTACCGGCGATCCCGGTCTGGTCGCGGGCGCGGCGTTCGCGCACCAGCTGCCCTGGCTGCTGTTCGCGCTCGTCGGCGGCGCGTACGTGGACCGGCTCGACCGCCGCCGCCTCATTGTCGTGGTCAATCTTGGCCGGTCCGCCGCGCTCGCCGCTCTGGCCGCCGCCGTGGCTACCGACAACGTCACAATCCCGCTGGTCTACGCCGTGTTCTTTCTGCTCGGCACCGGCGAGACGCTCGTCGACACGGCGTACGCCGCGATCGTGCCCACGCTGGTGCCCGATGCGCAGCTGGAGCGGGCCAACGCCCGGCTGATGGCCACGTTCGTGGTCGGCAATCAGCTCGCCGCCAAGCCCCTGGGCGCGTACCTCTTCGTCGCCGGCGCGGCCGTGCCATTCGGGTTCGACGCGATGACTTTCCTGGTGGCGGCGGCGCTCCTCGCGGCCGTGCGCTGGCGGCCACAGCCGCGCGACCCGGCCGCAAGCGGTCGCGACAGCCTCCGCGCCGACATCGCCGAGGGTCTGCGAGCCCTGTGGCACCGGCCGCCCATCCGGCTGCTGGCCATCTGCCTGTGCGTGATGAACGTGCTGTTCTGCGCCGCCTTCGCCACCTTGGTCCTGTACGCGCAGCGTCGGCTCGGCCTCGACGAGGTCGGCTTCGGCACGCTGCTGTCGGTCTGGGCGCTGGGCGGCCTTGCCGGCACATGGCTGGCCCCGCGGCTACGCGACCGCTTCGGGCCGGGCGTCCTGCTGCGCGCCGGCCTAGTCATTGAGACCGCGACCGAGCTGATCCTCGCCGTGACCCGTTCGCCGGTGGTCGCCGCCGCCACCCTCGTCGTCTTCGGCGTGCACGCCATGGTCTGGGGGGTCATCACCGCGTCGCTCCAGCAGCGGTTGGTGCCCGATCGGCTGCGCGGCCGCGTCGGCAGCGTGTTCGGGCTACTCGCGATGGGCGGTGCCGCCCTGGGCACCCTCGCCGGCGGCTTCGTGGCCGACGCCACGACGTTGACGGCCCCGTTCTGGATGGCCGCCGTCGGCATGGTCGCGCTGACCGCGACCGTGTGGCGCCGGTTCACCGACGACGCCCTGTCGCCGTCGCACCCCGCAGGGACGCTCGTGTGACGCGCCATCCAACGCGCCGCGTGCCATTCGCGTGCCCGATCGGGGGAGCGCTCACGGTCACGTGCGGTTCTACGCTGGCGTCAGCGGGCACCGGTCGCCGGCACCCGAGCAGCCGCATGTCAGCCGGTATGAGCGCGGAGATGCTTTCCAAGCTGACCGTGCTGGGATCGCCGTACGGCAACACGGCCGCGCCAGCGCCAAGTGGCCGGCCCGGCCCGATGTAGTTCGGCACCGACCGCACGCCGGGCCGGGCTTCCATGACAGCCCGCCATGACGCCGGCAAGCGGTCACGGCACCGACAGCAACGGCGACGGCAACGGGCGTGGGATGTGACCGCAGACACGGGAGCCCGGAAACAGTCCCGAGCACAGCGACGTAGGTGAAAGCCCGCGGGCGCACCGCGCAGAGCTTGTAAGCCAGGTGCCGCCGGCGGGGCAGCAGGAAGGCAGCACGAGCCCCCATTTAGGACCGATGGAACCCACCAACCGGCGGCGGCCAGCACGCGCCTGCTGGCACCAGAAAGTCGAACATCTCTTCGGGCGACCGGGTGAACGTTGTCAGTCCTTCGATGCGGCTCACCGCTATCCGCCGTCCTGCACCGTGGGGGCGCGTCGTGCGCCATGGAGCAGGAGCGCCGTTGCGACAAGGTATAGCAGCACGATCACGGGCTCGATCGGGTCGTAAGACACGGCCCCAGGGACGCCGGCCGCGACCTGGAAGGGCATGGCCACGATGTAGCTGAGCTGGTGCAGAACGCCGGCGATCAGGGCAACCGCAGCAAGCACGTAACCCCAGGCGGCGTGTCGCCAGAGCAGCGCCGCCGCCGCGGCGTACAGCGGCACCAGCAAGGCCAAGTCGAGCGCCATGCCCAGGTGCACGACGGTGTCAGTCTCCACCAACTGGCTGCCAGCGGGCACCCTGCCAGTGACGGCG
Organism: Asanoa sp.; assembly: GCA_036520275.1. Taxonomy (GTDB): domain Bacteria; phylum Actinomycetota; class Actinomycetes; order Mycobacteriales; family Micromonosporaceae; genus Asanoa. The sequence goes on from DATDJX010000574.1 coordinate 3,818, forward strand.
TTGCTCACGGCGACGTAGACCCACATGGCGCCCAGGCCGACCGCCAGTACGCCGAGGATGCCCGCGATGCTGCGAGCCCGCGTGTCGGGCCTGAACCTGACTGTAGTGGACGTGACGTCGATGGTCGTGATGGCCAGCAGGAGCGCAAACAGAGCGCTGGCAAAGACCGCTGCGTGCAGCAGGAATAGGTCGTTGAATCCCGTTCCGAACAGGTAGTACGCGTAGGTGTAGACGAGGTAGGCAAGCAGGCCGGCGGTGACGAGTCGTGCTGCGACGGAGCCACGCCGAGCGAGATGCCCCCGCGACGACCAGGCTCGGCACGACGACGATGGCGTGACCACGTCGAAGCCGCGCAACATCTCAGCGGTGGACACAGCGCCGGCGTATATGCCGTCAACGACTAGCCCGACCAAGGACGCGGTCAAGGCGAACGCGGCGACTAGCCACGTCAGCGGAGTCAGGTCTCTGCCGATTCGGTGGCTGCGGCTGGTTGCGAGCTGCGCGTTCGAGGCCGCGGCGGGCAACTCGATGCTCTGCGTAGCGTAGGTCATGGCGGACTCCCCAGAGCAGGATCTGCGGCCCGCGCAGGAGGCGTGAGCACCCGCCCTCTTCAACCACCGTAGGTCCGTTCAACCAGCCCGAAGGTGGGCCAAAGGTCCTGCCTTCGAACGCCGACCGGCATCAAACCAACATCCTGAAGGCAACACACGCACATCGGTAATTGAGCGTGAGGGAACACATCGGCGGACCGCCGGTGCCACGGATATGCCCGGGCTACCGCTGCGGGGTGGCGATCAGCTGGCCGAGCCGGTGTCGGATTGGCTGGATGCCCCGCGTGCACGGTGCGTGCGACGGCGGTGGCGGCCCACCAGATGACGGCGGCGACGAAGCCGAAGTGATGAGCCGGCTGGTGGCGATGCTGGCCGCGGCTGCGACGTTCGCCACGGTGCGGGCCACGTGGTGGTCCACATGCCGGCGAGCGTGAACGCGAGCAGGGCCAGCGAGGCGAGTAGGAGCAAGGCCGGCCGGACGAGGTCGGGGCGCGCGGCCGGATCGTCGGCAGGATCGGTGGCTCGGCGTGCTGAATGGGCCGGCCAGTCAGGGTGACCACGCCGTCGGCGGCGGCCAGGTCCGGCCGGGCCGGAATGAACGGCGGCTGCCCGGTGGTGTGCGCGAGCGCGTGGCTGCTGTCGGGCAGGAGAGCGCCGCCGCAGGTGAGGATGACGGCCGTCAAGGGGTCGGCGAGGTCCTCTTTGGTGCAACACTCCCATCCACTGTGGATCCCGCGGGTCGAGCCGAGTGTCTGGACTGGACATTGATCTCGAACCAGCGGCGTCTCCAGCGCGTCCTCGCCCGACATCCTGGTACGGCAAAACGTCGTCCCCAGCGTGGCAGCGATCTCGACGTTCCGGTACCGGCCCTGACTGCGACTGTGACCAGCTTGTCGCCCGGCGCGTTGAAACGCGTCGACGTGCTTGGCGGGCTCTTCCACGAGTACCGCCACGCGGCCTGACGCACCGGCCATCCCTGTATCACGCCGACGATCACCGCCTTGCTGATCAACGGCCGGATAGGCCGCCGACCAGCTCGCCTTCGACGGCCTCGCCGCCCCGGACGTGTTGGAGGTGCTGGGCCGGCCGCTCGACCCGGTGTCGGCGGCCCGGCTGTCGACCGCGCGGATCGCCGTCGCGCTGAAGCAGGCCCGCCGCCGCGACATGCCGCCCAAGGCCAAGAAGATCCAGACCAGCTTGCGCAGCCGGCAGCTGGACTAGCCGCCGATGGTGGCCGGCGCGTACCCGGCCACGGTCCGTGCCCAGGCAGCGATCCGGACGCTGAGATCTACCTCAGCCAGCCTGGGCGGGGTGCTCGGCGCCCAAGTGCTGGCCGAGTTCGGCGACGACACCACCCGCTACGTCGCCGCCAAAGCCCGCAAGACCTACGCCGCAATCGGCCCGATCACCCGCCAATCCGGCAAGAAAGTCCGGGTGCTGGCCCGCTACGCGCACAACATCCGGCTCATCGACGCGCTCAACCGCCAAGCATTCGCGGCGCTCCGCCAACCCGGCAACCGCCCCGTCGGCATCCTGCACGGCTGCCTCAAGACTGGCAGAACCTGCGACGAAACCACCGCATCGGCACACCAGCAACAAGATCTACACATCGCTGGTTGACACCACAAGCTCATGGGATGTCTTCAGCTCGGCGAGAAGGCCCGGCGGCGCGACGAGCGACGAACGAGCCACCCCGGCCGGGCGATTGATCGCGGATGTCAATCAATGGTGATATTGCCGCCTTCCACCAGACCGGCCCGCGCGTAGAACACGGTCCCGGCGGGGAACTCCGTGATTTGGCTGTCCGTAACCGTCGACAGCTTGATCGAGAAGAAGTCGCCCACCGACCGGGGGTAGTCCTGGTCGTTGTCCCGCACAATCACTTCGAATCGGCACCACGAGGTGGTAAGCGCTTCGTGCGTCGGGCACGAACTGGGGAAGCCGGCTGGCGCCGGACTCGTCAGCCGATAGCGGCCCAGGAAGATCAGCTCGCTCCCGCCGGGCGGCGGGTTCTGACCGATGCAGATGGCGGACTCCAGGACCGGGTCGATCGGGTCGGCGACCCCTTGGATCGAGAACCGCGAGCCGATGGGATTGCTGCCGTGGTCGGCGTAGGAGAGCCGGATACGGAGCTGACCGGCCGGGGCATTCGGATTCGTGCTGCCGGACGAGCGCTCGCAGCTGAAGCTGAACCCGAACGTCGCCGGGCCGGTGAACAGCGGGCTGGCAATGGGCAGCTGTCCGCCGCCACGGCCTGTGCACGCCGCCAGCACCGCAACGAGAATGCCGGCCAGGGCGAGTGATATGGATCTCCGGAGAAACCGAGGCGCGCCGATCTTCATAGGTATCCTCCAAAGCCGGCAGGCGGCGAGCCGCGCGGATGTAAAAGTGTCCCGGGCCGGCTCAGGTCACAGGGGTTCGCCGTCTGGTGTACCGTACCCGGCTGGTCAACCCTGCTGGGCCGTGGTTCCCGCCGAATGCGTAGCGACATCTGTGCTCGTCGACCCGGTTCGCGCATCCAAAACGGCCCGGTACCGCTGCTCCACGATGGACAACCGTCACCAGCGCCGATCCCAGCCTCTCGAGCAGGCGGTGCCCGCACCTATCAAGCCATCAAGGATTCGACATCGATCATGTAAAACATCGGGGACACGACTGTCAAGCGCCTACCAGGACACAACACGTGTCGGGTCTCAGGACGCAGGGAGGGCGGGCTGAGACACTCATCTCGGCAATTCAGCGCGTCGGACACCTTGAAATCACCCACTCAAACCCCAGTAGTCGCAGATGTGTTCTGGCCTTCCCTCCTTTGGCCTCCGCACACGAACGATCCCCGTCAGCACCAGGGAAAGCGGGAAGCACGGCGGACCCCACGCTTGAATTGACTGGACGGCATGCTGTCGTCCGCCAGATGCAGGCCTGTCCGCCGGGTCGACGACCTCACCACCGGGAGACGATCAGATATCTGCCCACGCACCCGCGCATCGCCGACCTTCTGCCGTGGGACGGCTTCGCGGGGGAGCCGTCATCGGCGTCCACGGCTCACCCTCATTCCTGCTGGCGCTCATCGGTGCCGCCGCGCACGACGGCGCCTGGGCCGGCGTCGTGGTGATGTCCGGGCTCGGCATGGTGGCAGCCGCCGAGCACGGCGTCGATCTCACCCGGTTCGGCCTCGTCCCGAATCCGGCACCAGACAGGCCGAGGGTCGTAGGGGCGCTCATCGACGGCGTGGACCGGGTCGCGGTTGGCGCACCCGCGGCTCCATCTGATGACCAGGCACGCCCATCCGTACGTCGGTCAGCTGCGCTTCTACGACCCGACCGCGATCCACCCGCGTTTCGACGATCCGAGCGGCTGGTTCACCTGCACCGGGACCCTTGTCAGTCCCACCATTGTCGTCACGGCCGGCCACTGCACGTTCGGCACCGGCCACAACGGCGAACCCACGACCTAAGGGTCCGGTGGCAACGACGTCTGGATCAGCTTCGCGGAGGTTCCGGACGCCGTCGTCAGCAGCGAACAGGGGTGAACGACGCGACGAACGCAGAACTGCCAGCTCCGACCGCGAGCGCGCCGAGGTAACGTCGGCGTCGGTCAGCAGCGTGCAGCTGCCGCGGAGGTTTCCTCATAGAGAACCTGCGATGCCCGGCGTCGCGGACAGCGGAGGCCGTTTCGGGACGGACAGTCAGGAGCTGCCGTGGACCAGTGTGTCGGGTTCGGGTTACGGCGCTGGGCAGGTTTCTGTCGCCAGGAGGCTGGCGGGTTCCCCCCGACGCAAGTCCGGCTGGGACTGGGCGCCGCCGAGCGGTGCCAGGCGTCGCCTCGATCGGGCGTCAGCCGCCGGCCGCGGCCACGTATCCCTCGGTCACCTCGTTCTTGTGCGCCGCGAACGCACAAGCACCTGCTGCTTCTCTTCGTCGGGCACGTTGAAGGACCCCAGGGTGCGCGCGAGCTCGGCCGCAACCTCGTCGAACTCGGCAGGAGAGATCCGCAGGTTGCGATGGGCTTCCTCGAGACCCAGCACGGTGCTACCGGGCCGCGTCGCGGAGTACTGGAAGGGTCCGCCCGCCACAGCGCACACCCACAGGGTGCGCATGAACTTGAGCCCGGGCAGTCTGCCCAGATTGTTGGTGTGCCATTCGCGCAGGGCCGGGTTCTCCGATCGCTGACCGACGATGGCGTTCTGTACCACGGCGTCGCTGAAATGGTCGACGACCGCGGCGATGGCGAATACGCCGCCAAGTCGTTCGTACAGGCTGGGCTCGGTCATGGTTGAGCAACCTCCACTCATGGGCCTGTGGGCACGCTGTGGGACGGTACCGGCGCTGACGCCCTGTGCGCGTCGATGAAAACCATGACATCGGGTTGTCGCGCGACCGGGGCTGGCACCGACGGGTGCGGGCTAGGTAATGAGGTCGAGTAGCCATCCCTCACCGTCGGCCAGCCGCGCCAGCGCCGTGCGATTCGCAACGGAGTAGCGGTCGAACAACCGCCGCAGGACGCCCTCGACGGTGGGCAGTCCGATCCCTAGCCGGCGCGCGACCTCCGCGTTCGTGGCACCCGCCGCGACCAGAGCCACGATCTGGAGCTCGCGCGGGGCCGGTCGGCGACGCGCGACACGGGCACCGTTCAGCGCGGCCGCGGAGATGGCTTTCCGTCCGTGCGCGACGTCCCGGATCGCCTGGATGATCTTGTCTCGCGTCGCCGTCTTCGCCAGAAAACCTGCGGCGCCGCGTTCAACCGACTCGGCGTAGAGGCTGGGGATGCAGTGCGCGCTGAACATGATGAAGGCCGGGCCGTCCATGCGCCGGCGCCGCAACAGCTCCAGCCCGGCATTGCGTCCCTGCAACCGGACCTCGCAGACCACGATGTCGTGGTGGCGAGCGTCAAGTGCCGAGTGGGCGGCGTGGACATCGGTCACCGTTTCAACGCAGACGTCGGGGTCGGCGGTGAGGATGGCGCGGATGCCTTCGCCAACGACGGGGTGCTCGTCGACGACGAGAAGCCTGATCATGTCGCCGACATCCGACGCGGACGTCTGGAAAGGGTGCCTGCCGAGGCGGGGGTCCGCGCCAAGAGCCTGCGGCACCCGCGGACAGCGCTGAGCGGAACCGACAAACCGGCAAGGGGCACCAGCGTCGATGAGCAGCGCGATCGGACCCATCGCGCACGCCCGCCAGGTTGATCTGGTCCGGTGGCGTCGCCGGCCGGCGCCACGCCGCGGTCACACCCGTTGGAACAGCCATGCGGGGCGGCTGGCGTTCCAACCGGAAAGCGTTCGAGCTCGACCGGCACGCGGGTCGCCCGCTCTATCGCTAGCATACGCTAGTGATACACCTGCTCCACCAGAACTGTCAACTGTATCGCTAGCATCCCTAGTTGATAGAGTGTCGACCATGACCGAAGCCAGGGACCGAGATCTCGTCGCGCTCGGTCAACTGGTCGAGCCGGTCCGCCGTGACCTCTACGACTGGGTGGTCGCCCAGGCTCGTCCGGTGGGCCGCGAGGAGGCGGCCAACGCGCTCAACATCACCCGGGCGCTGGCCACCTTCCATCTCGACCGCCTCGCCGCCGCCGGACTACTCGAAGGCGGGTATCGCCGCCTCACCGGCCGAGTCGGCCCGGGCGCCGGTCGGCCGGCGCGTGTGTACTGGCGCGCCGGCCGGGAGTTCAGCGTCGCGCTGCCCGAGCGCCGCTACGAGCGTGCTGCACAACTGTTCGCCTCAGCGCTCGAGCGGGTTGGGGACACGTCGGTACCCGCCCCGCTCGAGGAAGCAGCACGCGAGCTGGGCGAGCAACTCGGCGGGATGGAGCGGCGAGGAACACCCGCCAAGCGACTCACCGCCGCGCTGACGGCGGGCGGCTACGAACCTGTCACTGACAAAACGGGAACGATCCGCCTGCGCAACTGCCCCTTCGATGCGGTTGCCAACGCGCACCGACCCCTGGTCTGCGGGACCAACCTGGCAATAGCCGACGGACTACGTCGTGGCTCCGGCGCCGTCACACTGCGGCCAGTCCTCGACGTTCAGCCCGGCTTGTGCTGCGTCGTATTCGTCCCCAACCCGGACAGATCGACATGATCGCCTGGCCTCCGCCTTTCGGTAAGCGGTGGAGTGACCGATGACCTCCGTTGGTCGGGTGGTTGGGTTCCTGGTGACGGCTGACGTCGGCCGGTACGGGGTGGCCGGATCTCTCCAAGGGTGTCCGTTGTGGACTGTCAGGATCTGGGACGGTTACCAGGTAGCGGGTTGCGGCGGCGTGGCCAGCCGGGTGAAGGCGCGGACAAGGTCGTCGGCCCAGGGCCAGCCCTCGGCGATGCGCAGCGAGGTGCGGGTGACCCGGGCCGCGACGTGCAGCAGCCGGTGGCGCAGCTTCTTCGGCTCGGCCGCGGCGAGGTCGCCGTCCAGCAGCAGGGCCTGGGTCCAGGCGAGCAGGGTCGACGCCGGTCATGGCGGGTTCGAGCCAGGCGGCGTTGATCCCGAACCGGCGGGACGGGAACCGGCCGACCCCGGTGGCCTTACCGCATCTCGACCCGGGCGTGCGCACGGTGCCGGACCTCGAGGAACCGGATCGGCGTACCGCCGTGCGGCGTGTCGGTGGCGAACACCTGGTGGCGGCTGCCGTCGACGGTGTCGAACAGGGACAGTTGTGCGCCGGGATGCGGGCGTTCCCGGCGCACGATCAGCCGAGTGCCGGCCGGGAACGCCGGGCGCACTGCGGGCTCGAGCAGATCGGTCAGCTCGGCGAGCTGGGCGCCGTCGCCCAGCCCGCCGTGGGGTCCAGGGCGGGGATCCAGTCGGTGACCGCGGTGATCGCGGCCCGGACCGGTTCGGTGATCGCCACGCCATCGGAGAACCGGGCGCGCAGCCCGCGGATGTGGGTGAGGACATCGAGTGATCATGGAAGTGGCAGACCGACGCACCGAGACCTCTGGTGACGGGAAGATCGTGATGGGTTGACCCGATCCACCAGAGGTCGGGTTCCGTCATCCCACCACGCCGGGCACCGCGATCCTCGCGGTCGCCCTCGGCGAGCCTTGACCCGACGCGCCTACTGCGCGACGAGCGCCGACTGCTCGGAGATCCCCAGCGGCTGACGAGCGAACGCGTTGGCCGCGTCCACCTCGTAGCAGAGGTTGCGGCTTGAGTCACCGAGCGTGTCGTCGACGTACCGCTGCACGTCGGCGACACTGTTCGACTGCCACAGGCACGTCGCGCCCGACCCGTCCCGCGCCGGGTAGAACTGCAGCCCTGTGGTGCCGTCCGGAGCTCCCTCGTTCTTGATGAGCTTCTCGCCGCGGGAGAACGCCTCGGGGGGATTGAGGAACGTGTGCTGAACGACGACGTACATGGCCTTCTCCTTTACTCGTTGGGCTTGGACACGACGACCGTACGAAGCCGCGGCGGCACCGATCATCGCCGGAACTGACCAACTTGGCACGCCCGAGGATGGTGAGAAATCAGTAGTTGCGTCCGGATAGGCGGTGCTCGAAGGCGTAGGCCGCCGCCGCGGTTCTCGAGGAGACCCCGAGCTTGCCGAAGATGTTCTGCAGATGGCGTGCCACGGTGTGGTCGCTGATGACCAGCGCGGCCGCGATCTCGCTGTTCGACTTCCCGGACGCCACCAGACGCAGCACCTCGATCTCGCGCGCCGTGAGCCGATCGTTCGTGCCTTCGCGACCGACCAGCGCAACGACCCGCGCTTGATCAGGCTTCGCGCCGAGCTGACCGAAGACTGCCCGAGCGGTGTCCAGTTCGAGCCCGGCGGTGTCGTGATCGCCGACCGCCCGGCACGCCAGGCCGATCAGAACCCGGGCGCGGGCTGCCTCGTACGGGACCTCCAGACGCTGCCACATTTCCATCCCGGATCGCAGCGCTATCAACGCTGCTCCCGGCTCCTCGCGCGCCACCAGGAGCGCACCCTTCGCACATGCCGCCATCGCCGCGACGGCGTCACCGACGGTCGACGCGATCGCCTCGAGTTCGTCCACCGCGGCCCGGGCCCGGTCGAACTCGCCGACCGCGAGGGTGATCTCCACGAAGGCGGGCAGCAGGCTCGCGCGGCGCAGCATGTGCGTCGATTCACCGATGGCACGCCGGATCGCCGCGGCGGCGGAATCGGGGTTGCCCTGCGCAAGGCGTAGCAGGGCAAGGCCGGGCTGGGGTTCGTATCCGAGCGCGTTCGCTTCGCGGAAGGATTTCTCGGCCGGTGCGAAGTCGCCCGCAAGACGATGCATCTCACCCTGCACGTAGGCCGCCTTGCCGCGAACCAACTGGTTGAGCTGGCCCGCGGTGTGCGTGGCGGCGGCGCGCGCGCTCTCCTCATAGGCAATCGCCCAGGAACCGCTCAGGTGATGCAGCTCGGCCCGGTGCACCAGGCAGAAGCCGAGGTGCTCCTCCATCTCCGGCTGGGCGTCGCACCATCGGGTCAAAGCCTCGGTCCACGCGCGTGCGTGGGCGAAGGCATACCCATCAACGCAGTACGCGATCGTGTTGCAGTACACGATCCCGGTGACCACGGGCGACAACTGGCCCTCGGTGGCGACCACGAACATCTCGTCGACCAGTCGCAGCCCGTCCGCGACCCGGCCCATGTTCACCAGGGCACGTCCCTGCTCCCCGAGGGCGAGCCAGAGCAGGTCGGCGTCGCCGAACCGACGGGCGATGTCCGCGGCCTCGCCCGCCGTCGCGTAGCCCGACTCGTAGTCCCCAGTCCCCATCTGCCGCAACCAGGCGGGTACGAGCAGCCAGCCCCGCTCGGCTCCGTCCGCGGCGCATTCGTCGAACAGCCGCTGCGCGCGAGCGAACCAACCGCCAGCGGCCACGGCCTGACCGCGGAACAGCAGGCTGTGGCCGATCCAGAACGCGACCCGGACCGCGGGTAGCGTGTCGCCCGTCTCGAGGTGCGCCCGGTGTGCACGTTCGAAGGCGGTCACGTACGCATCCGTGTCACCCACCATGTACGCGGACCGACCCAGGGTCTCGAGATCGCGCGCCGATAGAGCGGCCGCGCTATCCGCCTCAGACAGCGCGAGAAACGCCTCGCGCCAGGCCGCCCGGCCAAAGGCTTCCCGTCCGCGATCAAGGGCGGCGACGGCGTCCGTCACAAGCGCAGCGTAGCGCCGGAGCGCTCCGTACCCTCGGTCGATGTGTGTCGTTCGCCGGCCTCTGAGGTGGTCGGCCCGAGCGCTCCGCCCAGCGCGCCTCGGATGGTCTCCGTCGCCGCAGGTGGTCGCCGTCACGAGCAGCCGCTCCGGTGGATGCTCGCACCGCGCCCTTCTGTGGTGCTCGTCCGACGCGGAGCCTTCTGTCCCGTCCGGTCCGGCCAGGGATGAGCATGGCCGCGGTTGAGGCGGCTACGATGCGAACGTAACGCGAAGGTCCGGCTCGGCAATCCAGGAGGGCCGAGATGCGCGACCCGCGACGAGTCCTGGTGGTGGGCGGTGGCATCGCCGGCCTGGCCACCGCCCGGGCGCTGCTCCGGCGGGGCATCCAGCCCGACGTGGTCGAACGCGCCGCTGCCTGGCCGCATCAGGGTGCGGGGGTGTACCTGCCGGCCAACTCGGTCCGGGCGCTGGGCGTGCTCGGGCTCCAGGCCGCCTTGCTCGACCGTGCTTGCGAGATCACCCGGCAACGGTTCCTCGATCACCGCGGCCGCGTACTGCTCGATGTCGACCTGCCCGCCGTCTGGGGTGCAACCGGGCCGTGCGCGGCCATCAGCCACGGCGGCCTGCACGAGCTGCTGCGCGCGGGGATCCCGGTTCGGCAGGGCACGACCGTCACCGCGCTTGATGAACAGGGGCCACTGGTCCATGCGGTCTTCGACGACGGCTCGACCGGCGACTACGACCTCGTGGTCGGTGCGGACGGCGTGCGCTCCTGGGTCCGTACCGTCGTCTTCGGGGGCGCCGCGCCCCGGTTCCTAGGACAGGCCGGCTGGCGCTTCCTCGTCGAGGGCGTTGGTGAGATCTCGGCGTGGACGGTGCAGCTCGGCCGCGGCACGGCCTTCCTCATGATCCCGTTGGGTAGTGGCCGGATCTACTGCTACGCCGACGTCAACGCCTCGGCCGCGATCGACCCGACCGGCGGCGATCCGGCGAAGTTGGCCGAGCAATGCGCCGAGTTCGCCGAGCCGGTCCCCACGATCGTGCGAGAGCGCCTGGCCAACGGAGATCCGCCCTACTTCTCTCCGATCCAGGAGGTTGTCCAAAGGCCGTGGGTGGCCGGCCGAATCGTGCTGGTCGGCGACGCCGCCCATGCGATGTCGCCCAACATGGCCGAAGGCGTCGGGATGGCGCTGGAGGATGGCCTCGTCCTAGCCGAAACGATCGCCACCGGCCGGCCGCTCGACGAGTTCGAGGCGCGCCGCCGGCCCCGCGTCGGGTTCGTCCAGACACAGACCCATCGACGCGACCGCACCCGCAACCTGCCCCCAGTCATCCGTGATGCGTCGCTCCGGCTTGCGGGGCAGCGGATCTTTCGCAGCAACTACCGGGCGCTGCTCAGCGACCCGTAGCCACTCAGAGCGTGAAGTAAGCGACGAACGGCGCGACCAGCCACGCCCCCGCTGCGCCGATAGCGACCCAGCGTAGTGCCCGTTTGACGAGGTGCCACCGGCGACGGTTGACGGCTGCAGCGTGGTCGGTCTTGGTCCAGGGCGTGTCGGCCCGGGACTCGGCGGTCTCGGCGGCCGCTTGACCGGCTGTGTGCTGCAGGCTCATGGCTGCTCCATGCGGTGGGTTCGCCGATCACAGTAGACGCCGCGTCAACCGCGGCGCTATTTTCCCGTACGCTCGCGGCGCCCGGCGGGGCGGATGTGCCAGCCAGACCACCAATTGGAGGGCGATCGGGCGGTCCTGCTCGCCGGTGCGCGACCACGTGCCGCACCAATGCTCTGTACCGTCCGTATCAGACCCATACGTCCTCGGACCTGGGTCAGCCGGCGGCAAGCCGCTGCTTCTATGATCGCGGCGTGAGCTCCCTCCTGCACCTGGTCGGCGATCAGATCCCGGACGACCACGCTCGGCAATACCTGTCCCAGGACTACCTCCGCGGCGCGATGATGGCGCCCGACGCCCCCACGCTCATGGTCGACCTCGGCTGCGGCAAAGGCGCCTCGGCCGGGTTCGCCAAGCGGTACAAGCCGGACATCCGGTGGGTGGGCGTGGACATCATGCAGTCCGATTACGCTACGCAGGTCCCCAACGAACAGGTCCTGTTGTACGACGGCGTCAACCTGCCGTTCGCCGACAACTCGGTCCCGCTGATCTACTCCAACCAGGTAATGGAGCACGTACGACACCCGGAGCCGCTGCTGCGCGAGATCAAGCGGGTGCTCCGGCCGGGCGGGGTGTTCATCGGCAGCACGTCGCAGCTGGAGCCCTACCACTCGTGGAGCCTGTGGAACTACACCATCTACGGGTTCAAGGTGCTGACCGAGGACGCCGGGCTGGTGCTTGAGGAGGTCCGGCCCGGCATCGACGGCATCTCGTTGGTGCAGCGGCAGTGGTTCGGTCGCCGGCCCGAACACAGCGCCTGGTTCAAGGCCTCGCCGCTCAACACCGAGATCGACCAGCAGGACACGGCACGACGGCGCCGGGCAAAGGACACCAACCTCCGCAAGCTGCAGTTCTGCGGTCAGTTCGCCTTCCGGGTGCGCAAGGCAGGCGACGAGCCGCGGCCGGCGTTCCGCGGCAACGAGGCCGCGGTCGACGAGCCGGCTCCGCCGCGGGTGAAACCGATGGAGCCGCTCGGCGCACCGCCGCCAGGACCGCCGGTCGCCACGTTGAGGCAACGCGCCCGCCGCCAGACCCGCCGCGCGGTGCGCTGGGCGCGTCGACAGGCCCGCCGGGCGCTGCCGCGCCAGGCGGCCGCCGGGCGCTGACGCGCAATCACGCCGGGACGCGCGTCGGGCACGGTATGCAACGCGCCGAGCCGCGTCGGGTCGGACGTCGCCCGTCCGATCGAGGTGACGCTGGCAGCGAACGCCTCAGTTCGGTTTGCAGCACGTGCCGCGCGACGCGCAGCTCGGCGGCCCGGCGACCGTGCCGTGGTGGAAGCGGATCTGTCGCTGCCCGGAGCCCAGGTGCCCGGCGCCTGCCTGGACCGGGCGGTCCCGCTGGACCGGGCCGCGGCAGTGGCTGACCCCGGCGGGGGCCAAGAGGTGGGTGACCCACCGGGTCGGCGCCGGCGGCGAGGCCGTCGCCCCGGTGGCCCGCATCGTTGAGCGCGGAGGGTGTGGGATTCGAACCCACGAAGAGGATCTCTCCCCTTACCGGTTTTCAAG